>NZ_JBNDJE010000004.1:0-368170 GCF_050434805.1 Massilia sp. UYP11
TGGGTTTCAAGGCCGCTCCGCAAAGCGGCCATCTTCTCAAAATGGTGTATCAGTTTTCAATCGCTGCCTGTATCAGTTTACAACCGCTGCTGACAGGCCGCTTGACCACGATCACCTCCGCAACGTTGGGAGACTCGTCATTGATGAAGGCTACATGTATGACATTCGCTACTGGCGACAGCGCACCGTATAGACCAGCCTCGAGACTCACCGCCCTGTGTATCGTCTGAACGAAGCCATGAGGATTGGCGCCGGCAGTGCATGCGAAAACCACCACCACCGCACCTGGTAGAACCACAAGCCACTTCCTGAATGCGTAGAGCAAGGCTGAAGCGTTGAGAACGATCGACACGAAGGACAAAGCCAAGGCTATAGGAGGAATGACCACGCTTGCCACAAGCTCTCGTGTATAAGGAAGGTTGTCCACCGTCGCTACGCTGATTTTGGACTTAGACGCAGCAAGTGCAACCTGATCCTTGATAAACGCCCTGAAGGCCGTTTTGTCCATTCCTAGAGGCAGATCCGCACCCTTCAAGCCTGGTACGCCTAGCTTCTCGTTTGGCTTGATGAAAACTGTCTCGTTGAAGCGTGCGACTGAAGGCGAGTGACCAGCGAGAGCTTGGAAGAACTGGGCCCTGGTTAGACCTGGTGCGATCCCGTTAGAACGACGCTTGAACCTGTGAAGCGCTTCTTCCCCTAGCATGCCCTTGAACTCGGCCACCTTTTTTGACTCTAGCGCATAGACCTCGTACAGAGGGTTGAGTGAGTCGCTTAGCTTCGCGTAGTTCTCATAGAGGCCGTCGACGTCAAGCTGGCTCGCAGGACCGGACAACAGACCGTCAACGGCTAATCTCACACGAGTCCCGGCGGCGTAGCTGCCAATGTTCGCCAAGACGACACGGTTGTAAGGAGTCAGATCAGACAGCGCCTTGTCCTCAATAGAGCCATTCAAGACACCGTTGCGATACACACCCGCATAGTAAGCATTGACCTTCATTTCCTGCGGAAGGTTGTCAACAATACTATTGAAGACTGCTGTCTCCACAACGAACAAACATGGGATCAACAGGCATGCAGCCACAAGCTTTTTCTTGTTGTCCTGGATGAGCTTGATGGCAAGTAGGGATAGCCCAACAGAAGACAGAAATTTACCGAAGCTTTCAAGCATGTCATAAGCTGAAATTTCTGTGTTCTTGCTGGTTAAGAACTCTACGAGTCCGAGATTGTAGACAACCTCAAGAAGCAAGTAGAGTGCACTGATAATGATGAAATGCTTCTTCATCATTTCTGGTAGTTGATGTTCTGGTAAGAGGCAAGAAGTGGCTTGTAAGTCTGAAGACCACCGGCACTTTGATTATTAGTCATCGCAACTTCAAGTGCAGTCTGACCTTTCTTGTTCAACAAGTTAGGATTTGCACCCTTGTTCAACAAGTATCTGTTTAGGATACCGATTGTTTGCCCTTCATTTTCACCCACACCCGCAACATTAGGATAGTCAGACAAATAGTGAAGGATTGTAGAGCCGTCATAGTATTGGCGATTCAAGTTCACTAACTGACTGTCTAACATCATGTTCAAAGACTTGATAAGATAATTTGTTTTCTCAGCCAAGTGGAAGCCATTACCGTAACCCTTGTTTCCGTAGAAAAGCATGTTCTGCTTACTTTTCTGGTAGCTCATGCCGTTTTCTTTGAATGCAGACAACGACAACTCAAGTTCAGACTGATAGCTAATACCGACACGCTTCAACTCGTCGTGAGATGAGCCGTTTGTGTTCAAGTCTTTAAGCACAGCGTTGTACTTCCCGGCTGTTGCAATATATTCATTGACGAACAACTTGAAGTCAGCATCCATCTTGGAATTTGCTTTCGCTGAATTCTCCACTTCGTTTTTCACTTCAGAAGAAATCTGAGCATTGAAGCTCCCTGCCTGCGCTCCTTGAGCGACACTATCAATCAACTCGTTTGCTAGTTTATTGTATGCATCCACGTTGGCAACACGGTTCATCTTGGACGGATTAGCTAACACTTCCATATAAGAGCGAAGAGCTTTCATGCGAACACTGAAAGGAAGCTCTGTATTGCGGAACACCCAAGGTAATTGCTCATGGTTGCTATTGCGGAAGAAGTCAGTATGGTCAACAAGGTAGTTGAACACATCTTCTTTTGACTGCTGAAGCTTGATAGCTTCCAAGTCCGCTTGCTTCGCTCTCAAATACTGTTGCTTGTAAGTGTTGCTGTCTGGTAGGCGTATCTGTTCTTCAGTGAAGCCATAATTGCTGATTGCATAGACTTCTTCGTTGCCTGTAGGAGCACGCATACCCTTTACTGACTCTAAAATGAAAAGCTTGCTGCAATCAGTCATCAATGTGTAGCCTGGCTTACTGCCCTGGTAGCGAACGGCTTGCTTCAACTGATCGATATTTGTAGGCACATCAGCGACTTCGTTTGTGTCGTAACGCTGAACGCAAAGCTTGTTGTTTGTGAAGTTCAAATTGATACCCTGCTCCACATATGATTTCACGTTATCCAAGTCACCAGCCTGAACCGCAGCCAATAACAACATGTCTGCATTCTTCGCTGAGATTGAAAGCTTGTTGATCTCAATTTGACCGTTAGTTTCCTTGATTGGAATGAAGCGATTTTCACCCATGTTGCGAGTATCTACACCTACAGTAGCAGTATTAAACTTCTCATCACGTTCACGCATTTTGTCTTTAAGGACACCAGCTTTCTCGTGAACACGATTTTTCAATGATTCAGCCCCGGCCTTCAATGCGCTCTTCGCTTCGTCCTTCACGCTGAACTTGTTGTACTGATAGACTGCCCCGATTGATAACACAGCTACAGTGACACCAACAACGATTTGTTTCTTGGTTAAGCTCTTCTTGTTTTCGTTTAAATTTTCTTCCATATCATCTCCGTTATATTATGTGTGCATACTCTAAAATTTCCTGCCATGAAACCGCTCTGTAAAACATTGGAAGCAACCAAGGCACGTAGACAAAAGCTAGTGCAAAGGTGTAACCGCCACAAAACCATAAATTCTTAAATAAGGACTCTCGTTGCCCCAACCCGTTGACCAACCTGATCCAGCTTGCAATGAAGAACCTAGCGCCTTCAAAAAACACGCAGTAAGGAACCCACATGACAAATAAGAAGATGAAGAACATGATGATCTTCGCTAGTGTCGCAAGCATCTTCAAAATGAAGCCGTGACCAAACATGTCGCAAGTGGTAATTACCGCCCTACCTAATGACTTCATCCAATCTGGTGGATAAAGGAAGTCGCCAATCGCCGCCCATGAAATCGCTTCGTTTTCCATCATGTCTCGCCAAGTGGCTATGTGATTATTTTGTGCCATATCATTAGTCCTTCTTCATGTTTGATGTTCTTGCATTTTCGATTTCTAACATTTGCTCTGGTGTTAGATCTTGCCCCTGACTGAAAATCTTGTCCAAGCAAAGATTCCACGCCATTACGGCACTAGCATCGAGTAAAGGCTTGCCCTTCGCATCGGCTTCAGCCAGATTTTTTTGTGCTTGGGCTTCAATGTCGCTTTCAAGCTGAACTAAAACTTTGTGTGTCATTTCCTCTCCTCCTTCTCTTTTTCTCGTTGTATCTCAATGGCTTTGGTTTGAATCGTCTTGAAGTGATTGATCAGATTCTTGTCAATCGGTGCTTTTGTAACGTTCACCTCAGCCTGGCGTTGTATATCTTTCTCTAGCTGCAAAAGTATTAAGTGAGCCGTTTCGGTTTTCGCCGCAGTTACGACACCCACTAAAGGAGGAATTACCATTGCTCCAATCTCTTCATCTGGCTCTTCAAAATATTCTTCGTCGTAAATGATTTTCATTCTGGTATATATATAAGTGATATATTAGTTATACTAAAATATTGGCGAGAGTCAATAGCAGAAAAATAAAAAGGTGGCCGAAGCCACCCTTTTATTGCGTATTGAAGATATCAAGTTTTGTAGTAACTCTCTGGTGCAACAATCACTTGGTCTTTGATAGTCACACCCGCACGCTGAACAATCACAAAAGCATGAATGTTACCTTGAGCAACAAATTCAGTGGCACTATAGACTGATACATCCTTCTTGATATTTTGAGTCAAGAACTGTTGATGAGATGTGTTCATCTTGTCGCGCGACTCAGCCCAAGCTGACTGAATAGCATCCTTGTTGTCCTGGTAGCCCTGAGAAGCTGAACCTGTCCTTCTATATGCTGGTATCTTAGACTCATCCAAAAAGTGATTTTTCATACTTGCAAGCTCAAGCTTAGGCATGCCGTTGAAAATTGAACTCACAATTCCGTCAAACTCAATATCGTTTGCTGATACTTCAAGAGGCTCAGCGACTGTAAAAATGTCATGATCATACTTGTAGCTCTTGTTAAACTCTGCATTTTGTCTATTCTCACTAACTGCCCGAGACACGAAAGCATTGAAATTGTTGTAGCCCTTCACACCTGTTAACTTGCCAGATGCCTTCAATTCAATTCCTTTGAATGGATTGTCAAACAAGTCAGCTTTACCTGATAAGCCTTCTACCATTTCGCCAGTACTTTTATCTTCAGTAGCAAGATAATATTGGCTACGCATCTGGTTTAAGAAGTTGTCTGCCACTTCTTTGCCTACTTTTTCAACATATGCAGCGTAGGTCTGTGTTGCCACGAAATACTTGAAGGAAGTTGAGCGAGAAATGTTAGGGAAATTACTGTCGTTATAGCATCCACCAGTTTTATCAACAGTAATTAATTGCTGATATTCGTCACCCATGAAAAGCATGTGCTCTCTTCTGACACGAGTAGTAGCGTCTTCGTATTGGTAGTACAAGTGCATAAGCTCTTCCTTACGCTTCGCTTCTTCTTTTGTATCGCTAGGAACAGCATTCAAGACACTAGGATCGAAGGCACCCATAGAAACGCACTCTGTAGCATGACGAGGCTCTAACTCATAAATTCTTGCAGCTATTGATAAAGCGTCACGAGCCATTTGATGCACAGACTCTGGGTTTTTATCCTCCAGATCAATCTTGGCAAACTCTTTCAATTTGCTGCTATAGGTTCCAACCACCCATTCACCATCAACACCCTGGATGATGTCGCATAGCTCTTGATACTTGCCGACCAACTCTTGTGCATTACTTCCAAGCCAAGACACAGGAATTACCTCAATTGCAGGAGTAGTCTTGAAAGTGCTTGGGAACTCGGACTTGAAACGGTTTGCAATCTGAATCAATTTCGTTGAGTAACGCATTTGTCTTTTTGCAGCTTCTTCAAACATAAGTGTCTTGATGAACAATAATACGAATTTACCTGCGTTACTGTATCGATCAGTGTCTAAATTGAAAGCAGTTAGCTTATTCCAAAGTTCTCCAACTTCTACAATATTGTCGCCCACACCAGTCATGAATACAGAAAGTTTGGCGTTTTCAAAACCAGCCATGATGACGCTTAATGTTGCCTGGATACCGCCCTTAGTTTCAGATGGCATAGTTTCCCATTCGGTAAGCATGAACTCTACAGAACGCACTCTCTCTAGAGTGAATACATCAGCTAAGCGCTCAGGATAGTGCTCTAAGTCGTACTGAATCGCTTTTACACAGGAATGCAACAATTCAGCAGTGCTATCGTACACAGCAAGATTTTGAATGAATGCAGGAGACCACACCTTGGTGTTATTATTTCTCATGTACATGCGACCGCCCGTTGTCCTAGCAAATAAGTAGGCAATATCAGAAATATGTTTTGTAATCTTCAACCCTGACTTCTTCCAGAAGTCGTTACTCATTTCGCCACCCATTTGTGACTCAAGAGAATTGATGAACGCCACGAACTTCTCTGGATCACAGTTGCTCAACAAATCAACCGCAAGCTCACCCGCCTCAGCGTCAGCCCCTATGATTTGAAATTTGTCTTGTAAGTGATTCTTCTCAACGATTGGCATCAAATCTTTCCAAAGTACAGACTTAATATCCATGATTGCCATAGCAACTGAAATTTTCGGCTCAGCTAACTTGCGATAGTGTTTAAGACACCCTGCATCAATTGCAACTTGAGTAAGCCTGTCAGTTCTAAGGTCAAACATTTGAGAGTATGCTTCTTCTACACCTATGTATTGATTTTTAAGTTCGCAAAAAGCTCTCGCCATTGGCTTCAAAATCAACTCACTCTTACCTGCACCAGTACCACCGTACACCTGTGTATTCTGTGCCAAGTCAGTTAGTGACTGCACAACCGGATCACCTTTACGACGAGAATTCACCATACCTCTTTCCTCAAACGCACCAGTTGACTCAAAAGCTACGATTAATGGAGCTACACGATCAAAGCCCGTTGCACGAGTATTGCCAGCACTTAGATTTCTCTTGTAAGTCTGGATCTCTTCGGCTCTATTTTGAAAAGCGAATTCTTCATAGTTGTCTTTGACGAAAGGAACACCATGCTTCTTGTATAAGGCAACATAACGGCGCTCAATGAACACACCAGCTACACCTACGGCGAAGAACAAGGCGAACAAGATACGAGGGAAGATGGTGTAGTCCGCACCTATAACCATGCTATAGGCACTATCAAACCTCTCATCTTCTGTCACCTGGTTGCTACCGAACACAGCTTCGTTCTTTGTTACCGCAACTATCTGCTCAGCAAGGACACGATCAGGAGTGAAGCCAAAAGTAGCATCAGGACGATAAAGAGCAAAAGAGACCACCGCAGCAGCAATGAACACCAACACACCGGCCTTCACCACCTGGTAGAAGTTGCGAGGCGCCGCAAACATGTGCATGTAATTCTCAACAGGCTTACCGTTGAACCAGCGGCCAGAAATCACAGGGGAGATATTGCGAAAGTCAGGAGCACGCTCTTTATTCCACCAGAAAGCGTTTGCTCCTTTGTCAAATTCGTCCTCTGCCATTTTGAAACGGCTCTTGAATGACAAGCTTGCTATATCGTCCTGGCTTACTGTCGCCTGGACTGCCTTCTCAATCGCAGAGTCAGGAAGCACCTTGTCTAGAATATTCATGCAAGGCACCCATGCGAACTTATGAACAGCCTTGAGAATTCCACCGACTGCGAAATCTAAAACCCCGTTGACCCAATTGAAGACGCTCAATGCTGGACTGAAGGCGAACGCCTTGATAGTGAACTTCTCTTCTTCTCCACGGCGAACAACCTCTTTATGCCTACTGTGACCTAGTGCGTACAACACTAACAACACAATAGAAATGAACGGAATCAATCCGGTTACTATGTGCGTGGTTAGGAAATTCCAAATGTCAAAAATATCTGTCATCTTACTCATGCCCTTCTCCTTTGTTATTTTTTTTAAATGCTGCCAACAACTCTTTTTCTACACTACCTAACGATACTGACGTGACGCCGTTGAACGGATTGCGTGCACCTGGTGCAAACTCCACGTTGACAACCTGACCGCCCTCTACCTTTAGTAAAACGGCTTGAGCTTGGTTGCCGTAATCGTTTTGTACATGCACATATCCAGCTAACCAAACCTTTAAGCCGTCTTGCTTACAGAATGCTTTTCCGTTCGCCTGGTAGAAGCTATCGCTGATGTCGCCCATTGGTGAGCAATCCTTTACAGACAATAGGAAGTCTGCTGGAGTCTTTAGTTGGTCAGGCTTGATTAGCTCATTTTGAACTGCGTTGATTTCTAGCTTGGATTCACTGACTGCTATTGCACTAGCTGGAATTAGTGATTGAATCTTCTGATTCTTCAAGTAAGTGGAAGTAAAAATTCCAGATAGGCCCGCGACAAGGGCAAGCACTAATGAGATACGGCCAATTTTCCCGATTCGCTTTGCACGATCAGACAGCCCAAAGCCCTTGTTTATAATTCTTAACGAAAGGGTTGACGCATATTTCCAC
Source organism: Massilia sp. UYP11 (assembly GCF_050434805.1). NCBI lineage: Bacteria > Pseudomonadati > Pseudomonadota > Betaproteobacteria > Burkholderiales > Oxalobacteraceae > Massilia > Massilia sp. UYP11. The sequence continues at coordinate 7,890 of NZ_JBNDJE010000004.1, forward strand.
ATCAACTCTTCTTCGGCAGGATCTAAACCACCCTTCAACAACGCTTCCTGGTCTGCCCTGGACATGTGAAGGAAGTAGTCTTTTCTCTTCCCTTCTAGTGTTTCATAAAACTGCTTTCGCTTTGGATCTAGGTTGAGAACTAGATCGGCATTAATATCCGTGATTATTCTCTCTTGGTTTTCTTGACTCATTGCTTTTCCCGATGGTTATATACAAGTTATACTAAATTCCAAGGAGAAAGCAAGTACCAAAGTCAACATCAAGATATCCAGACCAATAAAAAAAGACCCTTGCGAGTCTCTTTTTGTTAATGCCAAATTAGTTGGGCTTCATGATTCGGAAGAATACGTTCTCATCACTATCGGAAGATGTACTTGCTACGCAACCTTTCGCCCAACCGATAAGAGCGTCATTGGTAGATAAATCAATCAATGTAGTAGAAGTTGGATCAGCAGCAGTTGCACCGCTCACGAATGCAGCCGAATTAGCGACTGCACTAACTTTCGGAATTGTCTCACTTCCATAAAGACTGTAGTTCAAACGCCTACATGTTGAAGCCTTCACACCAGCTACGATAATTCCGTAGTCATTTTTCTCAGTGCCTATCTGATTTCCCTTGATTGTCTTGGTGTAGACATACATTCCTTCTGGTATAGCAGCTTCACCACGGATAACACCTGAAGGAGGTCTCATGGCAGCGATCCCGCTATTAGGATCAAGCAAGTTGTAAGGGTTGTTTTCGTTAGGCTTGAAAATTATTCTTTCAGCGGTATACCCACTGATGATCAACCTGTCAAACTGCGACATGATAGAACCTGTATCGTTCAAGATTGAGGACGCCTGAACGTCTGATGTCGTGCTTTGAGAGCTACCGGAATTAGACTCACCTGACAATGCCCATACACCGATTGCAACAATAACGGCGACTATCACTAGGATGATCGCCAATATTGAGAAGCCATTCTTTTTCTTAATGCTGATTAGTTTCATATTTCTCCTTTTTGTTATTATGAAACCAATTTAGCACAATGTTGCGCAAAGTCAACGCATAGAGTTTTACCTAGCCAAAGCCCCTTCTTTTTCTTTTTGCCTTTTCACAGGCACAGGCTCTTGAATTTTTTCTATCGTAGGTAGTTGAACTGACTTAGCGGACTGGCTCAAAGTCTGATCATGTTCAATAGCTTGGTTGTTCTCAAGAGATAATACCTTTGCATGAACAAGCTTGATTTGGAAGTCAGCGGACTTGCCTCCGTCCTTGACGGCTTCAGCAAAGAACTGCTTTCCCTTTTCTGGATCTTCCAAAGCGCTTATCCAACTCTTCAAATAAGCCGCATGGTTCTCATGTGCTGATGAGTCATAAGGAATACCAAGTTCAGCACCTACAAAATAGGACGATAGCTCAGCCACCAATTCTTCTTTCGCATACTTATGAAGAGACTCCTGGTTAGGACTTCTCATAGAGCCGGTTTGATCACGATCTAACCTGGTAGGATGGCCGGTTGAGTGTCCAATCTCATGAAGAGCAGTCCGATAATAGAGTCCCTCAGTCTTGAAGCGATCTTTGTGAGGAAGCCAAACCTCATCTTTGGAAGGTATATAGTAAGCCTTCCCTTCGCCATGATGCTCAAACTTCAATCCCGCTTCTTTCATGCTTTCAATTAGCATCTCGGCTGGTTGGTAGTTCTCAAATTCCTTGTCTCTCTTTTGAAAAGGGGGAAAGTTTGCGATTTGTTCACCGTTAAATACTGCGTAAAACTTCCAACCACCCCGAGCAAAAGTTTTTCCATCCTCAGGCTCTTCACCACTTCCCTTCTCTACCTTCTCGTTACTTTCCTTGTCATAGGCAGGAATCCAACGCTGAATCATCGTTCCCTTCTGACCCTTCACGCTGTACTCAATCCCATCTTTCTCAGCCAATTCTTGAATCTGTTTGAATGTAAGCCATCTCGGATCTGAACGGCCCTGGACAGTTAGGGCTACAAAGTTTGAACCCCGATAAGGCTCACCTGTCATCCTGTTGTATGGAAGCTCATCACAAACAAACCAAGGCTTTTCATACTTAACAGCCTCCTTCATTTTCTCTATAACGGTATCAACCAATTCTTGTCTGTGATCTCGCTTTTCTTCATCACTCTTATAGAATTTTCCTTTCTTTGGGTAGCTCATTATTTTTCTCTCCTATATATCTCCTTATCTTGCTAAATCGGCATGAAAAGTCAAGTTTTTACAATGAGTAGATATCCAATGTCGTTGACTTTGCTTTTTGATTTCTTATCATAGATATATATGACAGGAGAGAGATATGTCCTACACACCACAAGAAGAATTGAGTCCAGGAGATGAAAAGCTAAACTTACTTTATGCATCGCCAGAAGAGTACTTTGAAAAATATCCAGCAGAAGGAAGTGACAGAGAAGTCATGATGGTGGCATCAAGATTGTTTGGGTATAGAGCCTTAAGGTTCGCATCAGCAGATTTACTTGATGATAAAGACTTAATTAGGAATGCCCTACTAAACGACAATAATGCGTTTGCATGTGCATCTGTGCGATTACGTGATGATGTGGATTTTGCCAAAGAAATGGTTGAACATGATTTGACCAATTTGTATTACGTGTCTGACAGGCTTCAGGAAAATGGAGAATTTCTACTTAAAATGATGGAGCTATATCCAACAGGCCGAGCATCAGCGTTCAGCTATACACCGAATTTTGCAGCAGTTGATTGTTTTTCTGATGGTTTGAAAGAGAAGATTGGATCACTTGACCCAAGAGAATATTTCAGAAGGCAGGAGTTGTTTGAGAAATTGCATCGTGTAGTACCGACCAAACCTCCAGCGAAAGCAGTAAAGCGCAAAATCTAAGTCGTAAATTCAGGGTTGTGGACCGAGCTGAGTCAAAGTCAAGTTCACAATGCACGCCCCGTTAACTATTAAAAGAACAATAAAGGAAAGGACATGAGAACAGTATTTCAACTTAAGTATTTATCATTAATACCACCCATAGCATCGATATGCTTGTGCTACCTAGCATGGCGTCTCTGCAAATTGAAGCTTCTACTTCTCATGCACACGACGCTTGAGTCACATAAAACGCTACCTGAAGCTTTAATCACGCTTCAAGAATCTGTTGAGCGCAATGCTGACCTCATGCTCATGGCAGCAGTCGTTGTCATGTCTTCCTGGTTTGCTTTCGCTCCTGATAGTGTTCCTAATATCTATACACAAGTAATAGGCACATGGGCTTACACAGCAATTGACTTGGTTATCAATATTCCTGTTCATGAGATGTAAGGTCAAAAGCAACCCCGAAAGACGGTTTGGCAGAGTGTGTGTGAAGTTTGTTTTTTAAGAGCGAAATTCTTTTATCTAAAATCTTCTTTTTGATACGTCATCACTATTAATATATTCTATCGATACGTTTATATTAGTAGACGCTAAATATGGTAACTATATAATAGAGTCTAACAACACAACATAACCACTAAATATCATGCGCAACCTGAACTTCACGACCGAACAAGTAGCAAAAGAATTCTCCAATGTTCTCAAAACTTGGCTGTCTGTTGAAGAGATGGCTGTGGTTGTTGAACTCACCAAGAAAGAAACTGACCCGACGATTTGCCACACTGGTGACTACTGCGATTCAAACATGGTAATGCATGCCGCAATGGTTAATCTTGGTGTTTTGGCCGAAGACGACGAAACGGATTTTGATGAGCCGTTCATGAAGCTCTTCAATGATTCATGGGATGTCGCTAAGAAGAACCTCTTCTATGTTGAGGCACCGACTACGACCGAAGAAGTTGTTGCCTATCTCAAAGCAAAATATGATTCAGTGAGCTTTAGCACCATGAGCAAGGTTGAGGCTTCGGTTGAAGATGAAGAAGCCGCTGAAATTCTGATCTTCATTGACAGCAATGACATGAATATCGTCAACCCTTTGTTTTCGTCGTGCGGCCGTTTTGAGGTGGAGCCTGAGCAGTACGGTATCAATAAAGAAGATGCGATTCTCATCAACAACCATAACAAAGTGAGCATGTAATCATGAACGACCAAAAATTTATTGCTGGCTTCGTTTGTGGCGAGTGGGATGAGTATGCTTATCCTTGCTATCACCAGAATCAGCATTGGAATGGTTGGGCGATGCCTTACTTCACTTTCAAGGAAGCCAAGAAGGTTGCCAAGGAAATGAAAGGCCGTTACGACAAGGAGAAGGATGCTTTTATCTTCAATATGGACGGTGAAGATGACGTGTATGAGCCAATGACTATCAAGGTCCGTGGCCGCAATGTAAAAGTTTATGCTATCGGCGCCGGCTACTGGTGTTGGGATCTTGCCAGCGAGATGAAGATCTACTCAGCATATTGGGGCAATGACTTCTACGAATCCGGTACCAAGAAGGTTGTTCAATACTTCTTCAGCGAAGAGAGGTGCTATAGCAAGGAGGACATTGCTGCGATCAATGCTCTTGCAGTCGGGGAGTCATGGAGCAGTCCTGACTATGGATCAGCACACACTGTCACCCGCTTGCGCTAGCCATTTCCAGCATTGAGGGAGCTAAATCATCAATTTGGATGATGCGCCCTTGACGTTGCCGCTAGATCATACGATTTCGTGCGATATCGCCAACAAAAATTACCGTTGACTTAGTGTCTCAATTACAATTGTTTATGGCACGGAGACTCCAGCATGCGAATTGACATTGACGAGTGGGACGACCTTATAGGGTCCCTGTACGAAAGTATTTTACGACCGGACGATCTTGCGCATGTAGTGAGAACCGCGAATTGCCTGTTGGATTCTGACCTGTGCCACCTCTTCGGGGTTGGGCATTCGGGCCAAGAGACGTTCCGAATGATCACGCACGCAGAGTACGAACCAACCGTAGCTGCCTATGCGCACCACTATGGGCATATCGATCCTCGCCGCAGTCATTTAGATAAAGCACCTCCTGGCGGAATCTATAGATGCAGCGAAATTTGCAGCAGTTCATTCGTAGATCGAAGTGAATTTTATCAAGATTACTATCTGCCTCACGGCCTCAGATACGTGTTGGGGTCCTGTCTATTCAAAGATCCACATCAGTCTGTCTATATTTCTTTCAATCATAAATTGGGCCGAGAAGATTTTACTGACGACGAAAAAAAGCATTTTGCGCGTTTCATCGGTCATATCCAACGAGTTATTCGGGGGATGTTCGCGGCGTCACCTATAAGCGACGCGCTCAAAGCCAAAGAGGAATACCTTCATCGTTATCAGCATGGAATCCTCGGCCTGACCCAGGCAGGAAAAGTTTCGTTTGCCAACAAAGTTGCAGAAGACATGCTTTTCTCGTTGCCAAATCAGTTCGTTAGTTCGCGCCTTGTAGAGGGCTCACAATTGCAACGCGTCTTTCAAGCGGTAGGGTTGAGCGGAAAACCAGAAAGCTGCGCGATAAAGCATAGCAATCGGACCGTCTATGTCACAGCTCTCCCATTCAGATCTGCTTCAAAGGGGGAAGAACAACCCGACATACATGTTGGATTAGACACCAAAGTACTAGTGCTATGTGGTGGTCAACAGCAACGCATTCACACAGCTAGACAGCTCATGCAATGGTTTGGATTCACAGCAGCAGAGGCAAGGCTTGCGCGTGACCTCGTTAACGGTGGCAATGTAGAAGAGTTTGCAAAAACTTATACGGTTAGCGTGGCAACTGTAAGAACGCAACTACGAGCGGTTCTACATAAAAGTGGTACGACACGACAACAAGATTTGGTGAGGCTGCTTCTCACTCTTCCCTTATCAAGCTAAATTTTCAACAATGCAAAACGCCATTTACACTAGGAGATAAAATGAAGAGCAGCATCAAACGAACGTATGATAGAAAAATTGGGCCGGATGGGTCGGTGACTCTTGAATATAAAGGCAAACGCCTTAATGCGCATCAAGTCGCTGGTTCTGGCATGGCCGGTGTAGCAATCCTAGTAGGTGGAATTTATTGGACCGTAGGACTGACGAGCTTCTTGGAACCAATCCTTGGAAGGCTTGGCGGTACTGTAGCTATGGTTGTCGGCGTAGCGTCAACGCTATTCGTACTGAAGACTTTGCTTTTCGGTCGCAGGTTTAGAATAATTCTTACTCGTGACGGGATAATTTTCCCACGTTCAAGCTACGGCTCTTGGACTGGGCAGCTTGCGTACGCCGATATTGACCAACTTGGCGTAGCCAGCCATAGCTCTTCCGGAAAGAATGGCTTTCACTTATCGACCAATGTGTATGCATCAAGTGCCGGCACGGAAGTTAATATCACGCGCTTTATCCCTCAAACTCTCTCAGAAGCTATAATCAAAGAGATTAACGCGAAAATGAATGAGTCCCACAGGTTGGCAAATTCAATTTAATTATGCTCCCAGCTTTTAGCTATGCTGCAAGCTTTCGAAAGCCCCTTGAAGGGGCTTTTATTATATGTAACCGTCACTTATACCAATTTACCGGCTAACTTTTACACTCGGACCAGCTTCACTTATGAGCCACGCTTTTTCATGCTTTGCGAGCTTAAGATATTGCTTCTCCTTGGGGCATTCGCCCTTGTATTCAACGAGCGTATTACCTTCTGTTGTGGTCGCACCTTCTACAACGGGATAGCTCGATGTAAGGGTTTTGATACCACCACATTTACTAATTTTAAGCTTACCCTCTTGCAAACTTTTTTCAACGTCGTTTTTTTTGGCAAGAACTTGTTCTTTCAAGCTCCCACCGAGATGTGAGGTGAATTTTTCCAAGTCCGCGCTTTCAGCGGCAGCATAGAAGTCTTTTACCGTGCCTTCTGGAGTCGAATTCGGGTTTGAACATGCTGAAAGAATAGCAACTGTGGAGAGAGCCACTACGAGCTTATGTGGATTTTTCATTATTTTTGATTTAGATTGAATAGTTGAGTTAGTTGGAATTATTGCGAGTGCCATTAAACTAATACACTTGAATTATTGGCTTGGCATCCATCCGTCCCCGGTTTTAACAAAGCGCACTGGCATGACTGTTTTTTGCTTTCCCAACATCGAATCAGTTTCCACCTCTACATCGCAACGGTAAGCCTTCTCACCATCACTTTTGCAGCCGGCGCTTTTCACTGAGTTATACACAATTCGGGAAGATTGGTTTGCGTTCTTGCCGACGATAGCTTCCATAGTCTGGTCAGCCGTTTTTTGCAACGCTTCCTTCATCTCGCTATCCGAAGGCTGACCGGAACACGCGCTAAGAGCGCCCATGACGAGAAGCATTACAGTGATTCTTTTCATATCAATCCTGGTCTAGGTGCGTCAAGATGGTCTGCTCGCCTGGTGACGGCAGTTGTCTTTGAGTATTACGCAGAGTTTGCATCTCTGCATCATCCAAATAGATGATTCTCGTCTAACCAAGCTGAGCGTACGGTTTACGGTACGTGCTGTCGTGTTGTGTAAATTCTGACTAACTTGCAGACGCAAAAAATCCCATTAGTGGGGCTAATTTATTGCCATGCAGATTCCTGATCAGTTGGTATGCAGCGTGCAAACGAAATTTCAAATAATTACCTTAAAACGACCATTCAGGCGCTAGATCAGGATGATTGTGGAAGAACTCTCTCCATTTATCACGAAGTACATCATCACCTTCCACGTAGCCTGGAAGTTCGTGGTGAATCTGCTTAAGATTGGCGCTACTCAATTGTGGAAGAAGCTCTTCTGCAAAGTTGGTAACTGCATAGAAGTTGTTATAAATGAGAAAATCCATGCCTGACATTTTGGCGCTCCACCTCTTAGCTGCCATTAGTTTTACAAGTTCCAAATTCTCATCGAAGCCTTCAATCTTTTTGAATAAATCTAGCTCTAACTCATCTAAGCTAGTTGCATATTCGTAGTCTGAATCGTAGATATTTTCTTCGTCTATCTTTAATACAGTGTTAGCTGCTTCAGCCAGCAAATCATTCCATACGGCTGTTACGGATGCATCTTTAATTCGGGCTTCAATGGTTGTCGCCATGAACTTAACGAGAAGCTGACGGATTTCGTAGTTTGAAGAAATCATGTGTATGGTTTAGAGTTGAGAGTACGAAGTTGTTAGGTAGCCATCTCTACTATCAACATTCTAGCGCACTGAACATACAAAAAAGCCCTCACATGGAGGGCTTTTTCTGTCACCTGGCAGTAGCCATTTTAAGGACTTCTAGGGCGTTTTCCTGCTACCTACTCGGAATCCCACGACCTACACTTTGGAAGGCGCTACAGGCTCTTTGCAGGGTCTTTGGTGGCCCCTCCCAGAGTCGAACTGGGCACCAATCGATTATGAGTCGACTGCTCTAACCAGGCATGAGCTAAGGGGCCATGAACACGAATACGCTTTTACAACACAAGCGTACTGTAGCCTATGTGTAGCAAAATATTTTTCAGTCTTTTTGCTACAGTCTACTTATTCTTTAAAATCAATCACTTACAGCGGTTTTTAGCTTTAGGACAATGGATTATGAGTCCGCTGCTCTAACCAAGCATGAGCTAGAGGCCCAGAAACTGGAACGGTGGGAAATGAACTCGCCACCTGCTCACCGACATTGCATGAGTGAAGTGGCGAGAGCATATTGCTTTTTCTACGAGTACGTCAAGCGTTCATGGACAATCAGCCATCCTGTCGGGTTCGAACAGTTCCTCCAACCGTTCGAAGGGGATGAACACGGTCTCGATCGGCCTTGTTTCGCGCATTCCATCATCGTGCGCCGAGGTCGACTTTGAACACACTGCCGGCCCGGGTCAGATACAAGGTGTCGTCCCCGGCGAGCGTAAGGCTCTGCAGGCTCTGGGATGCGAGACTGCTGACTACCCCCGGCACAACGATGACGGTGGAAACGGCTCCGTCAGGCGCGATCTTGCGAACAGCGTTGTTGCCGCTATCGCTGACGTACAGATTGCCCTTCGAGTCGACAGCAATACCGCTGGGATAGGTAAAGCGTGCCGATGAACCCGGTCCGTCGACATATCCCGCCTCGGTCTGCTTTCCCGCGATCGTGACCACCTGCCCTGCCGGTGAAACCTTGCGGATCGTATGGCTGGAAATATCGGCGATATAGAGATTACCGGCGCCATCGGCGGCAATGGCAACCGGCTGGCTGAACGTTGCGGCTGCGCCAACGCCGTCGATGTCCGGTAGATCAATTCCTTCGCGTCTCAGCCCACCTGCAATGGTCGACACCACGCCGGCCGGCGTGATCTTGCGAATTGCCGCGTTATCGGTCACGAACAGATTACCCGCGCTATCCCTGGCTATTCCCACAGGTATTTCGAACTGAGCAACACTGCCTGGTCCGTCGACGATCCCCATCGCACCGACAGTACCCGCGATGGTCATCACCTCACCTGACGGAGCTATTTTCCGAATGACTTTATTACTGGTATCCGCAACGAAGATATTGCCTGCAGGATCTGCCACAATGCCTGCCGGGGACCAGAATCGTGCGGCGGCGCCGACACCGTCCATGCTTCCACTTTGCGACGGCGCGCCCGCCAGCGTCGTGACCATGCCGCCGGAGGTAATTTTCCGAATGGTATGCAGGTAATTATCGCTGACATAAATATTGCCGGCGCTGTCGACTGTACTCCCTCTCATGTACGCCCCGAATGTCGCTTGCAGCGCCGTTCCGTCCGCAGCGCCCTGGTTGCGGGCGGCGCCGGCGATGGTGGTGACTTCGGCCTGCGGAGACGATTTGCGAATCGTGTAGTTCGCCGCATCGGCGATATACAGGTTGCCCGCACCGTCGAGAGCCAGCCCTGCGGGGCCATTGAACTGCGCCGCCCGGCCTACGCCATCGGCGCTGCCTGGGCTCGATACGCTCGGTAACCCATGGCTGTCATAGACAACCCGACCAGGCGAGCCCGCGAACACGCTGATTTGCCTCGTGGCTGCAGAGTACGTATAGAGGGTGTGATAGGTGCCGTTCGAAAAATAAACGTTCCCAGCCGTATCGACCGCCATTCCTGTATAGGTCCCTTCGGGATATACCCTTCCCAACGTCGTCACCTCTCCGGCGGGCGATATCCGCAACAGTTTTGGCGTGCGGACCGTGATGGTTGTCGGAAGAGGCCCCGGAGTGATGTCAATTTCCGTCGTTTCGCTGCCGACCGCACCAACCACGTAGAGATTTCCAGATCCATCCAGTGCGATTCCTTCGCCCAGTACGGCAAAGGTAGTGTCATTCGTGAAATTCGTCGTGACGGCACCGCCCGGAGTAATCTTGCGCAATCTGATGCGCGATCCTTCACGAGAAAATTGCTTGTCTACCGCGTGCAAGTTACCCGCGTTATCGCTGACCAATCCCGTCAGCTGTCCGAATTGCGCGGCCGCCCCCTGCCCATTGGCATCGCCAGCGACGCCGACGGTTCCCGCAAGCGTCGTCACATCTCCGGTCGCACCGATCTTGCGGATGACGTAATTGAACATATCCGCCACGAACACATTCTGAGCCGCGTCGACGGCGATTGCACTGGGATTTGAGAACTTTGCGGTCTTGCCGGGACCATCGGCGTGGCCGTCTGCGTTGACGACGCCGGCCAACGTCGTCACGACGCCTGCCGACATTTTTCGGATGGTGTCGTTTGCCCTATCCGCGATATAGACCGTTCCGTCAGCGGCAACCGTCACCCCGGACGGCAGGCTGAATCGGGCGGAGAGCGCGGGCCCGTCGATCGCGCCCGGTCCGCCCGTATTTCCAGCGACAAGCAGCAACCGCGGCGCGATCGGTGTTTCCGGCTTCGGTGGCGGAGGCTGTTCACCTACGGGCGAATTCAGCGCCGGCGGTGCGTCGCTCGAACCACCGCATGCGGAAAGCAGGGCGAACGCCAGGGATGCAATTACTCCGTTCGGTGATTTGAAGCGCGTGACAAGGCGAAGATTTTTCATGCCGAATGAGAGAGTCTGTAGTCTGGTCATGCCGACTATAGCTCATAGCTCGGCTTGTACGAACGGGAAACGGCAGGAATGCACCGATCCAGACCATTTCATGCAGATCTCATAGGTGGGACATGGAATGCAAAAACGCATGGCAACAATAGAACTCGCCACCAGCTTCCGGCATTGCACCGGATGAGCGAAGTGGCGAGATGAGATTACTTCTGGTGTTGGCAGATCAACCCTGCGCGACGAATCAGCTGCTGCCCTCCAGGAAGCTCTTCAGCTTGTCCGAACGCGACGGGTGACGGAGTTTGCGCAGCGCCTTCGCTTCGATCTGGCGAATCCGCTCGCGCGTCACGTCGAACTGCTTGCCCACTTCTTCCAGCGTGTGGTCGGTCGACATCTCGATACCGAAGCGCATGCGCAGCACCTTGGCTTCGCGCGGGGTCAACGAATCGAGCACGTCCTTCACCACGCCGCGCATTGAGGCATGCAGGGCCGCATCCGACGGCGCCAGGGTGTTGTTGTCCTCGATAAAATCGCCCAGATGCGAATCGTCGTCGTCACCGATCGGCGTTTCCATGGAGATCGGCTCCTTCGCAATCTTCATGATCTTGCGAATCTTATCTTCTGGCATTTCCATCTTGATCGCGAGCGTCGCCGGGTCTGGCTCGGCGCCGGTCTCCTGCAGGATCTGGCGCGAGATCCGGTTCATCTTGTTGATCGTTTCGATCATGTGCACCGGAATACGGATCGTGCGCGCCTGGTCCGCGATCGAGCGGGTGATCGCCTGGCGGATCCACCACGTCGCATACGTCGAGAATTTATAGCCGCGACGGTATTCGAACTTGTCCACCGCCTTCATCAGGCCGATATTGCCTTCCTGGATCAGGTCGAGGAATTGCAGGCCGCGATTGGTGTATTTCTTGGCGATCGAAATCACCAGACGCAAGTTCGCCTCGGTCATTTCGCGCTTGGCCTTGCGGGCCTTCATTTCACCGGCCGCCATTTGACGGTTGATGTTGCGCAGGTCTGGCAATGGCAGCACGACGCGCGCCTGCAGGTCGATCAGGCGTTGCTGCAGTTCCTTGATCGTCGGGATATTACGGCCCAGGATGGCGCTATAGGCGTGGCCGGCGTTGACTTCGCCATCGACCCATTCCAGGTTCGTTTCATTGCCCGGGAAGACCTTGATGAAGTGGGCGCGGGGCATGCCGCAGCGGTTCACCGCGACGTCGAGGATCTGCTTCTCGATGTGGCGCACTTCGTCGACCTGGCCGCGCAAGGTGTCGCACAGCTTCTCGACCACCTTGGCCGTGAAGCGGATGCCCAGCAGCTCGTTCGAGATCGCTTCTTGCGCCTTGACGTAGGCTTTCGAGTTGTAGCCGTCCTTCTCGAAGGCCTTGCGCATCTTGTCGAACTGCTGGCCGATCTCGTCGAACTTGCCGAGGGCGGCCTGCTTGAGCGCTTCGAGCTGCTCGGCCGAGTAGCCCGCGGCGGCGCCGCCGCCGGTCGAGGCTTCTTCTTCCTCTTCCTCTGCTTCGGCGTCCTCTTCGTCTTCCTCGTCGTCGTCCGAATCGGTCGAGGTCGGGGCGACCGCGCTCGGCGAGGTGTCTTCGCCTGCTTGCGGGTCAACCATGCCGTCGACGATCTCGTCGATCTTGATCTCGTCGCGCTCGATCTTGTTGGCGGCGTCGATGATCTCGGCGATGGTCACCGGGCAGGCGGAGATCGCCTGGATCATGTCCTTCAGGCCGTCCTCGATGCGTTTCGCGATCTCGATCTCGCCTTCGCGCGTCAGCAGCTCGACCGAGCCCATCTCGCGCATGTACATGCGGACCGGGTCGGTGGTGCGGCCGAAGTCGGAGTCGACCGTCGACAGCGCGGCCTCGGCGGCAGCCTCGGCTTCGTCGTCGCTCGTGACGTTAGGAACATTATCGGACAGCAGCAGCGTCTCGGCATCGGGCGCGTGCTCGTACACGGCGATGCCCATGTCGTTGAAGGTGCCGATGATGCCTTCGATCGCTTCCGGATCGACGATGTTCTCGGGCAGGTGGTCGTTGATCTCGGAATACGTGAGGAAGCCGCGCTCCTTGCCCGACTTGATCAGGGCCTTGAGCTTGTTGCGGCGCAGCTCGAGTTCTTCCTCGCTGGCCTCGGTATCGGACGAGAACGCGTCTTTCAGCAGCGCTTTTTCTTTGGCTTTGCGGTCCTTGGCCTTGGCCTTGTCCGCCGCCTTCAGTTCGGCGCGCTCGACCGCGTTCAGCGCGGCGATTTCGTCGTTCTCGGGGGTGAATTCCTTCGGCTTGCGGCCACGGCGTCCCGGCACCTTGACGGAAGGCAGGACATAGCCCGACGTGTCGATCGCGGCCAGGGTAGCCGCATCGGTCGTCTGGCTGACAGGCGCTGAGTTCGCCGTACGAACCTCGGCCTTGTCTTGCGAATTGTCCGCCTTGGCGGCAGACGCTCTCGTGGTTTTCGCAGCCACTCTGGTTTCGGGTTTCTTGGTTGGCACAGGCGCTTTCGATGTCACAACGACTAACTTTACGATGGTTAAAAATAAAGTTTTGTTACCTTACATCATCCTGCAGGCACAAATCCATGGGCCTCGCTAACTGAAACACCCCGCGCCCGATTGAACCGAAAATCGTTTCAACAGTTGCAATAGTTAGCGTTTTATTATAGCACGCACCCCACCTTTTTCCAGTCGCGACCGCCTGGGCGTCCAGGGCGGAGCCGGGTGATCATCGGGGTGCCATCTCGGCAGCGGCCTCGCGGGCCAGCAGGTCCTGCTGAGCAACAATCTCGCGATAGCGAGCACTAACCTGATCTGGGGTCAACCCCGAAGAAAACAACTGGTTAAGCTCTTGTTTTAACGAATCCATCTTGATCTGCCGCACAGAACTCAATAAAACAATGCGGTCGCCATCGACGTCATTTTCTGGTTCCGCCGCGATTTCGGCGATCATCGCGTCGTATTCGTTCGTCACTTCCCTGAGCTGCTGGGACAGGGCCGCGAAAGTGCCGTGCTCGCCCAGCGCCTGGGTGGTCTCGATCAGGTGGCGCAGGCGGTCAGAACTTTCCTCTCCAAAATAATCGAAGGCTTGCAGCGCCTGCTCGTCGAGCAGCAGGGCCAGGTGGGGGTGCGCGACCAGGATGCGCAGCATCTTGCGCTCGAGCCCCACCGGCTCGGGCCGCCCCTGGCGCGGCGACGCGCGACGCGCGGTCGCCACCGGCTTGGACAACTCGAACAGGCTTTCGATCTCCGCCGGCGTCGATTGGGTCATGCCGGCCAGGCCGCGCACGATCTGCAGGCGCAGGCTCGACGGCGCCATCGCCTGCAGCAGCGGCTTGGCCTCGAACTGGGCATGGGCGCGCCCTTCCGGCGTGTCGAGGTCATGTTCCTGCGTCACTTCGCGCAGCAGGAATTGCGACAGCGGCATCGCGTCGGTGATCTCTTGCTCGAAGGCTTCGGCCCCGCGCTCGCGCACGAAGCTGTCCGGGTCGTGCTCCTGCGGCAAGAACAGGAACTTGATCGTCTTGTCGTCGGTCACCTGGGGCAGGCAGGCTTCCAGCGCGCGCCGCGCCGCCTTGCGCCCGGCGCGGTCGCCGTCGAAGCTGAAGATCACGTCGTCGGTCTGGCGCAGCAGTTTTTGCACGTGGGTCGTGGTGCAGGCGGTGCCGAGCGTGGCGACCGCCTGCGGGAAGCCCAGCTGGGCCAGCGCGACGACGTCCATATAGCCTTCGGTCACCAGCACGTAGCCGGCATCGCGGATCGCCTGGCGCGCCTCGAACAGGCCGTACAGTTCCAGGCCTTTCTGGAACAGCGGCGTCTCGGGCGAGTTCAGGTATTTCGGTTCGCCTCCGTCGAGCACCCGGCCGCCGAAGCCGATCACCTGGCCCTTGATATTTCGGATCGGGAACATCACGCGCTCGCGGAAGCGGTCATAGCGGCGCTGGTGATTGCCCTGCTCGTCGACCTTGTCGATCACCAGGCCGGATTCGACCAGCACCTGCGCATCGTAGTCGGGAAAGATTGCGCGCAGGCTGTCCCAGCCGGATGGCGCGTAGCCCATGCCGAAGCGCGCGGCCACTTCGCCGGTCAGGCCCCGGTTCTTGAGGTAGGCGATGGCGTTCGGCGCCTCGCGCAGCTGGGCGCGATAAAAGTTGGAGGCCTGGGTCAGCGCATCGGTCAGCGCCAGTGCCTGCGCCTGCTGGGCGGCGCGCTGGGCCGGCGGGATCCGGTCGTCGGCGTCGGGCACGATCATGCCCACGTTCTGTGCCAGGTCCTTGACGGCGTCGACGAAGCCCATGCCCGAGTACTCGATCAGGAAACCGATCGCGGTGCCGTGGGCGCCGCAGCCGAAGCAGTGATAGAACTGCTTGGTCGGGCTGACCGTGAAGCTGGGAGATTTTTCGTTGTGGAACGGGCACAGGCCCATGAAGTTGGCCCCGCCCTTTTTCAGCTGGACGTAGCGGCCAACGATGTCGACGATGTCGACACGGTTAAGTAAATCGGTGATGAAAGTTTGCGGAATCACTTGGCGTTACACAGTGTTTGTCTAGGGTCAGACTATACCGCAGCGCTTGCTGCAAATTGATATGCAACAAGATGATGCCCCCGCACGGTAGCGCGCCGGGACATCGTGTGGCTTGTCGATCACGCGCCGGCCAGGGCCTTCTTGACCAGGCCCGATACGACGGTCATGTCGGCACGGCCCGCCAGCTTCGGCTTGAGCACGCCCATCAGCTTGCCCATGTCTTGCGGACCGCTGGCGCCGGTGGCGGCCACGGCGGCGGCGACTTCGGCGGCGATTTCTTCGTCAGACAGGCCGGCAGGCATATAGGTCGACAGGATGGCCATCTCGGCCTTCTCGATGTCGGCCAGGTCGGCGCGGCCGCCGGCTTCGAACTGGGTGATCGAATCCTTGCGCTGCTTGATCATCTTTTCGATCACGGCCTGCACCTGGGTGTCGTTCAGTTCGGTCTGCTCGTCGAGTTCCTTGCGCTTGACTTCGGCGATGATCAGGCGCACGGCGGCCAGGCGGCCGGTTTCCTTGGCGCGCATTGCCGCTTTCATGTCTTCGGTCAGTTGTTCTTTCAAGCTCATGGAATCTCCGTATTCGGTAATATGTCTGGGTCTGGCCACTGACGAGACTGCCTGTGGCGCGGCAGAACGACAAAACCCGCTGCGGCGAAACCGAAGCGGGTTTGCGGACATCAGCGACTCGCCGGGACAGGCAGGGCCGTCACCGGGTCTTGGCCGGCTGCGCTGTAATTAGTACAGTTTCTTCGGCAGTTGCTGGCTGCGGATACGCTTGTAGTGGCGCTTCACGGCGGCGGCCAGCTTGCGCTTGCGCTCTGCGGTTGGCTTTTCGTAGAACTCGCGTGCGCGCAGTTCCGTCAGCAGACCAGTTTTTTCGATAGTGCGTTTGAAGCGACGCATTGCGACTTCGAACGGCTCGTTTTCTTTAAGGCGGATAGTGGTCATGTAAAAATCAAACCGTTGGATTTAGATAAGAACGAAATTCTAGCATCGATTTTCGATCAATGGAAGCGTTTATCGCGCCGTCAACTGCGGTGTGCCGCAATTGACACGTCAGGAATTGGCAAGCGCCAGGCCTGCCGCGACGCCCGATGCCCAGGCCCACTGGAAGTTGTAGCCGCCCAGCCAGCCGGTGACGTCGACCGTCTCGCCGATGAAGTACAAGCCCGGCATTTTATTGGCCATCATGGTCTGCTGCGACAATTCCCTGGTGTCGACGCCGCCCAGGGTCACCTCGGCCTTGCGATACCCTTCCGAGCCGGTCGGCACGATGGACCAGCGATTGATCGCGTCACCCAGCTTGCGCAGTTTCGCATCGGCCATGTCGGGCAGGCGTGCGGCCGGGTCGAAGCCATTGGCTGTCAGCAAGCCGTCGGCCAGGCGGGCCGGCAGCCACTGGCCCAGCACATTGCCCAGCTGCTTTTTCTCGGTCTTCTTCAGGCCGATCAGGGTGTCCGCCACGTCCATCCCGGGCAGCAGGTCGAGCACGATCGGCGTGCCCGGCTGCCAGTAGCTGGAAATCTGCAGGATCGCCGGGCCGGACAGGCCGCGGTGCGTGAACAGCAAGTCTTCGCGGAAGTGACCGCGCAGAGCGCCCTTCCCTTTCGCGCTGCCCGTGCTCACCTCGACTTCGAGCGCGATGCCGGCCAGCGGCGCGAACGGCTCCCAGCCGGGGCCGTCGAAGGTCAGCGGCACCAGGCCGGGACGGGTCTCCACCAGGTTCAGGTCGAACTGTTTCGCGATTCGGTAGCCCAGGTCGGTCGCGCCGATCTTCGGGATCGACAGGCCGCCGGTGGCAATGACCACGTTGTCGACCAGCAATTCGCCGCCGTCGGTGTCGAGCGAAAACCCGGTTTCCAGCTTGTGCACGCCGGCCACCTTGCACGGCATGCGCCAGTGCACGCCGCCCAGCTCGCACTCGGCGCGCAGCATGGCGATGATCTGCTCGGCCGAATCGTTGCAGAACAACTGGCCCTTGTGCTTTTCGTGGTGGGCGATGCGGTATTTTTTCACCAGCGCCAGGAAGTCGTGGGCGGTGTAGCGCGACAGCGCGCTCTTGCAGAAATGCGGATTCTGCGACAGGTAATTTTGCGGGCCGGCATTGATATTGGTGAAATTGCAGCGGCCGCCTCCCGAGATGCGGATCTTCTCGGCCAGTTTGACGGCGTGGTCGATCAGCACCACGCGCCTGCCCTGCTGCGCCGCCACGGCCGCGCACATCATCCCGGCCGCGCCCGCGCCGATCACTGCCACATCGTATTGTTTTGCCATGCCTGCCGCTTCCCGCGCTTTACCGAACCCGCCATTGTAATGCCAGCGGCGGGTCCGAGCCAGCCGCCCGGTCGGCCGACCCGGTCGGCAAACTCAAGCCAGCGACTGGCTGCGCGCGCGGATCTTGCGCGACACTTCCACGCAATACGCCACCTGGGTCGTGATCGAGGCCGGCACCGGCACGTCGCCGCGCAGCGCGGCGCCGATCCAGGCCGCGGTGGTGGCCACGTCACGGCCATCGGGTACCTCGGACAATTCGTCGGTCGGCGCGTCGCGCTCGACCAGCAGCGCGCGCTGGCCGGCATGGAACCAGTCGATGCGCTGGGCGCGGTGCGGGTGGGCCACGGTCTCTCCCTCGGTGCCGCGCATCAGGAAGGCGTCGCCCCGCATGTCGCTCTCCTTTTCGCTGTCCACGCCCGTGAAGAAACCGCCCAGGGTTTCCAGGTATTCGGGATGGGTGTACGACACCAGGCGCAGCGCCGGGCCGTCGAAGGGCTGCAGGATCTTGACCAGGGTGTGGGTCGAATTGCGCACTCCCAGCACCCGCCGCAGCGACAACATATGGGCCAGCCGTGGGGCCAGGTGCTCGATCGGCATGAAGGCCGGACGCAGGTGGGCGAACTCGTTCTGCACCTCGGCGGCGGTCGTCGCCTCGGGCATGCCCAGCGCGTGCAGGATCTCGGCCGTGGTCACGCGCCCCGGGTCGGTGCGCACGCCGTGCACCAGGGTCGGCACGCCCTCGCGCGCCAGCAGCAGGGCCAGCAGCGGCGTCAGATTAGCCAGCTTGCGCGCGCCGTTATAGGTCGGGATCGCGACCGGGGCGAACTCGCCGCGTGGCGTGGGCAATGGCGCGAACGACGCCTCGGCCGCGTCCATGAAGCCGGCCAGCTCGTCCACGGACTCGCCCTTGATGCGCATGGCGAGCAGGATGGCGCCCAGTTCCAGGTCCGAGACCCGGCCTTCCAGCATGGCGGCGTAGAGCGCGCGCGCATCCGCGCGCGTCATGCTGCGCGCGCCCTTGACGCCGCGGCCGATTTCCTTGATGAAGGGCGCCGCGATAAAGCGCTCGATGTGATTCGTGTCGGTAGTCATGGCAAGAGGATACATGGGAACGGGGCAAGCTTGCAGCACAGGGTGGCGCAGGGAGCGGCGCCCACGTGGTTTTTGCGAGATCGCGTATGCACGTGCAGCAATTTCCGTCTACACTGGCCGATCCACTTGAAGAATTCCAGACTGCACAATGACCAGTACGCCACAAATCGAAAACACCAACGTCAGCTCGTTTTCCCGCATGCCCACGCCGGTCGAACTGCATGCGGCCCTGCCGCTGAGCGAGCGCGCCTATGCGACCGTCATGGGGGGCCGCGAGACGCTGCGCAATATCCTCGACCGCCAGGACAAGCGCCTGTTCGTCGTGGTCGGCCCGTGCTCGATCCACGATCCGGAAGCCGGCCTCGACTATGCGCGTCGCCTGAAGGCGCTGCAGGACGAGGTGAGCGACACCATGGTGCTGGTGATGCGCGTGTATTTCGAGAAGCCGCGCACCACTACCGGCTGGAAGGGCTATATCAACGATCCGTTCATGGACGACTCGTTCCGCGTCGACGTCGGCATGGAACGCGCGCGCCGCTTCCTGCTCGACGTGTGCGAGCTGGGCTTGCCGACCGCAACCGAGGCGCTGGATCCGATTTCTCCGCAATACCTGGGCGACCTGATCGCCTGGACCGCGATCGGCGCGCGCACCACCGAATCGCAGACCCACCGCGAGATGTCGTCCGGCCTGTCCACCCCGGTGGGCTTCAAGAACGGCACCGACGGCGACGTCAGCATCGCGATCAATGCGGTACTGTCCTCGGCCAATCCGCACGCCTTCCTGGGCATCAATGGCGAGGGGAAAGTCGCGATCGTGCGCACCAGCGGCAATGCCTACGGCCACGTGGTGCTGCGCGGCGGCGGCGGGCGGCCCAACTACGATTCGGTGTCGGTGGCGATTGCCGAACAGGCGCTGACCAAGGCCAAGCTGCCGGCCAACCTGGTGGTCGACTGCTCGCATGCGAACAGCTACAAGAAGCCCGAACTGCAGCCACTCGTCATGTCGGACGTGATCCAGCAGATCCGTCATGGCAACAAATCGCTGGTGGGCGTGATGATCGAGTCGAATATCGTCAGCGGCAGCCAGGCGATCCCCAGCGACCTGTCGCAGCTGACCTATGGCTGCTCGGTGACCGATGGCTGCATCGGCTGGGAAGAAACCGAGAGCATGTTGCGTCAAGCGCACAAGGAGTTATTGCAGCGTCCGTGAATGAGAACGAACCGTACGGTAAAATCGACGGTTCTGCCTTATTCAAACTGCTCCTCCCATGATCGTTCTTGGCGTTGAATCCTCCTGCGATGAAACCGGCTTTGCTCTGTATGACACCGAGCGCGGCCTGCTGTCCCACGCCCTGCACTCGCAGGTCGCCATGCACGAGGAGTATGGCGGCGTGGTGCCGGAACTCGCTTCGCGCGACCACATCCGGCGTGCACTGCCGCTGCTGGACGAAGTCCTGACCCGCGCGAACCTGCCGGCGTCGGACATCGACGCCATCGCCTACACGCAGGGCCCGGGCCTGGCCGGCGCGCTGCTGGTCGGCTCCTCGGTCGCCTGCAGCCTGGCGCTGGCGCTCGATAAACCCGTGCTCGGCGTGCACCATCTCGAAGGCCACCTGCTGTCGCCGCTGCTGGCGTCGGAGCGCCCGGAATTCCCCTTTCTTGCCCTGCTGGTATCGGGCGGGCATACCCAGCTGATGCGGGTGGACGGCGTCGGCAGCTATACGCTGCTGGGCGAGACCCTGGACGACGCGGCCGGCGAAGCCTTCGACAAATCGGCCAAGCTGCTGGGCCTCGGTTACCCCGGCGGGCCGGCAATTTCTCGCCTGGCCGAATTCGGCGATCCGAACGCCTATACCTTGCCGCGCCCTATGCTCCACAGCAAGGATTTCAATTTCAGCTTCTCGGGCCTCAAGACCGCCGTGCTCACGGTGGTCAAGAATCACGAAGAAAAAGTCGTCGCCAATATCTGCGAGCAGGACAAGGCCAACATCGCGCGCGGCTTCGTCGATGCGATCGTCGACGTGCTCACCGCGAAATGCGTGAATGCGATGAAGCACACGGGCTTGACGCGCCTCGTGATCGCGGGCGGCGTCGGCGCCAACAAGCAATTGCGCGAATCGCTCAATGCGGCCGCCGCCAGACGCAAGTTCAAGGTGTACTACCCGGAGCTGGAATTCTGCACCGATAACGGCGCCATGATCGCCTTCGCCGGCGCCATGCGCCTCGAGCGCAACCCGGCGCTGGCCCAGCGCGATTATGCGTTCACGGTGCGTCCGCGCTGGCCGCTGGACGAGCTGGAAGCTGCGTAGGGTGGACGGCGAAGCCGTCCACCCTACGCGCAAGGAGGGCTCTTGCGAGCTCCAGGCGCCTGAATTCGCCATTGAACTTGCCAGCCTGACATCGATCCTACCGTGTGACCGTCTGTCGCCAAACGGTGGCAATATCCGTCGCTCAAGATTTACGGAGGTGAACGATGCGCGTAGTAAGCTGGAATATTCGTTGGGGTTGTGGCAAGGACGGGCGAATTCGCATCCATGCGGTCATCGACGTGCTGCGCCGGCTGAACCCCGATGTGATCTGCCTGCAGGAGGTGGCCGCCAACCACCCCGAGCTCGAGGGCAGCGCCAGCGCCAACCAGTTCAAGCAGCTCAGCGGCGCATTCGGCGGCTACCACGCGATGGAGCACGCCCCGAGTGAAATCTACAAGAACAACGTTCCGCGCCTGTTCGGCAACCTGATCCTCTCGAAATACCGTATCTCGCAGGTGCACCGCCACCTGTTGCCGTGGCCGGCCGATCCGGAGCACCCCGCCGGCATGCCGCGCGGCCTGCTCGAAACCGTGGTCGATGCCCCGACCGGCAAGCTGCGCCTGTTGACCACCCATCTCGAATACTATTCGCCGCCGCAGCGCATGGCGCAGGTGGCGCGCATCCGCGAACTGCATGCCGAAGCCTGCGCCCGCTCGCGCCTGTTCCAGCCCGATCCGAACCTCGATGCGCCGTTCCAGCTGGGCTTCCGTCCCGGTTCGGCGATCCTGTGCGGCGATTTCAATTTCGCGCCGGATGCGCCGGATTACCAGGCGCTGCTGGGCGCGCCGGAAGCCGGCGCGCTGCCGCTGGTGGACGCCTGGCGCGTGGTGCACGGCGACATGGCGCGCGCACCGACCACCGGGCTGCACGGTTTCCCGTGGCCCGAGCGGCCTGAGTGCTACGACTATTTCTTCGTCACCGACGACCTGGCGCCGCGGCTGACCGGGCTCGACGTGCAGTCGGAGACGGCGGCGTCGGATCATCAGCCGGTGGTGCTGGACCTCAGCTGAACGATGGGCACCGTAGGGTTGGCCGGGGCGCGCAGCCGGCTTCGCCGCCGACGCGGTGATTGTTATCGGCGCCGTTTTCGCGCCGGATGATTCCGCCGCCAACCATCACCGCGTCGGCGGCATAGCCGCCAACCCTACGCGGAGGCGTAGAGTTCAAGCCCCGGGATCTCGCGCAGCGCCCGCTCGAACACTTCCGGCGGCTGGCCGCCGGAAATCAAGTGGCGCTGGTTGATGATGATCGCCGGCACCGACTTGACGCCGGCGCGCTGGAAGAATTGCTCGCGCGTGCGCACGTCGTCGGCGTACTCGTCGGACTTGAGGATGCGCTCGGCCGTGTCATGGTCCAGGCCGACGCTGTCGACCGTGCGCAACAGCACGTCGTGGTTGCTCGGGTCTTCGCAGCGGGTGAAATAGGCTTCCAGCAGCGCGGTCTTGAGCTGGCGCTGCTTGCCTTCGTCCTCGGCCCAGGCCAGCAGGCGGTGCGCGTCGAAGGTGTTGTAGATGCGGCCGCGCCGCTCCATGTCGAAGGTAAACCCGACGGCGGCGCCGCGTGCGCGGATCGTCTCGCGGGTGGCGGCTTGCTGCTCGGCCGTGGCGCCATATTTCTGCGTCACGTGCTCGACGATGTCCTGGCCGTCCGGACCCATGTCGGGGTTCAGTTCGAAGGGCTGGAAATGCAGGTCGACGCGCACGTCGTCGCCGACCTTCAACAGGGCCTGTTCCAGCGATTTCAGGCCGATCGCGCACCATGGGCACGAGACGTCCGACACAAAATCGATCCTGAGTTGCTTGCTCACGGCTTACCACCTTTCTGTCCGGCGCGGCGCGGATGCGCCGCTGTTCGAGACGAATGGTAACGCCTGGAGAAAAATCCGGCTTATTTCGCTTTTTTCGCCGCGGCCGACTTGCTGCCGATCTTCGATTCCTTGCCGGCGATCAGGTTGCCGATATTGCTGCTGTGACGCCACAGCAGCAGCGCGCTCATCGCGAACACGGCGAACAGGATCGGATCGACGCCGAACAGCAGGCCATAGTAGAACGGCGCGAAGATCGAGGCGACCAGGGCCGCCAGCGACGAATAGCGGAAGGCGTAGGCGACGATCAGCCAGGTCGCCAGCGTCGCCAGGCCGAGCCATGGATTGATGCCGAGCAGGACGCCCAGCGCGGTGGCCACGCCCTTGCCGCCCACGAAGCGGAAGAATACCGGCCACAGGTGGCCGATGAAGACGGCGATCGCGACCAGGGCGATGCCGGTGTCGTCCAGGCCGACGTCGGGGCCGAAGCGCACCGCCAGCCAGACCGCCAGCCAGCCCTTGGCGGCGTCGCCGACCAGGGTGGCGATCGCGGCCTTCTTGCTGCCGCTGCGCAGCACATTGGTGGCGCCGGGGTTCTTGGAGCCATAGGTGCGCGGGTCGGACAGGCCGAAGGCGCGGCTCATCACGACCGCGAAGGAAATCGAGCCGAGCAAATAGGCGGCAATGGTGGCAATCAGGGTGGTCATCTGGTCTCTCGGTGGGCTCCGGCCGGTGTCATTACCGGAAAGCGGTCGTGAATATACACCATCGGATCGCGATGGCGGAAGTGACGCCGCGCGTCACTCCGCCAGCGCGCACTGCACGGGGCGCGCCTTCAGCACGTCGACCAGCACCTTCGGATCGATGCCGACCAGGAAGCCGCGGCGTCCGCCATTGATGTAGATCTTGTCGAGCGCCAGGATGCTTTCCTCGACATAGACCGGCATCGCCTTGCGGATACCGAACGGCGAGGTGCCGCCGACCAGATACCCCGAGTGGCGCTGGGCGACGTCCGGCTTGCATGGCTCGACCGATTTGCAGGGGATGGCGCGCGCCAGGTTCTTGGTCGATACCTTGCAGTCGCCATGCATCAGCACGATGAGCGGCTTGGCCGCCTCGTCCTGCATGACCAGGGTCTTGACCACGTCGTGTTCGGGCACGCCGAGCGCGCTGGACGAGCTCCTGGTGCCGCCATGTTCTTCGTACTCATAAGGATGCTCGGAAAATGCGACGGCATGCTTGCGCAGGAATTGGGTGGCGGGTGTCTCGGAGACGTGCTCTTTCTTGGCCATGCGTGTTACGCTAAAGAGGAACAATAGGGGTTTCTATTATGCAGGAAGAACTTCGGTTTGCCACCTTCAATGCTTTCAACCTGGCCCCGCCCGGCGCCCGCCTGTACGACAATCTCGCGCCCTTCACGGCCGCGCAATACGAGGCCAAGCTCGACTGGACTGCGCATCAGCTCGACCTGATCAATGCCGACGTGATCGGCTTCCAGGAAATCTTTTCGCAGAGCGTTCTGAAAGAAGCGCTGCGGCGCAGCCGGCGCTATCGCGACGCCCACCACATCGGCTTCGACCCCGACCCGCATGCTCCGCGCCTGACCCCGAGCGTGGCCCTGGTCTCGCGCCTGCCGCTGGCCGAGCCCGCATCGCAGCTGCCCCTGTTCCCGCACAACGTCACGATGCCGCCCGGCAGCCGCGACCCGGACCGGTTCACCCGCGCGCCGCTGCATGCGGGCGTGATCGCGGCGCCGGGGGTGGTGATCGACGTGATCGTGGTCCATCTCAAGTCGCGCCGGCCCGACTACCGTTCGGGCGACAGCGGCGCCGACCCGCACCTGTATGCGCTGGCCTGCCTGCGTTCGCTGATCCGGCGCGGCACCGAGGCCACGGCGCTGCGCGTGCTGCTGACCGACATGGCGCACGCCAACCGCCGGCCGCGCATCGTGCTGGGCGACTTCAACGACGTGGCCGATTCGGTGACCACCGAGATCGTGCTGGGCGAAGGCACGCCGGTGGCCGAGCGCATGTTCGACGCCAGCCAGGTGCAGCGCCGGCTCGACCACCAGCGCCACGTCGGCTTCTCGATTCTGCACGACACGCGCCACTCGACCATCGACCACATCCTGGTGTCGCCCGAATTCAATCCGGCGCTGCCGGGGGCGATCGGCGAGGTGGTGGACGTGGTGTACCTGAACGATCACCTGAACCTGGCGCTGCCGGAGTCCTCGGATCATGGGCAGGTGCTGGCCAGGATACGGTTATTTGCGCAGCGTGACCTGACCTGACCTGACCTGAGTTGACGTGAGTTGACGTCACCGGCAACGGCAGGGTTGGCAACCGTCGGGTCGGCAACCGTATCAGGCGGGGCGCGGCGACAGATCCGGCCGCGCACTGGCCGCGCTGGCATAGAAACCCTGGTAATCGTCGCAGCCATGGCGGCGCAAAAACTCCAGCTGCTCGGCCGTCTCCACGCCCTCCGCCACCACCCGCAAGCCCAGGCTGCGCGCCACCGAAATGATGGCCGGCACCATGGCGGCATCGACCGGGTCGTGCCCGACGTCGCCCACGTAGCTGCGGTCGATCTTGAGCTTGGTAAGCGGAAAGCGGCGCAGCGCCTCCAGGCTCGACACGCCAGTGCCGAAGCGGTCGATGCTCAGCTGCACGCCGCGTGCGCGCAGCGCCAGCACCGTCTCGAACGCCGGCTCGCCGCGCACCAGCGCATCCTCGGCGATCTCGAGCTCGAGCGCTCCCGGCGCCAGGCCCGCGCCCAGCAAGGCGGCGTCGACCGCCGCCCGCAGTCCCACATGCGCGAGCTGGGCGGCGGACAGGTTGACCGCGACCGTGACCGGAAACCCCGCATCGCTCCAGGCGCGCGCCTGGCGGCAGGCCTCTTTCAGTACCCACTCGCCGATCGGAACGATCAGGCCGGATTCCTCGGCCACCGGCAGGAAGCGGTGCGGCAGCAGCAGGCCGTGCTCCGGATGACGCCAGCGCAGCAAGGCCTCGACCGTGCCGACGCGGCCGCTCGCCACCTCGATCTCGGGCTGGTATTCGAGCACGAACTCATGGCTGTCGATCGCCTGGCGCAGCCGGTTCTCGAGCTCGACCCGCTCGATCACATGGGCGTTCATGGCCGGACTGAAGAAGCGGTAGGTGTCGCGCCCATCCTGCTTGGCGTGGTACATCGCGACGTCGGCATGATGCAGCAGCGCCTCCACCTCGCCGCCGTCGTCGGGGCACAACGCGATGCCGATCGAGACCGACAGCGCCACCTGCTGCCCTTTGATGTCGATGGGACGCGCCACCGCCTGGGTGACGGCGCCGGCCACATGCGCGGCCTGGTCGGCACCCTTGATGTCGGCCAGCAGCACCACGAATTCGTCGCCGCCCAGGCGGCTGATGGTGTCGACCCTGCGCACGCAGGCGCGCAGGCGCGCGGCGACCTCGCGCAGCACGGCGTCGCCGGCCTGGTGGCCATGGGTATCGTTGATCGCCTTGAATTTATCGAGGTCGAGGAACATCACGGCGCAGCGGTCGCGCTGGCGGCGCCAGGTGGCCAGCGCCTGGTGCAGGCGGTCGAGGAACAGGATGCGGTTGGGCAGGCCGGTCAGGGCGTCGTGCTCGGCCTGGTGCCGCACCTGCTCCTCGAGCCGCTTGCGCTCGCTGATGTCGGACAGCATCGCCATATAGCTGGACACGTCGCCGTGGGCGTCGCGGATCGCCGTCAGTGCCACCCGCACCGGATAGCGCTCGCCATTGCTGCGCACGCTGGCCAGTTCGCCTTCCCAGTGGTCCTGGCCGTCGAGTTCGGACCAGATGCGCTCGTAGAAGCCGTCGGCGGCGTCCCAGCCCAGGCTGGCCAGCGACTGGCCGAGGATGTGCTCGGGGACATGGCCGGTGATGCTGGTGAAGGCGCCGTTGACGGCGCGCACGCGGTAGTCGGCGTCCATCATGATGATGGCGTCGCGCGCGTTCTGGAACACCTGGGCCGCCTGCGCCAGGTTGCTCTCGGCCTCTTTACGCGCCGTGATGTCGACTTCCATGCAAAAGACTTCTTGCATCACGCTGTCGTGCCTGACCGGGTAGGGGCAGGAATAGACCCAATGGCGCCGGCCGGCGCGCGATTGCACCTGCCAGTCGCGCGCGGGCGGCGCGCGGCCGCTGCGCCAGATCGCGGCGATCGCTTCCTCGAACTCGGCCTCGTGGTCGGGGTGGAACACCAGTTCGCGGAAGGGTTTCCCGACCGCCTCGCTGGATGGGATGCCGTACAGCTCTTCGCTGGCGCGGTTCCAGAAGCGGATAATGCCGGCCTGGTCTATCGAGTGCACGGCGACCGCCGGCGCCAGCTCGAGCGCCGTGACGAAATGGTGGAGCCAGCCGAAGGCCTCGGGCCCGCCCTCGGCGCGCCCCAACAGCTCGCCCGCGGCAATGGCCGGCGCATCCCCGATATGCGGAGCGTCGGAAGAAGGCGCGGCCGACGGCGCGGACGGGTGCGCCGCGGGCTTCGGCGGTGGTTCGCTCACAGCAATGGCCTTTCGCTATGGAAACGACAATAATCAGATAGACAACACCGACATTGTTATACCGCGGCGGGCCTTGGCGTTTGCGAGCTCGCAAACGGCGGGCGGCAAGCGCTTCGTCGCGCCATACCGCCATTCACACCGGCCAACTGACAGCTTGTCGCATTCAGATGGCTCAGACCGTTGTGGATGCTTATAGTTCCATCATGCGCCAGGGGCTCCATCGATGTCGACGGAGCACAGGCGCAAACCTCTTGGCGGGCCGGCCGCTCAGGCCAGGCTCGGGGGCGCCGCGGCCGGGGTGCGTTCGTCGCCCGGCGCGGCGTCTTCGTCGTCGTCGTCCGCATCGCCATCGGGCTGCACGGCCGTGGCGCCGTCAGCCGGCGCGCTCTTCGCTTCCAGCTTGCGCTTGGCTTTTTCTTCCGCCTTGCGCTTCTTTTCGAGTTCCCGTTGCCGCTTTTCGTACGAAAAATTGTTCCGTGCCATAGTCACCTCGATGTGTTGGATTCAAAGAAAATGCTGCATCCGCACAGCCATTATGGACTACTGCGCGGTTCACGACTTACGCTATCCACGTGGATGATGCTGTGCGTGCAGCCGCTTCAGCCGCTCGCGCGCCACGTGGGTGTAGATCTGGGTCGTCGAAATGTCGGCGTGGCCCAGCAATAATTGCACCACGCGCAGGTCGGCCCCGTGGTTCAGCAAATGGGTGGCGAAGGCGTGGCGCAGCGTGTGCGGCGACAGCGGACCGGTGACGCCGGCCTTCGACGCATGTTTCTTGACCAGGATCCAGAACATCTGGCGCGTCATCGGGCCGCCGCGGCCCGTGACGAACAAGGCGTCGTCGACCTGGCCGTTGAGGATGATGCCGCGCGCATCCTTCAGGTAGCGTTCGAGCCAGCGCCGCGCCTCTTCGCCGAACGGCACCAGGCGCGTCTTGCTGCCCTTGCCGGTCACGCGCAGCACGCCATCGTTCAGGCTCACTTCGACCAGTTTCAGGGCCACCAGTTCCGACACCCGCAAGCCGCTGGCATACATCAGCTCCAGCATCGTGCGCTCGCGCAAACCCAACGGCGTCGAGATATCGGGGGCGGCCAGCAAGGCCTCGACCTGGTCTTCGCTCAAGGTATGCACGAAGCGGGTCGGCTGGCGCGCCGACGGCATCTTGAGGCAGGGATCGGTTGCGATCTGTCCGCGGCGCAGCAGCAGGCCGTAGAAGCGCTTGAACACCGACAGCCGGCGGTTGGCCGTGCTCGGCCGCGATTCCGGATGGCGGTCGGCGAAATAGGCGGCCAGGTCTTCCGGCCCCACGGCCAGCAGGCCGCGGCCGGGGCGCTTGACGTCCAGCCAGCCGGCGAACAGGCGCAGGTCGCGCCGGTAGGCGTCGAGCGAGTTCTTCGCCAGGCCCTGTTCCAGCCAGAGCGTGTCGCAGAACTCGTCGATCAGGGCCAGATCGACTGTTGCTGCCATGGAGCGGCGGTGGCGCCTTCGTGCCGCAGCAGCCAGCGCTTGACCGAAAGATGGAAACCGTTCTCGTCGTTCTGGTTCGAGAAGCCGCCCAGGCCGCCGGATGCCGTGACCCGGTGGCATGGCTGGATCAATGGGAACGGATTGGCGCCGCAGGCCTGGCCCACGGCGCGCGGATGCGAACCGATCACCTTGGCCAGGTGGCCATAGGTGCGCACGGCGCCGCGCGGGATGGCGCTGATTTCTTGCCACACCTTGCGCTGGAACTCGGTGCCGGCGTCGACCAGCGGCAGGTCGAAGCTGAAATCCGGGTCGGCCAGGTAGCGCGCGAGCTGCTGCGCGCTCTGCTCGGCGACGGCGCTGTCGGCGGCCTTTTCCTCAAAAGAAGGCGGCAGGTAGACCACTTCGCGCAGCTTGTCGGCGGCGATGCGGATGCCCAGCGCGCCGAAGGGAGCGGGCACGATGGCATTGAAAATCTGGCTGGCAGGATCGGTTTTCATGGTGGGGACGACGGAGCAATGTGTTGCCCAGGCATCTTAACCGGGCGGCGGGAACGGAGCCAGCGATTGGATCGTCGAGACGAAAAAAAAGCGCACCCTCGGGTGCGCTCCAATTCGGGTCACGTTTCCGGCCGCCGGGTCTTGCCAGCGACTTCTGTCAAACGTGGTGTCTCCTCGAATGTCTCCGGTATGAATTACCGTGCTTTTATCAATGCTCCCCCAAAACCTTCGCATGCCGCTTCGATTGCTTGTTCTTGGCACCGCCGCGCACCATCCCAGTGCGCATGAGCCCCATGATATCGCAAGTGCTTATAGAAAATGTATCTTTTCGGCCACAAATTTGGAAAATTATTTTACTTATAAACAAAACGTCATTGCCGACATGCTGTAGGCGCATGACGGCGCGCCACACCACCATCCCTGCTCCCTGCCCTGCGTCAGCGCTCGACTTCGCGCAAGATGGCGCGCACGGTGTCCTTGCCGATTCGGCTTTCCATCTGTCCATACACCGGCTGCATGGCGCGCCGCCATTCGGCCTGCTGGGCCGGTGTGAGCGTATGGATCACCGTGGTGCCGGCCTGGCGAATGGCTTCCATGGCGTCGTCATTGGCGCGCTGGGCGATCTGTTTCTCATACACCGTGGCTTCACGCATGGCGCGCGCCAGGGTGTTGCGGGTGGCGGCCGGCAGCCCATCCCAGAATTTTTTGTTGACGATCACTGCATAACCCAGGTAGCCGTGGTTGGACACCGTCAGGTGGCTTTGCGTCTCGTGCATGCGCTGGGTGTACATGTTCGACGGCGTATTCTCGGTACCCTCCACCACGCCATCGCGCAAGGCGGGTGCGGCTTCGGAGAAAGCCAGCGTCATCGGCTGGGCGCCCAGCGCGCGCATCTGCGCATCCAGCACCTTGGACGCCTGAATACGCATCCGCAATCCCTCGAAATCCTTGGGCGAGGTCAAGGGTCGGTTGGCCGACATGATCTTGAAGCCGTTATGCCAGAATGCCAGGCCAGTGATGCCCTTGGGTTCGAGCTTTTGCAACAGGTTGCGACCAATGCGGCCTTCGGTCACCTTGTTCAGCGCCGCCCGGTCCGGAAAAATATACGGCAGGTCGAATGCCTCGAAATCGCGCACGCCCAGCGGCGAGAATTTGGCCAGCGATGGCGCCAGCATCTGCACCGCGCCCAGTTGCAGGGCCTCGAGTTCCTCGCGGTCCTTGTACAGCTGGCTATTGGGATACACTTCCACCCTGACTTGGCCGCCCGTCATTTGCTCGGCCAACTCCTTGAAACGCTCGGCGGCCCGTCCCTTGGGCGTGTCGGGCGCCACCACGTGGCTGAACTTGATGACGATCGGCCCCTGCGCCAGGGCGTCGACACTCGCGGCCGCCGCCAGCGCGAACAGCGCGGTGGCGGCCAGGGTCTTGATCTGCATAACGGTTCAATTCTTTCTAATAAAACCTTGGAAAGCACCGAAGCGCTTCCCTTACACTGGCGGAAACACTGCCGCACGCAAATCTGTGCCGCGCCAACGTCGACCGCCATCGTGGACTTCCACCATCGCTGGACAGTGTAACCAATACAGGACTCTTGCATGAAACTTCCGTTCGCCCAGCCCATGTCGGAACCGCGCGCGCGCATCCGCGCCTGGCGCTTCTGGCGCTGGCTGGTGCCGATGCTGCTGGTGCTGCTGTTCCTCGCGGTGCTGATCTGGCTGCCGTGGCAGGCGCGCCAGATGGAAAGCACCGATCGCCAAGAGCAATTGATTGCAGACACGCTGTGGGTCGAGCAGACCTTGCGCTTCGAGCTGGCGCGCAGCGAGGATGCGCTCGGCGCCCTCGGCGCCGACCTGGTGGTCGCGCCGCTGCCGCCGGAGAAGTTGCTGGCGAGGTTCCGCCAGATGTTCGTCAACGGCCCGGAACTGGTGCGCGTGGTGTGGAGCGACGCCGCCGGCACGGTGCTGGCCAGCCATGGCGCCGACCTGCCCGCCGCCGGACAGCCCGCGACCACGGCCCTGGCCGGAGAAATGGCGCGCTCGATCCGGCGCGGCCGCTACAGCGAGCCGTATGGCGCCACGCCGTCCACCCATGGCCTGATCGATTTCTACCTGCCGCTGTTTCGCAACGGCCAGTTCGTGGGCAGCCTGGTCGCGACCTACAGCCTGCAGGTGCTGCTCGACGAGACCGTGCCCTGGTGGTTTGCCCAGGACAATGCGCTGGCCCTGATCGACCGCGACGAACAGGCGGTGGCGCGGCGCGCCTCCGGCGGCCCGGGACGCGGCGTGTACACCCACCAGCGCGCGCTCGACCTGCCGGGCGCCCAGCTGGTGCTGTCGACCAACAGCGTCAAGCGCGCGCCGCAGC
The DNA here is from genome assembly GCF_050434805.1 of Massilia sp. UYP11. NCBI lineage: Bacteria > Pseudomonadati > Pseudomonadota > Betaproteobacteria > Burkholderiales > Oxalobacteraceae > Massilia > Massilia sp. UYP11. The sequence continues at coordinate 39,662 of NZ_JBNDJE010000004.1, forward strand.
TGCTGCCGAACCTGCTGGTGGGGTCGGTGATCGTGCTGGCCCTGGGCCTCCTGACCAGCCTGGCCGCGCTGTGGCGCCACATCTCGCGCACGCTGGCGGCGGAAAGCGCGCTGCGCCAGCAGATGGCGTTTCGCACGGCGATGGAAAATTCCCTGCTCACCGGCCTGCGCGCGCGCGACCTGGAAGGCCGCGTCACCTACGTCAACCGCGCCTTCTGCCAGATCGTCGGCCATCCGCCGGAAGAATTGATCGGCAAGAAGCCGCCGATGGCCTATTGGGCGCCGGAAGCGACCTCCGAATACGAGGAACGCTTCCAGGGCATTCTGTCGGGCAAGGTCACGCCGCAATTCGAGACCGTGTTCCAGCGGCCGGACGGCGTCCGGGTGCCGGTGCTGGTGTTCGAGGCGCCGCTGGTCGACGTCGACGGCCGCCATACCGGCTGGATGAGTTCGGTGCTCGACATCACCGACCGCAAGCGGGTGGAAGAGCTCAACCGCCAGCAGGAAGAAAAGCTGCAGACCAGCGCACGCCTGGCCACCATGGGCGAGTTGTCGTCGATGCTGGCGCACGAGCTGAACCAGCCGCTGGCGGCGATTTCCAGCTACACGGTGGGAGCCCTGAACATGCTCGAGCGCGCCGCAGGCACCGGCGACGACCTCAAGCCGGGCATGCTGCGCCATGCGCTGGAGCAGGCGCGCCAGCAGGCCCAGCGCGCCGGCCAGATCATCCGCAGCGTGCACGAGTTCGTCAAGAAGCGCGAACCGCTGCGCCAGGAGGTGACGATCCGCAGCATTATTTCCAATGTGCATGCCCTGATCGAGCTGCAGGCGCGCCAGGCTGGGGTGGCGCTGCGCGTGCAATTGCCGCCCAGCTTGCCGCCAGTGCTGGCCGACCGCGTGATGCTGGAGCAGGTATTGCTCAACCTTACCCGCAATGCGATCCAGGCCATGCAGGACACGGCGCCCGACCAGCGCGTGCTGCGCATCGAGGCGGTCCATACCGACGGGCAAGTGGCGGTGTCGGTGGTCGACCGCGGCCACGGCATCGCCCCCGAAGTGGCCGAGCGGCTGTTTTCTCCGTTTTACTCGACCCGGGCCGAGGGCATGGGCATGGGCCTGTCGATCTGCCGCACCGCGATCGAATTCCATGGCGGCACCCTGAACCATGCGCCGCATCCGGCCGGCGGCACCGTGTTCACGTTTTCGCTGCCGGCCCAAGCGGCGAGCCGGGCGCTGGGCTAGAATTCGGTCTGCGGCGCGCCGGTTCACCGGATGCGCCATCTTTACGAGAAAAGCAACAAAGGCGGGAACTCCACCCCGCCACTACGGAGACCTGCATGCTGCACATCGTCGACGACGAAGAAGTCATTCGCGATTCGCTCGCCTGGCTGGCGCAATCGCGCGGCCTTCCCGCGCGCGGCTACGCGAGTGGCCAGGAATTCCTCGACGCCCTGCAAGACCTGGACGTCAGCGGCGACTGCGTGCTGCTCGACGTGCGCATGCCCGGCATGAACGGCATCGCCGTGTTCGACGACCTGATCAAGCGCGGCCTGCTGCCGCGCCTGCCCGTGATCTTTCTTACCGGACATGGCGACGTGCCGATGGCGGTCGACTCGCTCAAGCGCGGCGCGTTCGATTTCTTCGAGAAGCCATTCAACGACAACCAGCTGATGGACCGGGTCGAGGAAGCCCTCGCCGCCTCGCGCAAGGCGGCCGCCTCGGCCGGCGTGCAGGCTCGCCTGGCCACCCTGTCGGCGCGCGAACGCGAAGTGCTCGACCTGATCCTGGCCGGCATGATGAACAAGGTGGTGGCCGATAAACTGGGCATCAGCATGCGCACGGTCGAAGTGCACCGGGCCCATATCTTCGACAAAATGCAGGTCAAGACGGCCGTCGAGCTGGCTGGACTGTTGAAATAACGCCGGCCGCGCGTTCGCGCAGCCCCTCGCTTTTTGCCGACCTTGTCGCGCGTCAAGCGTTCCAACGCCTCATGGGAAGCCTTGTAAAATAGTCTTGAACGCGCCGCGGCCCCGGGCGCCGCGATGCACTCTCTTTTAGGAAACTCCAATGAACGAAAAGACAGTTGCAGACAAGATGTTTTTGCGAACGGCGAAATCGATGCTGGTGCTCAATGGCCAGGCCAATCCGAACGTGACGGCCCAGATGCCGGCCGAGATCGTCAAGGAGGGCGACGGCCCGTTCGACGCGATCCTGATGTTCTGCATGCACCGCAAGGATCTCGAGCACTATTTCGACATCGCCAAGCGCAAGCTCGGCGAGAAGGGGTCGCTGTGGATCGCCTACCTCAAGCAGACCGCCTCCAAGGCCACCGACATCAACCGCGATTCGATCAATGCCTATGCCAAGGAAAACGGCATCACCGGCGTGGCCATGATCTCGATCGACGGCGACTGGTCGGCCCTGCGCCTGAAGCGCATCGAGCCCTGAAGGCCTGACCCGACGCTGGCTCAGGCGGCGTGGCGCGCCAGGGCCCAGGCGACATGCTCGCGCACCAGGCCGGATGGATGATCACGCCGGGATTGCAGGGCAGCCACGATGGCAGCATCCCCGCGCTTCTTCTCTGCGGCATTTCCCAATCCCACCGCCAGGTTGCGCAGCCAGCGCTCGTGACCGATCCGGCGGATCGGACTGCCTTCCATGCGGCGGTTGAATTCCTCTTCGTCCCAGGCGAACAGCGCGAGCAGGTCGCCATCGCCCAAGCCGTTGCGTTCGTCGAAATCCGGCACCGCAGCAGGCTGCGCAAACTTGTTCCATGGGCAGGCCACCTGGCAATCGTCACAGCCATAGATGCGGTTGCCGATCAACGGTCGCAGTTCTTCCGGAATACTGCTTTTCAGCTCGATCGTCAGGTAAGAGATGCAGCGCCGCGCGTCGAGCTTGCCCGGCCCCAGGATCGCCCCGGTCGGGCACAGGTCGATGCACGACCGGCATTGCCCGCAATGCGCGCCGGTGGGCGGATCGACGGGCAGCGGCAGGTCGACCAGGATTTCGCCGATGAAGAAGGTCGAGCCGGCCGCGCGCGACAGCAGCAGGGTGTGCTTGCCGCGCCAGCCCAGGCCGGCCTTCTCGGCCAAGGGCAACTCCATCACCGGCGCCGAGTCGGTGAACACGCGAAAGCCGAACGGCCCGATCGCGTCCTGGATGCGGCCGGCCAGCGACTGCAGGCGGTTGCGCAGCACCTTGTGGTAGTCGCGGCCACGCGCATACACCGACACCACCGCGGCATCCGGCGCCTGCTGGCGCAGGCGCTCCCGGGCGCGCCAGTCGTCGTCGCCCGCGGCGGGCAGGTAATCCATGCGCGCCACGATGGCGCGCACCGTGCCCGGCACCAGTTCGGCGGGACGGGCACGCTTCATGCCGTGGCTTGCCATATAATCCATCTCGCCGTGGTAACCCGCGTCCAGCCAGGCTTGCAGGCCGGCCTCCAGGTGGCCCAGGTCGACGTCGGCGATGCGCACGTCGGCAAAGCCGAGCTCCTTGCCCCACGCCTTGATGGCGCGCGCAAGCTGGGGCAGGTCGGGGGCAGGGTCGGGGCAAATGGGCATACCGCAAGAAATCACGCAAAAGAAACCTGAAAAACAGCACGCTATTTTATTCGATGCAGCCTTCTACATCGCGCTTGCAGCGCTATCTGCCGGACGAGTCCGCCACTGCCGCCCTCGGCGCCGCCCTGGCGCGCGCCTTGCAGCCGGGCCTGGTGATCCATCTACACGGCGACCTCGGCGCCGGCAAGACCGCCCTCACCCGCGCGCTGCTGCAGGCGGCGGGCCACACCGGCACCGTGAAGAGCCCGACCTACACCTTGTCGGAACCGTATCGCGTGATGCTCGATGGCAAGCCCCTGAACGTCATCCATTACGACCTGTACCGCATGGCGAGCCCGGAAGAATTCCTGGACGCGGGCTTTCGCGAGGACTTCGACGGGCGCAACGTGTGTATCGTCGAGTGGCCCGAAAAAGGCGACCCGGTGTTGCCGCTGCCCGACTTGCGTGTCTTGCTCAACGTAAGCGGGCCCGGCCGTGATGTAGAATTGCAGGCGTTGTCCGAATTAGGCCTGCTATGCCTCGACCGTCTCGCCCCCCTTCTGCCGCCCCAGCCGCCAGCGTGACGCCTTCGTCCTCGCGCCGCCGTGTCCTGCTCAAGGCCGGCGGCACGCTGCTGCTGTCCGTCATCCCGCTGCGCGCCAGCGCCAATGAGATCCTGGCCGTGCGCGTCTGGCCCGCTCCCGACTATACCCGGGTCACGCTCGAAAACGACACCGACCTCAAGGCCGAACACTTCCTGATCCCCGATCCGCCGCGCCTGGTGGTCGATATCGACGGCCTTGCCCTGAGCCCCACACTCAAGAGCCTGGTGGCCAAGATCGAAGCGAACGATCCTTACATCAAGCAGGTGCGGGTGGGCCAGAACCGCCCGAACGTGGTGCGCCTGGTGTTCGACCTGAAGGCCGAGATCAAGCCGCAGGTATTTACCCTGGCGCCGGTGGCCGGCTACCAGCACCGCCTGGTGTTCGACCTGTACCCGGCCGCCCCGGTCGACCCGATCGCCGCTTTGATCGAACAGGGCGACTGGAGTCCGGGCCCGACCACGACCCTGGCGGCCGACCAGCCGGCCCTGGGCGACCCCGTCGCCGGTACGCCGGTGGCCGGCGCGCCGGCCTCGCCCAATCCCGTCGCCGGCACGCCGCCGGTGCAGATTCCCATGCCGCCGCCCGCCGTCCCGCGCACCCAGCCGAATGCCGGTCCGGACGCGATCGCCAAGCTGGAAGCCGAGATGTCGGGACTGAAGGGCACGGCCCCGGCCGTGGCGGTGCAGCCGCCGCCGACGCGCAGCCCGGCCGCCGCCCCGGCCCAGAAGGTGGCGCGCATGATCACCATCGCCCTCGATCCGGGCCATGGCGGCGAAGACCCGGGCGCGATCGGCGCCAGGGGCAGCCGCGAAAAGGACATCGTGCTGGCGGTGGCCAAGCGTCTGAAGGCCAAGCTGGAGCAGATGCCGAATACCCGCGTGATGCTGACCCGCGACGGCGACTACTTCGTGCCGCTGGGCACGCGCGTGCAAAAGGCGCGCAAGGTGCAGGCCGACCTGTTCGTGTCGATCCACGCCGACGCCTGGATCTCGCCGACTGCGCGCGGCTCGTCGGTGTTCGTGCTGTCCGAAAAAGGCGCAAGCTCGAGCGCGGCGCGCTGGCTGGCGAACGACCAGAACAAGGCCGACCTGATCGGCGGCGCCAACCTGACCGGCACCAGCGACAAACACCTGGCGAGCGTGCTGTTCGACCTGTCGACCACGGCCCAGATCAATGACAGCCTCAAGCTCGGCAAGGCCGTGCTGAAGGAAATCGGCGGCATCAACCGCCTGCACAAGGCCTCGGTCGAGCAGGCGGGCTTTGCCGTGCTGAAGGCGCCGGACATCCCGTCCATCCTGGTCGAGACCGCCTTCATCTCGAACCCGCAGGAAGAAGCGCGCCTGAACGACGACGGCTACCAGAACCAGCTGGCCAATGCGATCACGAACGGCATCCGCCGCTATTTCGCCGATAATCCGCCCATGGCCAAGAGCCGCCAGACCTGAGCCAGACACCATCATGGAAAACATCACCTTCGGGCAACTGCCCGCGATTCGCATCACGGCGCCGGACGGCGCCTGCGCCGTCGTCACCCTGTATGGCGGCCACCTGGTGTCGTGGCACGGCGCCGATGGCGGCGAGCGCATGTTCCTCAGCAGCCGCTCGGCGCTGGACGGCAGCCGCGCGATCCGTGGCGGCGTGCCCGTCATCTTTCCCCAGTTCGCCGAACGCGGCGACGGCATGCGCCATGGCTTCGCGCGGGTCAGCACCTGGCGCCTGGAACGGCACGGCGTCGAGGGGGATGCGGCGTGGGCGGAGTTCGGCCTGAACGAGACCGACCTGGCGCCGGCAACGGCCGCGGCCTGGCCGCATCGCTTCGCGCTGACGCTGCGCGTAAGCGTGCGCGCCAACGCGCTGGAGATGGCGTTCAGCGTGCGCAACACGGGCACCGCGCCCTTCCCGTTCGCGGCGGCGCTGCATACCTATCACCTGGTGCCGCACCTGGCGGACGTGCGCATCGAAGGGCTCGAGGCGGGCACGCTGTCCATCGCGGACAAGCTCGACGTGGTCTATGAAAATGTTGCCGGCAACATCACCCTGGGCACCTGGGCGCGCGTCCTGACGCTGGAACAGGAAGGCTTCCGGGACGCCGTGGTATGGAATCCGGGCGCCGCGGACACGGCCGCGCTGGCCGACATGCAAGACGACGAGTACCAGCGCTTCGTGTGCATCGAGCCGGCGCACTTGAGCCCGGTCGAGCTGGCGCCGGACGCGCTGTGGGAAGGCCGTTACCGCATTTCCTGACGTTCCCGCCCGGATCATGAAAAACGCGCCTCGGCGCGTAATGCCGTCAAGTTAAGTTGCTGAGCTAGCCGTCAACTACGTCGTCCCCGCGCAGGCGGGGACCCAAGTTCTGCAAACGTCGTCGAAACGCTTGCAAGATTGGGTCCCCACCTGCGTGGGGACGACGTTTTTACGCTAACTCAAGAAGACTTTCGCCTTCACTTAACGACGTTACGCCCCGGCGCGTTCGTTGTTTACATCGATTCCTTGACCATCCGCCCATTGCCCGGCTGCACAGGCCGCGAATTGAACGGATACAGGCGCGAGAACAAGGCCATCTGCTGGGGTGACGCCGTCATCGGCTGCTTCATCACCAGCCACAGCACGTTCTCGGTGCATGGCGGCTCGCTTAGCGAACCCATGTACGTGAAGTAGTCGCGCCGCGCCGGCAGGATCTCGCTTACGTCGAGCACGATCGACGGCGTCACCATCATGTGCTTTTCCAGCGGCAGGTTGTTCCACACGGTCTGGATCAGCGGATTGGCATCGCCGCGCTCGAGCAGCACCGCCAGGATGGCGATCTTGTTGTCATAGCTCTTGTGCACGAGATGCACGACCATTTCGGTGCCCTTGCCGTTGATGCGCTCTTCGCCCGGGCGATGGAAGTGGAATTGCTGCAGCTCGTAGGTAGTCCCGCCCACGCTCAGGAAGTTCCCGCCGGCGACGTTCACCTGGATCGTATGGCCATTGTCGATCTCGTTGAACGAGCTCGGGTGGTAGTCGAACGTGATCTGCTCCAGATCGACCTTGATGCCGTCGCGCAGGTCGATCGGCGACTGGCGGTTGCCGGCATTGCAGGCCGCCCAGCCGGTATTGATCTTCGACCAGTTCTCCGGTCCGAACTCGCCCTCATAGGTCCAGTGGGTGCCGGTCCTGGGCTTCGCGGCTTGGATGGCGGCGGCGGCGGCGGCTTCCTTCTTGCGGCGGGCGTCAAGCGCGCGGCGGGCGCGTGCGGCGTCCTCGGCGCGCAGGGCTTGCCTGGCGCGCAACTCGGCCAGTTTTTCGGCGATGCGGACCGACAGGTCGACTTCCGCATCGGCTTCGGTTTTTGCGGCAGCCGCCGGGGCGACCCCGGCCGGCCGCAGGTTCGGCTTGATCGAGGCGATCGCCGCGGGCTTGGTCGGGGCGGCATCGTTCGCCTGCGCCATGGCCGCGATCAGGCTCAGGCTCAGCGCGAATAGTGCGATCAGGTTACGCATGGGTGTCCAGATAGTGGGCTTACCCTATCCTTATCGGACCCGGCGCAGCTAACTTGAGTGCGCTGCAACAACAAAAGGCGCTGCATTAGCGCCTTTTGCCACCATATTTACATCAATTGTCAACTACGCTGCAGCAGGCGTCGGCACGCTTGTACAGACCGCCGATCGCCAGCGGCCGCGCTCACGCCTAGCGGCACGATCCCGGTCAGGTGTTCCCGGATGACTGACATCATCGCCCTCTCCTCTCCGCCAAGAGGTTCTTGCCTTTCGAACGGCCGCGCATCGCCCTGGACTACAATTGTCCGGACATCAATAAGAAGCGGAGTAGACATGCAGGCAATGACCACGATCCAGACACTCGCCGCCACCGCACTCCTTGCGCTGTTTTCCCTGCCCGCCAGCGGCGCCGCCGCGGCGCCGGCCAGGTCCGGCAAGGAATTGCCGCCCAAGCCCTCGGTGGCGGACGTGGTCAAGGCCTCCACGCCAGCCGACTGGCGCCCACTCGATCCGGAAAACACGCTGTACATGGAACTGCCGGCCGGCCGCGTGGTCATGGAACTGGCCCCGAACTTCGCGCCGAAGGCGGCCGCGAACATCCGCGCGCTGGTGCGCGAACGCTATTTCGACGGCTTGTGGATCATGCGCGCGCAAGATGGCTTCGTGGTGCAATGGGGCGACCCCGACGAAGACACGCCGCGCCCGTTCAAGGCCGCCAGGACGGTGGACGCCGAATTCACCGTGCCCGCCAGGGGCACCGGCCGGTTCACGCTGCTGAAGGAGCGCGACGTCTATGCGCCGCAGGTGGGCCACGTGAACGGCTTTCCGGCGGCGCGCGACCCGAAGGCCGGCCAGGCCTGGCTGCCGCACTGCTACGCGATGGTCGGCGTGGCGCGCGACGAGGCGTCCAATACGGGCAACGGTTCGCAGCTGTACGCCGTGATCGGCCACGCGCCGCGCCACCTGGACCGCAACATCACCGTGGTCGGCCGCGTCGTGTCCGGCATGCCGCTGCTCACGGTGATGCCGCGCGGGACCGGCGCCGCCGGCTTTTATGACAAGGCCGAGCAACGCACGCCGATCGCCAGCGTACGCCTGGCGGCCGATGTCACGCCGCATGAGCGCAGCCGGCTCGAGGTGATGCGCACCGAAAGCGCCGCCTTCCAGGCCGTGATCGAGGCCCAGCGCAACCGCGGCGGCCCGTGGACCAAGGTCGCGGCCGGCGCCATCGACCTGTGCAATGTGCCGATTCCCGTGCGCGAACGGCAATAGGCCGATCCGGGGCGGCGATTCCGGACCGTGAACGCGCGATATAATCGGGGCATGAACGCCCCAGCCCCGACCCACCGCCCCATCCAGCAGCTCCCCGACCAGCTCATCTCGCAGATCGCCGCCGGCGAAGTGGTCGAGCGGCCATCGGCCGTCGTCAAGGAACTGCTGGAAAACGCACTCGACGCCGGCGCGACCCAGATCACCGTGCGCCTCGAAGAAGGCGGGGTCAAGCGCATCGCGATCACCGACAACGGCCGCGGCATCGCGCCGGAGCAACTGCCGCTGGCGCTGGCGCGCCACGCGACCTCCAAGATCGCTTCGCTGCACGACCTCGAGAACGTGGGCACCCTGGGCTTTCGCGGCGAGGCGCTGGCCTCGATCGCCTCGGTGGCCGCGGTGCGCATCACCTCGCGTACGCCGGACGCGGCCCACGCCTGGGAAATCGTCGGCTCGCACGAAGGCACGGTCGCTCCTTCCTCGGGGGCCTGCGGCACCACGATCGACGTGCAGGACCTGTATTTCAATACGCCGGCGCGCCGCAAGTTCCTGAAATCCGAACAGACCGAATACGGCCACTGCGCCGAAGTCGTGCGCCGCATCGCGCTGGCGCGTCCCGACGTGTCGTTCAGCCTGTCGCACAACGGCCGCACGATCGACCACTGGAACGTGAGCGAAGCGGCCAAGCGCAGCGCCCACATCCTCGGCAGCGATTTCGCCGAGGCGCGCCTGGCGCTGGACGAATCGGCCGGTCCGCTGCACCTGCACGGCTACGTCGGCCTGCCGACCGCCTCCAAGGCGCGCGCCGACGGCCAGTTCTTCTACGTGAACGGGCGCTTCGTGCGGGACAAGGTGCTGGTGCATGCGGTGCGCGCCGCCTACCAGGACGTGCTGCACGGCGACCGCTTCCCCTCGTACGTGCTGTCGCTGGACCTCGATCCGGCGCTGGTCGACGTCAACGTCCACCCATCGAAGATCGAGGTGCGCTTCCGCGACAGCCGCGCGGTGCACCAGTTCGTGTTCCACGCGGTGCAGCGCACGCTGGCCCAGACCTCGGCCACGGCGCACGGCAGCGTGCCGGCGCCGGTCACGGCGGCCGAGGTGCGGCCCAGCGGCACGCCATTGTGGCAACTGTCCGAGTCGCCGTCGCGGCCGCAGATGCGGCCGCACGAGCAGACCTCGTTCGGGTCGCAGTTGTCTACGCAGTTGTCCACCTTCTCGCCGTCGCCGTATCCGGCCGGCAGCCGCTGGGACGATCCATCGACCAGCGGCGGCGTGGCGCAGCGCACCGAGGCGTATGGCGCGCTGTTCAGGTCGGATGCGGCGACGACGTCCGCGCCGACAGGCGCCCCGCTGGAGGTGCCGCTCTCGGCGTCGGACCGCCCGCTGTCGAACGACGACTTCCCGCTCGGCTTCGCGCTGGCCCAGCTGCACGGCATCTACATCCTGGCCCAGAACACGCGCGGCCTGGTGCTGGTCGACATGCATGCTGCCCATGAGCGCATTCTCTACGAGCAGATCAAGAACGCGCTCGACGCCCAGGCCCAGGGCCAGGAAATGCAAGTGCAGTCGATGCTGATCCCGGTGACCTTCTACGCCGACGCGGTCGAAGTCGCGACCGCGACCGAGCACCAGGACACCCTGAAGACGCTCGGCTTCGACATCGCCGCGCTGTCGCCGACCACCCTCGCCGTGCGCAGCGTGCCGACCCTGCTCAAGAACGCCGACGCCCAGACGCTGGCGCGCGACGTGCTGCGCGACGTGCGCGAATACGGCGGCTCGCGCGTGCTGATCGAGCGCCGCAACGAGCTGCTCGGCACCCTCGCCTGCCACACGGCGGTGCGCGCCAACCGCATCCTGGCCGTGCCCGAAATGAACGCGCTGCTGCGCCAGATGGAAAGCACCGAACGCGCCGACCAGTGCAACCACGGCCGCCCCACCTGGGTCCAGCTCGAGATCGCCGCGCTCGATAAACTGTTCTTGCGCGGCCAATGATGAACGAGACGAAAAAGCCGATGGCCGTGGCCATCATGGGCCCGACCGCGTCCGGCAAGACCGCGTGCGCCCTGCGCATCGCGCAGACCCGCCCCGTCGAGATCATCTCGGTCGATTCGGCCCTGGTGTATCGCGGGATGGACATCGGCACCGCCAAGCCCCAGCCTTGCGAGCTGGCCGCCGTGCCGCATCACCTGATCGACATCCTCGACCCGCTCGAGGCGTATTCGGTGGCGCAGTTCCGCGACGACACCATCCGCCTGGTGGGTGAGATCACGGCGCGCGGCAGGCTGCCGCTGCTGGTGGGCGGCACGATGATGTATTTCAAGGGACTGGTCGACGGCCTGGACGACCTGCCGACGGCCGATCCGCAGGTGCGCGCCGCGCTCGACGCCGAGGCCGCGCGCATCGGCTGGCCCGGCATGCACGACAAGCTGCGCGCGGTCGATCCGGCGACCGCCGCGCGCCTGGCGCCGAACGACGCCCAGCGCATCAACCGCGCGCTGGAAATCCATGCCCTGTCCGGCCAGCCGATGTCGGCCCTGCTGGCAAAGCGTGCCAAGCCCGCGCTGCCGTTCGATCTGGTGTCGTTTGGCCTCGAGACCGACGACCGCGCCGTGCTGCACCGGCGCATCGCGCTGCGCTTCGACCAGATGCTGGGCGAGGGCGACGAACAGGGCCTGGTGGCCGAAGTCGCGCGCCTGCGCGCGCGTGGCGACCTGTCGCCGGCGCTGCCGTCGATCCGCTGCGTCGGCTATCGCCAGGCCTGGGACTACCTGGACGGCAATATCAGTCGCGCCGAACTGCGTGAGCTGGGCATCATCGCCACCCGCCAGCTGGCCAAGCGCCAGATCACCTGGCTGCGCGCGATGCCGGACCGGATCGTGATCGATTGCCTGGGGCCCGATCCGGCGCAGGCGATGCTCGACCACCTCGAAGCATTGGATAAATGACATCGGCGCGACATTTTTGCGCGCAGAACACGCCACGATCTTGACAGGCAACCGGTCGCGCCCGATAATATTGGTCGTTGCGGTGATATAGCTCAGCTGGTTAGAGCACAGCACTCATAATGCTGGGGTCGGTGGTTCAAGTCCACCTATCACCACCAAGAATTCCAGGCGAATGGCTTGGCTCTTCAACGAGTCAAGCCATTTTTGCTTTTGCCTGCTTTTGTCAGTTTCGGTGATATAGCTCAGCTGGTTAGAGCACAGCACTCATAATGCTGGGGTCGGTGGTTCAAGTCCACCTATCACCACCACGCTACGCACAACGGCCCGGTTCTCGCGAACCGGGCCGTTGTTGTTTCCACGCCAAGATTCAGTGCTTCTTGCCGCCGCCCGAGATCTTGTTCTCGGTGGCCCAGGCGCGGCGCTCGGCTTCCTTCTTGCCGACACCCTTCTTCTCATAGCCTTCCTCGATGTGCTTGACCTGGCGCTTCTGCTTGTCGGTGTACGACGACTTGTCACCCTGGGGCATGATGTTCTCCTTTCGACACAAGAGCGCCCAGCGTACGCCGCCGGCGCGCTGCGATTCGTGCGCTACCCCACGCTCGCGCGCGGTCTACTCAGCCTTATGCCACTCGCCGTCCGGCGCGTGTTCGTCGAGCGCATAGTCGCCGCGCGCCAGCGCTTCGAGCACCGAATACGCCTGCTGCACGTGCACGGCATCGACCAGCAGGCGCACGCCGCCCAGGGCCGGCGCCAGCAGCAGGTCGGTCTGCATCAAATGCGCATCGGCCAGCATGGCGGGGATGCCCGACGCCTCGAGGCAGCCCTGGGCCAGGTTGGCGTCCAGCGGGATCATGTAGCGCGCCAGCACGTACAGGTCGCGCTCGGGGATGCGCTCTACCTCTGGGTGGGCGGCGAGCCAGTCGTTCAGTGCGAGCGTGTGCATGGTAAAGGCCTTCAGTTCAGGAGCGCGGGCAGGTGGGACAGCAGGTACAAGGTCACGCCGATCATGCCGCCCACGATGGTGCCGTTGATGCGGATGTACTGCAAATCCTTGCCGATATTGAGTTCGATCTGGGCCGACATCTCGCGGTCGTCCCATTGCTTGACGGTGTCGGCGATGTGGCGCGTCAGGAAGCCCGCGAACTCGGGGGCCACGCCGCGCGCGGCCGCTTCCAGGTTCTCGCGCAGCGACTGGCGCAAGGCCGGGTCTTCGCTGAGCACCTTGCCGATCCAGGCGCCCATGGCGACGATGCGCCGGCGCAGGTTGGAATCGGCGCTTTCCAGGTCGCGCTTGAGCCAGGCCTTCAGCTCGGCCCACAGCGAACCGAGATAGGCGTTGAGGGTCTCGTCCTCGAGCAGGTAGCGCTTGACGTCGTCGGCTTTGGCCAGGAAAGCGGGATCGGTTTTCAGGCGCTCGATGAAGCCGGCCACGTAGTCGTCGAAGCGGTGGCGCAGCGGGTGCTCGGGATCGGCCGCCACCTTGCCCAGCACACCGGCGGCCAGGCGCACGGCGATGTCGGCGCCCTTGCGGCCGATGAGGTCCGAGGGCAGCATCTTTTCGATGAAGGCGTAATCCTCCTTGAGCCAATCGACGATGCCCTGGACGATGTAGTCTTGCGTATCCGTGTTGTCCAGCAGCCGCGCCAGTTGCCGGATGCCTTCGTCGAGCAGTTCCTGGTGGCGCCGGCCGCGGGTCAGGCTCTCGAGGATGGCGCCGCTCGACTTCGACAGGTCGACGCTCTTGACCATCGTGTGCACGCCGCGGCGGATGAAGTTCTGCACCGCCGCGTCCTCGATGAAGTCGAGCATGAAGGTGGCGGCGCGCACCAGGTGGGCGCCCATCAACTCGGTATTGGCCGGCTTGACCAGCCACTCGGCCACCTTCTGCACCGGATCGTGGCGCCGGATCAGGCCAACGATGGAATCGGTATCGAGGAATTTCTCGCGCACGAACAGGGCCAGGTTGTCGGCGATCTTGTCCTTGTTGTTGGGGATGATGGCGGTATGCCGCGACACGATCGGGATCGGCACGCGCCGGAACAAGGCCACCACCGCGAACCAGTCGGCCAGCGCGCCGACCATGGCCGCTTCGGAAAAGGCGCGCAGCAGGCCGGTCCACCAGGTGTACGGCAGCAGCAGGCTGAGCACGAACAGCACGGCCGCGCCCACGAAGAAGCCGAGGGCGATCCGTTTGGAACGGCGCAGTTCATCCTGTTTTTCCATGCAACGCTGGCTCGGTAGTAGCAATATGCCGATGCTATCGCACTTCGCGCGCGGACGACGCGCCGGCGGCGCCAACATCGCGCCGTTGGCGGCTCCTGATGTTTTTACAGCCCGCACATACTGCTGACTTATACTGAACACCTTCCAACCCGATCCAGAACCGCCCCTGCATGCACCACGAATTAACCCTCATCACCACGATTGCCGCCGCACTCGGCTTCGGCCTGATGTTCGGCATGCTGGCCGTGCGCCTCAAGCTGCCGGCGCTGGTCGGCTACCTGGCCGCCGGCGTCTTCATCGGCCCCGCCACGCCGGGCTTCGTGGCGGACATCGGCCTGGCTTCGCAACTGGCGGAGATCGGCGTCATGCTGCTGATGTTCGGGGTGGGCTTGCATTTCTCGCTGAAGGACTTGCTCGACGTGCGCCGCATCGCCCTGCCCGGCGCCCTGCTGCAGATCGGCGTGGCCACCGGGATGGGGATGGCGCTGGCGTGGTGGTGGGGCTGGAGCCTGGGCGCCGGCATCGTGTTTGGCCTGGCGCTGTCGGTGGCGAGCACCGTGGTGCTGCTGCGCGCGCTGGAGGCGCGCGGCGTGCTCGACTCGATGAACGGCCGCATCGCGGTGGGCTGGCTGGTGGTCGAGGACCTCGTGATGGTGCTGGTGCTGGTGATGCTGCCGGCGCTCGCCGGGCCGCTCGGCGGCAAGGGCGATGCCGGGCTCGATCTGTGGCCGGCGCTGGGCATGACCCTGCTGCAGGTGGGCGGCTTCATCGCCTTCATGCTGATCGTCGGGCGCAAGGTCTTTCCGTGGTTCCTGTGGCGCGTGGCCAGGACCGCCTCGCGCGAGCTGTTCACGCTGTCGGTGATCGCGGCGGCGGTCGGCATCGCCTATGCCTCGTCCAGCCTGTTCGGCGTGTCGTTCGCGCTGGGCGCCTTCTTTGCCGGCATGGTGCTGCGCGAATCGGAACTGAGCCACCGCGCGGCCGAGGAATCGCTGCCGCTGCGCGATGCGTTTTCAGTCCTGTTCTTCGTCTCGGTCGGGATGCTGTTCGATCCGATGGTGTTGATCGACAATCCGCTGTACGTGCTCGGCGTGGTGCTGGTGATCGTGGTGGGCAAGTCGCTCGCCGCCTTCATCCTGGTGCTGGCGCTGCGCTACCCGCTCAATACCGCGCTGACGGTGTCGGCCAGCCTGGCGCAGATCGGCGAGTTCTCTTTCATCCTGGCGGCGCTGGGCATGCAGCTCGGGCTGCTGCCGGAACTCGGGCAGAACCTGATCCTCGCCGGCGCCATCATCTCGATCGCCTTCAATCCGCTGGTGTTCTCGACGATCGAGCCGGCCCAGCGCTGGCTGGGCAAGCAACATCACCTGATGCACCTGGCGCGCAAGCTCGAGCGGCCCGCCGATCCGCTGGCGGAGCTGCCGATGACGACCTCGCGCGAAAAGCTCAGCAACCAGGTGGTGCTGGTGGGCTTCGGCCGGGTCGGGCACCGCATTGCCGAAGACCTGACGGCGCGCGGCATTCACTTCGTGCTCGCCGAGCAGCACCGCGAGCTGGTCGAGCAGGCGCGCGAGCGCGGGATTCCGGCAGTGGTGGGCAATGCGGCGGAACCGGCGGTGCTGATCCAGGCCCATATCCACAAGGCGGCGATGCTGGTGATCGCGACGCCGGACACCTTCGACGTGCGCAAGATGGTGGAGATTGCGAAGGCGCTCAATCCGTCGATCCGCTGCGTGGTGCACACGCACAACGACAACGAAGCAGAATTGCTGCGGGCGGAAACGGGTGGACGGGTGTTCGTGGGGGAACAAGAGCTGGCCAGCAGCATGACGCGGCATGTGCTGGAGACGCTGCGCGAGCGACAGCGTGCTCCACACGAGCATTGACTCCACGGGGAGCTGCATGAGCATGATCCGCCCCCCACACGTTCCAGCGACCCTGCAAACAAAAAAACCCGTCCCGCTTGCGCGGGACGGGTTTCATCAAAACGGACTTGTCGATCAGGCGGCGACTTCTTCCTCGCACAAGGTCAGCTTGGCCGTCCGATGCCCATGCAGCTGCGGCATCAGGAGTTCGCTGCGCTCTTCCAGCAGCGCAAACACCTCGTCTTTGGACAGCACATACTGCTCCAGCAGCGTATCCTTGAGCGACTCCATCACCAGCTTGTAGTCGCGGATCGCATCGAGGGTGTAGCTGTACAGCGCATCCGCCTTTTCTTCCACCAGGCGCACGGTGTGCTCGCCGCTGGCTTCCTGCTGCAGCTGGCTGTAATCGATCTTCGAGCGCGAATACATCGACAGGCGGCTCACCATCAGGTTCAGCATCTTGGTGATCTTCTCGATGTCGTTCTGGCTGCCGACCGAAATGCCGCGCGCGCCATAGAACATCTCTTCGGCCGCCACGCCGCCATACAGGCCGACCACGTCACGCTCCAGTTCTTCGAGGGTGCGCAGCGACATGTCTTCGCCCGACTGCAGCACGTAACCCAGCGCGCCGATCTTCGACACCGCTTCGGTGCTGATCTTGAGCAGGTGCGACTTCTCCTTCACTTCGGCCAGGCTGAGCCCGGCGCGCAGATACGGATCGATCTGCATGAAGAAGTGCCCCAGCTCGTGCAGGGCGATGCGCTCGCGCTGCTTGTGCTTGTCAAGCGTCGTCGCGCGGTCGGTGAGGCCAATGGTGGCGCGCTCATAGGCGCGGAACATCAGGTTGGTGTTGATGATCGTCTTTTCCTGGATCGACAGCATGCTGGCGCGCTCGACCACGGTTTCCAGCAGCGCCGGGCTCAGGTTCTGGGTGATCTCGGCCACCTGGTCCAGGTTCAGGTCTTCCCAGTCGACCAGGCCATCTTTTTTACGCGCCAGGAAGCTGCGCAGCAGTTCGCGGCGCTCGGCCTTGTTCGGCAGGCGGAAATTGATCTTCACCGAAAAGCGGCGCAGCATCGCTTCGTCCATCTCGGTCGTGTTGTCGTCGAAGTTCGAGGCAACGATCCAGATCACGCCTTGCCCCTTGTCGCTCTTCACGCCGTCAAGCAGGCCCAGCATGGTGTTGGCGGTGTCGTCTTCCCATTTCTTTTCGCTGCGGCCACGCGGCATGAACAGGCTTTGCGCTTCATCCAGGAAAATGATGCACTTGCCCTTGGCGCAAGCCTTGCGGTACAGGGCGTTCAGGGCCTTCGAGCCGCCGCCGACGTAGCCCGACTCCAGCGCCGAACCCGAAGCCGAGATCATCGGCATGTCGAGGCGCTTGGCCAGGTAGCCCACCAGCTTGGTCTTGCCGGTGCCGGCAGGCCCGGTCAGCATCACGTTGAACGGCTTGTCGATATTGTGCGACTGGTAGACCTCGCGGTTGCGGATCATGTCTTCCAGGTGCAGCACTTCCTGCTTGATGTCGTCCATGCCGATCAGGTCGTCCAGGCTGCCCTTGAGCTTGTCCGGGGTGATCATCGATGCGCTCGTGCCCATGCCCGGGACGCCGAACTTCATCACGTACAGCACCAGCAGCACCAGGATGATCGGGAAGGCATTGCGCTTGAGGAAGTCGACGGTCTGGTCGAGCATGCTCACGCCCTCGTCCATCACCGCCTTGTGGCTGTCCAGGTAATCGTCCTTGGCGATCGAATACGGGATCGCGTTCTTGAGCAGCACTTCGCGCTCGAGCGACAGGTGCGAGGTGCTCGGCACCTTCACCACGTGCAGGCTCGCCGCGTCCTTGAACTTGTAAATGTAGCGCGGCGCCTCCGACAGCGGATGCGCGATCAAGAGGTAATCCAGGCGCGCTTTCTGCCCGGCCAGCGAGGTGATCTCGGCGATGTTCTGCGAGTGGATTACCGGGCTCGGGTCTTGCGGCACATCGGACTTGAAGATCGCCAGCGCCACCAGCGTGCCCAGCACGATGGCGGACAGGATGCGGACGTAGACGTTCTTGAAGGCTATCTGAAGTCGGGCAAAGTTGGGCATCTGTTTACTCGTCGAAAAGTGCGTCGTGCAAAAGTGGAACTGCTGTTGCCGCATCGCGAAAGGCAGCGAATGCGGTGCCGGCCAGGGCCGGGGTTCAGACGTGTTGGTTGGGACGTTGCTGTGATGCCCGAAGGCAAGGGGATAAGGAGACTATACCTTCAAAAAAAACCGCAGTGAATACCTTGCGGATAAAAAAGTGTGGAATTTGAGGATAATGAAAAAGCTGATAACGGTTTTGATTATCCGAGTGACAGCAATAATGATGAATGTGCTAATCAAACATCGTTTGATTGCGAAATTCGCATTATCAATCCACCCACTTCTGCATTATATGAAGTACTAAGCGCTGTTTATTTACCACAGTCAACTTTTGCCTTGAGTGAGCGCAACATGCACGCATCTTTCAGCAAATATATGATTTCGTTCAACAACCCACCAACGCAACTGCGCGCGGTGAGGCCTGCGGATTTGCTATGCTGATCGGGTAGATGGCGACCGCGGATGAGGTTTCAACGCATCCAAAGCTTGGTGGCATTTAGCTTGTAAAGAGGAACGGCTATGAAAAGATATGTATTGACGGCGGCGCTGGCGGTCTTCCTCGGCAATCCGGCCCAAGCCGCTGTAATCGATGTTGCGCCCGACAATGGCCTCCAAGCCACTCCGACTCCGCAACGGGTGCACGACCTGGCGGTCACGGGCCACACGCATATCGTCACCCCACCATCTCACCTGTCCGAACTGCCCGAGCCGGAAGTGTTCGCGATGATGCTGGTCGGCCTGATCCTGATCGGCTACCGCGCCCGCCGGGACAGCAGCGACAAGTTCAGGTAGGCGCCCGACGGCGCCGGGCATGCCGCGCCGCGGCCGTCAGCACCCGGCCGGATGGTGGCACAGGCCGTGCAGCCTGGTGATCGTGCGCCAGTTGCGCGAGGTGGTGCCATCGCCCAGCCCCTTGCCCAGGGCGGCTGCGGCGGCGCTGTCGAGCACGCCTTCCGGGCACCACACATAGGCGGCGCGGCGGCCCATCGCCAGGGCCTCGGGCTGCCAGTCCTGGCCGCACAGGCAGGCCGCTACCTCGCGCTGCGGCTCGCCCACCAGCAGGAAGACGAACAGGCGCGCATGGTCGTCGGCCAGGTCGAGCAAGGGATTGTCGTCGATGATGTCGGCCAGCTCCTGGTGCTCGAGCACGAACACGCGCGCCCCCACGCCAAGACGCAGCACCATCGCTTCCTCGATCGCCTCCGCGGCCTGGCTGGATGGCACGGCGGCATCGAAGATCACATTGCCGCTGTTGAGCAGGCTGCGCACGCCGGTGTAGCCGAGGCTTTCGACCAGCTTGCGCAGGTCGGCCATGGCGATCCGTTTGGCGCTGCCCACATTTACGCCGCGCAACAAGGCAATGTAGCGTTGGCTGGTCATGCGGGCATGGTAACGTGGCGCGGACTATCGGTGCGCGCGTCTTGACGCGGTTGGCGGACGGGACAGACAAACGATCGCCGATGCTTACAGATATTCATCGGCGCCGGTGATAACATCGGCGCAGAATTGAATGGAGGTATTATGAGCGATGACCACACGATGGTTCCCGTGACCCAAGTAACGCCGGGCATGGTGCTCTCGGACGAGCTGCTGGACAATCATGGCCAGGTCCTGCTGGCCAAGGGCGCGATCCTCGGCGAGGCGACCATCGCCTCGCTGCAGCGTCACCATATCGAGGCGGTGCCGGTGGCGCGCGTCGAGGCGCACCGCGCGCCGGACGAGGCAGCGGTCGTTGCCCGGCTCGACCACCTGTTCCGCAAGCACGATCTTGAGGGTGACGACGACTGGGCCGGCAAGCTGCTGCGCCGCTACGTCGAGGACTACCGCCTGGAACGGCAGGTGGCGCCATGACGACGACCTTGGCGATCACCCTTGAACAGCTGGTCCAGGGCCTGGATGACCTTCCCTCGCTGCCCGCCGTCGTCATGGAACTGCTCGGCAGCATCGATCAGGAAGACATGGACATCTCGGTGCTGGCCAAAAAAGTGTCGGCCGACCAGGCGCTGACGGCGAAGACGTTGCGCCTGGCCAACTCGTCGGCCTTCGGGCTGCAGGTCAAGGCCACGACGATCCAGCAGGCCATGACGTTCCTGGGCTTTCAGGCCACGCGCAACCTGATCATGGCGGCGGCGATGACGGGATGCTTCCCGAGCGGACGCTGCCCCAGCTTCGACGACAAGGCTTTCTGGCGCCTGTCGATCGCCACCGCCGCCTGCGCGCGGGTGCTGGCGCGCCATATGCGCTTCAACCAGGATGTCGCGTTCACGGCCGGACTGCTGCACGGCATCGGCCGCCTGGTGCTGGTGACGCGCTATCCCGAGCAGTACGATGCCGTCCTGCGCGAACGCAACCGCCTCGATGGCGACCTGCTCGACACCGAACGGGCCATGCTGGGCGTTGACCACCTGCTGGCCGGCGCGGCGCTGGCCGAGCACTGGCAGTTCTCGGGCACGATGCAGCAGGCGATCGCCTTTTATCATGCGCCGGAAACGCCGGGAGCCGGCTTCCTGGCCACCATCGTCCACGTGGCCAATGCGGTCGCCCATGCGCTTGACCTGGCCGGCGACGCGGACGAGCTGGTGCCCGCCGT
Source organism: Massilia sp. UYP11 (assembly GCF_050434805.1). NCBI lineage: Bacteria > Pseudomonadati > Pseudomonadota > Betaproteobacteria > Burkholderiales > Oxalobacteraceae > Massilia > Massilia sp. UYP11. The sequence continues at coordinate 60,318 of NZ_JBNDJE010000004.1, forward strand.
ATCCAGCGTGGCCTGGACGGCGCTCGGTCTGCCTGAGGAAACATGGCTGCACGTGTTCCGCGAGACGGAACTGCAGTTCGAGGAAATGACAGCCATCCTGTTGGCCTAGGCCGCAGGACGGTGCACGATGAATCAGTAGGCTCGGATCCGGTGGACCGATCCGGTGCGGCGCCGCTGCTGCAATTGCAGCGTGGCGGCGCCGCACCCCGCCGATACCGAAGGCATGACAGATGCGGCTGTCATGCCCACGGCATCAGTGCGCATAATTGCCGGAGGTCTTGTTCGACGCTTCGCTGTTCTGCGCGCCCTGGCCTTGCGCCGGCTGGGCTTGCTGCTGGGCGGCAGCGGCTGCGGCCTGCGCCGCTTTCTCTTCTGGCTTCGGACGGCCCTGGGCATCCGACAGGCGGTATTTGGTGCGGCGATCGCCCATCAGGTCGCGCAGGTCGCGGATGCTCATGCCCGTCACTTCGTGCATGCGGATCAGCAGCGAGGCGCCGACCGGCAGACGATGGTGGCGGATCTTGCTGATGACGGGCGGCGCCACTTCCAGCATGCGCGACAGGGCGGCGTCGTTTTTCAGTTGCATTTTGCCGAGCAGGATGTCCAACAGGTGGTTCGGGTTGTAACTTTCCTGCGAAGATAGAGCGTGATGTTGTTGTGCCATGATAATTACCTCACGAGTTTGGTTAAAATAGTTCCTTTACGAACTTTTGTTAAAGACTACCTATCGTCAACATAAGTTCCCGGAACTTGTTCAAGGGATTAAACAGCCCTAATCTGAACGTTCCCTTAAGAATTCCGGCCCATAGTGCTCCATGTTTCTTTCCACATGCGCACTTGTCTTTCAAACAAATTATCTGTCGCATACGCAGGTACGATGACGAACGGGCGCATGTGACTCCTTGTCGGAAATCAAGCTATCGTGTGGAAAGCTTGTCACGTTTGCATTTCAGCACATGGGGCTCAATTGTGGCGCACGCAAGAGATTTCTTGGATAAATTTTGTAAATCGGAATCCAGCCAGAAGTCATTGATTTACATAAGGAAACACTTCATGACAGCAAGGCTATATGTCGTGAACAATAAAGTATGTTCGCCAGCGGATATTTAACAATCTAAGCATAAACACAATTACTTTAGGTAAAGAAATTACCCATTCCGCGCGGCATTAAAGTGGCCACACCGGTGGCCGATAGGGTCCGTGCCGAATTACGGTAAACTAGCCCGATCCCGCCGCGCCTTGTCGATGCAGCGCTCGCCCCCAACTAGCAATTCCATGCAAAAAAAAGTATTCATCAAAACCTTCGGCTGCCAGATGAACGAGTACGACTCGGACAAGATGGTCGATGTGCTCGGCGCCTCGGACGGACTGGTGCGCACCGACACGCCGGAAGACGCGGATGTGATCCTGTTTAATACCTGCTCGATCCGCGAAAAATCGCAAGAAAAAGTGTTCTCCGACTTGGGGCGCATCAAGGAACTCAAGCGCCTGAAGCCCGAGCTGGTCATCGGCGTCGGCGGCTGCGTCGCGTCGCAGGAAGGCGACGCCATCGTCAAGCGCGCACCCTATGTCGACGTAGTGTTCGGCCCGCAAACCCTGCACCGCCTGCCCCAGCTGATCCGGGACCGGCGCCAGTCGGGCAAGGCCCAGGTCGACATCAGCTTCCCCGAGATCGAAAAATTCGACTTCTTGCCACCAGCCAAGGTCGAAGGACCGGTCGCCTACGTCTCGATCATGGAAGGCTGCAGCAAGTATTGCAGCTACTGCGTGGTGCCCTATACGCGCGGCGAGGAAGTCTCGCGCCGCTTCGAGGACGTGCTGACCGAAGTCGCCGGCCTCGCCGCCCAGGGTGTCAAGGAGATCATGTTGCTGGGCCAGAACGTGAACGCCTTCCGCGGCGCCATGGAGAGCGGTGACACCGCCGACTTCGCCCTGCTGCTGGAATACATTGCCGAGATTCCCGGCATCGAACGCCTGCGCTTCGTCACCAGCCATCCAAAGGAATTCAGCCAGCGCCTGATCGACGCCTATGCCAGGATCCCGCAACTGGTCAGCCACCTGTACCTGCCGGTGCAGCACGGCTCCGACCGCGTGCTGGGCGCCATGAAGCGCGGCTATACCGGCCTCGAATACAAGTCGATCATCCGCCGCCTGCGCGCGGTGCGGCCCGACATGACCTTCTCGTCCGACTTCATCGTCGGTTTCCCGGGCGAGACCGAGGCCGACTTCGAGGCCATGATGAAGCTGGTCGCGGACGTGGACTTCGACAACAGCTTCAGTTTCATCTTCAGCAAGCGTCCCGGCACGCCGGCCGCGAACCTGGAAGACGACACGCCGCACGAGGTCAAGCTGGCGCGCCTGCAGCGCCTGCAAGCCCTGATCGACACCAACACCCGCAAGCACAGCGCCGCCATGGTCGGCACCGTGCAGCGGGTGCTGGTCGAAGGCGTCGCCAAGAAGGACGCCACCCAGTTGCAGGGCCGCGCCGAGAACAACCGCGTGGTCCTATTCCCGATGAATCCGCTGGACTCGACGAACGTCGCGCTGATCGGCCAGCTGGCCGACCTGCGCATCGTCGCCAGCCACGATTACTATTTGCGCGGCGAACTCGTCGCCAACCTCGATACGTTAGCCAAAGCCAGTTGAAAACACAGCCAACCCTGCCCTCGTACTTCATTCCCGAGCCGCTCGACAATACGCGGCTGGCCCACCTGTGCGGTCCGCTCGATGAAAACCTGCGCCAGATCTCGGCCGCGCTCGACGTCACGATTTTCCGCCGCGGCGAGAAATTCATCGTCAGCGGCGCCAATGCCGGACGCGCCGTCGAATTGCTGGAACGCTTCTATGCGGTTGCCAACAAGGTCGTGCCGATCGAAGAGGTGCAACTGGCCCTGGTCGAGCAGCGCGCGGGCCTGAAGCCGCGCGCCGCCGACCCCGATGCCGCCCCGGACGCCAGGGCCGACGCGCCGCAAGACGCCGACGCCGGCGACGTGCCCGAGAGCCTCGAAAGCCCGCTCCTCAAGACGCGCCGCAGCGACCTGCGCGGCCGCACGCCGCACCAGATCCAGTACCTGAACGCGGTGCTGAACCACGACATCAGCTTCGGCATCGGTCCGGCCGGCACCGGCAAGACCTATCTGGCCGTGGCCTGCGCCGTCGACGCCCTCGAGCGCGACGCCGTCAAGCGCATCATCCTGACCCGTCCCGCCGTCGAGGCCGGCGAGCGCCTGGGCTTCCTGCCGGGCGACCTGGCGCAGAAGGTCGATCCCTACCTGCGTCCCCTGTACGACGCGCTGTACGACCTGCTGGGCTTTGACCGCACCCAGAAGCTGTTCGAAAAGCAGGTGATCGAGATCGCGCCGCTGGCCTATATGCGCGGCCGCACCCTGAACCACGCTTTCGTGATCCTGGACGAAGCCCAGAACACGACCGTCGAGCAAATGAAGATGTTCCTGACCCGGATCGGCTTCGGCAGCAAGGCCGTCGTCACCGGCGACGTGACGCAGGTCGACCTGCACAAGACCCAGCGCAGCGGCCTGGTCGACGCCATGCACGTGCTGAAGGACGTGCGCGGCATCGCCTTCACCCAGTTCTCGAGCGCCGACGTGGTGCGCCACCCGCTGGTGGCGCGCATCATCGACGCGTATGACAAGGATATGTCCGTCCAGGAATTGGGCGCCCTCCCCAAACCGATCCCGGTGAAACATGCAAGAAAAAAAATATCCACTTGAGCTGGAATTCCAGTTCGCCGACCCCCGCCTGGAAAGCGAGATCACCGAAGCCAAGCTGCGGCGCTGGGTCGAAGAGGCCCTGCTCGGCCCGGCCGAGCTGACCATCCGCTTCGTCGATCTCGATGAAGGCCGGGCCCTGAACAAGGCCTACCGCGGCAAGGACTACGCCACCAACGTCCTCACCTTCGCCTACAACGAAGAAGAGGAGCTGGGCGAGGACGACCCGACCCGCGCCGACATCGTGCTGTGCACCGACGTGCTGCAGCGCGAGGCCGACGAGCAGGGCAAGACGGTCGAGGAACACACGGCCCATCTGGTCGTGCACGGCGTGCTGCACGCCCAGGGCTGGGACCATGAAAACGACGACGACGCCGAAGAAATGGAGCAGTTCGAGCGCGACATCATGGAGGTGCTGGGCTTTCCCGATCCCTATGGCGAGTAGGATTGGCGGCAGTGCCGCCAATCCGGCGCAACAGCAGCACGCACCCGCGTGAATATCGGGTGCATTCCTTTTGGTGTATCCTACACCCCATTGTAACAACGGCTTCCCGCCAACTATGCCCGAGTATCCCAGTGACGTCCGCCCGGACGCCAAACCCCACAGGTCACTGCTGGAGCGGCTGACCGCCTTCATCTCCCCCGAGCCCGAAAATCGCGCAGAGCTCCTCGAAGTGCTGCACGATGCCCATGAACGCAACCTCCTCGACGCCGATGCGCTGTCAATGATCGAGGGCGTGTTCCAGGTGTCCGACCTGTCGGCGCGCGATATCATGGTTCCCCGTTCCCAGATGGACGTGATCGACATCACGAAACCGATCGAGGAATGGATGCCCTACGTGCTCGAAACCGCCCACTCGCGCTTTCCCGCCATCGAAGGCGAGCGCGACAAGGTGGTCGGCATCCTGCTGGCCAAGGATTTGTTGCGTTATTACGCAGAAGAATCTTTCGACGTGCGCACCAAATTGCGCCCGGCGGTCTTCATTCCCGAATCGAAACGCCTGAACGTGCTGCTGCGCGATTTTCGCGCCAACCACAACCACATGGCGATCGTGGTCGACGAGTATTCCGGCGTGGCCGGCCTGATCACGATCGAGGACGTGCTCGAGCAGATCGTCGGCGACATCGAGGACGAATACGATTTCGACGAAGAAGAAGACAACATCATCTCGATCCGCGAAGGCCAGCACGGCCCGCGCTGGCGCGTCAAGGCGCTGACCGAGATCGAGCAGTTCAACGAGGAGCTCGGGACCGAGCTGCCGGACACCGATGTCGACACCATCGGCGGCCTGATCGCCAGCCACCTGGGTCACATGCCGCACAAGGGCGAAGTGGTCGACCTGCACGGCCTGCGCTTCGAGGTGCTGCGCGCCGACGCACGCCAGATCCACGTCCTGCTGGTCGAACAGTTGCCATCCATCGAAGACGAACGCGACTGATGCTGCGCCGCTGGACCAAGACCGCGTCGGCGCCCGCGTCAAAGGCCGAATTGGCCGAACGCGCGGCGCAGCGCGGCGGCAAGCCCTCCGCGCTGCTGCTGTTCTTCGCCGTCCTGGCCGGCGCCTCCTCCATCCTCTCGTTCCAGCCTTATGGCTGGTGGCCGCTGCAATTGCTGCCGCTGGCCTGGTTCTTCTACCAGGTCGGCATGGGCAGTTCGGTCAAGCGCGCGACCCTGATCGGCTGGGCCTTCGGCTTCGGCTGGACGCTGGCCGGCGTGCACTGGCTGTACGTGTTCGGAACCCGCTTCGCCCATCTGCCGGCCGCGCTGGCGGTGGCGGGCCTGGTCCTGTTGTGCCTGTATATGGGCCTGTTCGGCGCCCTGACTGCCGGCGTGGCGAGCTGGCTGCGCAAGCGCTGGTCGCTGCCGGTGGCCGCTTTCCTGCTGCTGGTGCTGCCCACGTTGTGGGGCGTGTCCGAATGGCTGCGCGGCTGGGTGTTCACGGGCTTTCCGTGGGCCTCGTCGGGCTATGCCCACGACCTGGCGCCGCTGGCCGGCTTCGCGCCGCTGATCGGCGTGTACGGCATCGGGATCCTGGCCGGCGTCGGCGCCGGCTGCATCGCGATGCTCACCCAGCGCGCGCGCTGGCCGGCCATTGGATTACTGATGACCTTGATGCTGGCCGGCGAGGGCCTGCGCACGGTCGAATGGACCCAGGAAACCGGCCAGCCGATCAGCGTGCGCCTGCTTCAGGGCAATATCCCGCAAGACAGGAAATTCGATATGGAATTCCTGACCAGCATCGTGACACGCTACCAGACCATGATCACGGCGGCCCCGGCCGACCTGATCGCGACGCCGGAAACCGCCCTGCCCGTCTTCCCGCACAACTTGCCTGAAGGCTACCTGGACGGCCTGCAGCGCTATGCCACCGCCACCGGCAGCACGCTGGCGATCGGCATGCCGCTGTTCGACGGCCCGGAAAAGTACGGCAACAGCGTGATCGCGATGAGCCCCGCCCCCAGTCCGTATCGCTACGACAAGGCGCACCTGGTGCCGTTCGGCGAATTCATCCCGCCGGGCTTTCGCTGGTTCACCGACATGATGAACATCCCGCTGAACGACGCCACCCGCGGCGCCGCGCTGCAGGCGCCGTTCGCGGTGAAAGACCAGTGGGTGCTGCCGAATATCTGCTACGAAGACGTGTTCGGCGAAGAAATCGCCTACCAGCTGCGCAATGCGCAGCACCCGGCGACCCTGCTGCTGAACGTGTCGAACCTGTCGTGGTACGGCCAGTCGGTGGCCATCCCGCAGCACCTGCAGATCTCGCGCATGCGCACGCTGGAAACGGGCCGCCCGATGCTGCGCTCGACCAATGACGGCGCCACCGCCGTGATCGACCACCGCGGCAACATCACGCAGGTGCTGCCGTTCTATACCGACGGCGTCCTGAGCGCGACCGTGCGCGGCGCGACCGGCATGACGCCGTTCATCCGCCTCGGCAATGCGGCGTTCCTGATGCTGGGCGGCGTGATGCTGCTCGGCGCGTGGTTTGCAGGCCGCCGCTACCGTCTTAAATCGAATAGCTGAGTTGAAATCACCCCCCAGAGGGGCGCAAAAATTCAGTAGAATTAGTCATTTGGCAAACATACCGTGTTCGCGGCCCACCAGCCCCGGCCCCTTCGAGATGCTCACATTCCAACAAATCATCCTTACCCTGCAGTCCTACTGGGACAAGCAGGGCTGCGCACTGCTCCAGCCCTACGACATGGAAGTCGGCGCGGGCACCTTCCACACCGGCACCTTCCTGCGTGCGATCGGCCCGGAGCCGTGGCGCGCCGCCTATGTGCAGCCGTCACGCCGCCCGAAGGATGGCCGCTATGGCGAGAATCCGAACCGCCTGCAGCACTACTACCAGTACCAGGTGGCGCTGAAGCCGGCGCCCGAGAACATCCTCGATCTGTATCTCGGCTCGCTCGAAGCCCTTGGACTGGACCTCAAGAAGAATGACGTGCGCTTCGTCGAAGACGACTGGGAAAGCCCGACCCTGGGCGCCTGGGGCCTGGGTTGGGAAGTCTGGCTGAACGGCATGGAAGTGACCCAGTTCACCTATTTCCAGCAGGTCGGCGGCCTCGATTGCAAGCCGGTGCTGGGCGAGATCACGTATGGCATCGAGCGCCTGGCCATGTACCTGCAGGGCGTCGAGAACGTCTACGACCTGGTATGGACCGAGTGGGAAGAGAACGGAGTGAAGAAAAAGCTCTCCTACGGCGACGTCTTCCACCAGAACGAGGTCGAGCAGTCGACCTACAACTTCGAGCATTCGAACACCGAGATCCTGTTCCAGGCGTTCAACAACCACGAATCCGAAGCCAAGCGCCTGATCGAGCTGCAGCTGACCCTGCCGGCCTACGAGCAGATCATGAAGGCCTCGCACAGCTTCAACCTGCTGGACGCGCGCGGCGCGATCTCGGTGACCGAGCGCGCCGCCTACATCGGCCGCGTGCGCACCTTGTCGCGCCTGGTGGCGCAAGCCTATTACGATTCGCGCGAGAAGCTGGGCTTCCCCATGGTGGCGGCCGGCGAGGCCCTAACTGATCAAGAAAAAGCAGCCTGAAAAGAACAGAACAGACCATGAACCAAACACTCCTCGTCGAACTGCAGACCGAAGAACTGCCGCCGAAGGCGCTCGTCAAGCTGGGCGCGGCCTTCGCCGCCGGCATCGCGAACGGCCTGAAGGCCCGCGATTTCCTGGAAGCCGGCAGCAGCGTCACCACCCACGCCACCCCGCGCCGCCTGGCGGTCACGATCACCGATGTGCGCGGCACTTCGCCCGATAAATCGATCCGCGAGAAGGTGCTGCCTGTCTCCGTGGCCCTCGACAAGGAAGGCAATCCGAGCGCGCCGCTGGCCAAGAAGCTGGCCGCGCTGGGCTTTCCCGACCTCACCGTCGACCAGCTCGAGCGCGCCCAGGACGGCAAGGCCGAAAGCTTCTTCTACACCCATACCGCCGCCGGCAGCCCCCTTGCCGACGCCCTGCAGGACGTGCTGGCCGAGACGGTGGCCAAGCTGCCGATCCCGAAGGTCATGAGCTACCAGCGCCCGAGCGGCGACACCGTGCAGTTCGTGCGTCCGGTGCACCTCTTGACCGCGCTGCATGGCGAACAGGTGCTGCCGCTGTCCCTGCTTGGCTTGACCGCCGGCCGCACCACCATGGGCCACCGTTTCCTGTCGCACGGCGGTCCGATCACGATCGACCATGCCGACCACTACGCGCAAGTGCTGGAAGCCGAAGGCAAGGTGTTGTCCTCGCTTGACGCGCGCAAGGAAGGCATCCGCGCCCAGTTGCTCGACAAAGCGGGCAGCGACCAGGTCCTGATGCCCGAATCGCTGCTGGACGAAGTGGCGGCCCTGGTCGAGTGGCCGGTGGTCTATGAATGCCGCTTCGAGGAAGAATTCCTGGCCGTGCCGCAGGAATGCCTGATCCTCACCATGCAGACCAACCAGAAATACTTCGCGCTGACCGACGCCGAAGGCAAGCTGCGTTCGCGCTTCCTGATCGTGTCCAATATCGCGACCGACGACCCGACCGCCATCGTCGGCGGCAACGAACGCGTGGTGCGCCCGCGCCTGTCCGACGCCAAGTTCTTCTTCGAGCAGGACAAGAAGAAAACCCTCGAGTCGCGCCTGCCGCAGCTCGCGAACGTGGTCTACCACAACAAGCTGGGCTCGCAGGCCGAGCGCAGCGAGCGCATCACCAAGCTGGCGACCTATATCGCCACCCGCCTGGGCTTCGACGCGGCGCTGGCCGAGCGCGGCGCGCGCCTGTCCAAGGCCGACCTCCTGACCGACATGGTCGGCGAGTTCCCCGAGCTGCAAGGCATCATGGGCACGTATTACGCGCGCCACGATGGCGAGCATGATGAAGTCGCGCGCGCGGCGTCCGAGCACTACCAGCCGCGCTTCGCCGGCGACGCCCTTCCCGCCACCAATACGGGTCTCGCGGTCGCCCTGGCCGACAAGCTGGAAACCCTGGTCGGCATCTGGGCCATCGGCCTGCAGCCGACCGGCGAGAAGGATCCGTTCGCGCTGCGCCGCCACGCGCTGGGCATCATGCGCATGCTGGTCGAGAAGCGCCTGCCGCTGTCGATCGCCGACATGCTGGCCGACGCGGTGACCACCTTCGCCGACCAGCCTGCGTTCAAGGATCCGCGCCCTGAGGTGACGGCCTTCATGCTCGACCGCCTGCGCGGCATGCTGCGCGAGCGCGGCTTCTCGCCGAACGAGGTCGAGGCGGTGCTGGCCCAGAACCCGGACCGCGTCGACGACGTGGTGCAGCGCCTGGAAGCGGTGCAGGCCTTCGCGGCGCTGCCCGAGGCGGCCTCGCTGGCCGCCGCCAACAAGCGCATCACCAACATCCTCAAGAAGAACGAGGAAGCGATGCCGAAGGACGCCGTGGTCGACCCTGCCCTGCTGCAGGACCAGGCCGAGAAGGATCTGGCGGCCGCCGTCACCCGCGTGCAGCCGGAAGTCGACGCGGCCTTCGCCGCGGGCGACTTCAGCGGCACGCTCAAGACCCTGGCCCAGCTGCGCGACCAGGTCGACGCCTTCTTCAACGACGTGATGGTGATGGCCGACGACGTCACGCTGCGCAACAACCGCCTGGCCCTGCTGGCATCGCTGCATGGCATGATGAACCGCGTGGCCGACATCTCGAAGCTGGCGGCGTAAGATGGGCAGCGAGCGCGCCAAGGAAGAGCGGGTGATGAAGCTCATCATCCTCGACCGCGACGGGGTGATCAACCAGGATTCGCCGGACTTCATCAAGTCGCCGGCCGAATGGATCCCGATCCCCGGCTCGCTCGAAGCGATCGCCCGCCTGAACCAGGCGGGCTACCGGGTCGTGGTCGCGACCAACCAGTCGGGCATCGCGCGCGGCCTGTTCGACATCACGACCCTGAACGCCATCCACGCCAAGATGCATGCCGCGGCCCAGCTGGTGGGCGCCGACATCGACGCCATCTTCTTCTGCCCGCACGCGGCGATCGACGGCTGCGATTGCCGCAAGCCCAAGTCGGGCATGTTCGAAGAGATCGGCAAGCGCTTCAAGGTCAATCTCAAGGGCGTGCCCACCGTGGGCGACTCGCTGCGCGACCTGCAGGCGGGCTTCAACCGCGGCTGCGCGCCCTACCTGGTGCTGACCGGCAAAGGCGAGAAGACCCAGGCCACCGGCGGCCTGCCGCCCGGCACCCAGGTGTTCCCTGACCTGGCGGCGATGGTGACGGCCTTCCTCAAGCCGGGATTGCCATCGAGCGCCCCCTCTGGCACAACCGGCGCGCAGCCTGCATAATCAATAAAAAAATCCGCAGTCCAGTCCAGAACCAGATCGATTTGTCCGGAGCCCCTTTGCGTAACTTCAGTTTGTTCCTGCGTTCCCTGCTGTTCACGATCGTCATGATCGTCGCCACCGTCATCTGGGCCTGCCTCTGCTTCCTGGCGGCGCCGCTGTCGTACAACAAGCGCTTCTGGTTCACCTCGCGCTGGAACGTCTTCATCATCTGGTGCGCGCGCGTCATCTGCGGCATCCGCTACGAATTCAAGGGCTACGACAACCTGCCCGACGCGCCGGCCATCGTGCTCTCGAAACACCAGTCGGCATGGGAAACGATCTTCCTGCTGCCCAATCTCACGCGGCCGCTGGTCTACGTCTTCAAGAAGGAAATCCTGTACATCCCCTTCTTCGGCTGGGCCATGGGCTTGCTGCGCATGATCCCGATCGACCGCAAGCAGGGCAAGAATGCGTTCGGCGCCGTCGTGCGTCACGGGAAGCGCCGCCTGGCCGACGGCCAGTGGATCATCATGTTCCCCGAAGGCACCCGCATCCCGGTCGGCCAGAAAGGCAAGTACAAGAGCGGCGGCACACGCCTGGCTGTGGAAACCCAAGCGGTCGTGGTGCCGATCGCGCATAATTCGGGCGAGTGCTGGCCCAAGAATTCGTTCATCAAACGGCCCGGATTGATCACGGTTTCGATCGGCAAGCCGATCTCGCCCGAAGGCCATACCCCCGACAGTCTGATGCAAGAGGTAGAAAATTGGATAGAATCCGAAATGCGCGTCATTTCGCCCCACGCCTACAAAGGTGGTTGAGCGACGTTAGCGCCCAGATTCGTGAGTCGAGGCCCCAGACCATGGCCTCGACGAAGGTCGACGGGCATCAGCTGGAGTTGTTCGCGCAAGAGTTCTTCGCGGCGCTCAAGCCCTCCGACAGGCCTGCGCCGCCCGCGCAGCCGCTGTTCAAGGCGCCGCCGGCGCCGCCCCGCACCAAGCTTCCCTCGCCGCCCGTTGGCCCGCAAGACCCTCCCCTGAAACGCATTATTCTCGGCCACCACACGATCGAATACGCGCTGCGCCGATCAACGCGGCGTTCGATCGGCTTCACCATCGACGACGATGGCCTGCGCGTGACGGCGCCGCGCCGCGTGACGCTCGAGGAAATCGACAACGCCCTGCGCGCCAAGCAGCGCTGGATCGTCGCCAAGCTGCTCGAACGGGGCGAACGGCGCGACCAGCGCCAGGGGCGCTCGCCGGTCGAATGGAAGGATGGCGCGCGCCTGCCCTATCTGGGCGGCGACATCGTGCTGCGGCTCGAACAAGCGGCGCGCAGCCACTGCCGGTTCGACGCCGCCAGCAATGAATTGTGGATCGGGGTGGTGCCGGGACTGTCCGAATGGCAGCTCAAGGAAAGGGTGAAACTCTGGTTCCAGGCCGAGGCCAAGCGCCTGTTCCGCGAGCGCCTGGACCACTATGCGCCGCGGCTGGGCGTGTCCTACAGCAGCCTCACGCTGTCGTCGGCCGGCTCGCGCTGGGGTTCGTGCACGGTGGGCGGCAGCATTCGCCTGAACTGGCGCCTGATCCACTATCCATTGTCATTGATCGACTACGTGGTGGCGCACGAACTGGCCCACCTGCGCGAGATGAACCACAGCCCGGCGTTCTGGGCCACGGTGGGCGAGGTGTATCCGGATTACGACGGCGCGCGCCTGGCATTGCGCAAGCGCTCGCACGAGATGCCGGTGTTGTTCGAGGAGTGATTGGGTCCGGCGGACCAGATCATGCGTAGGGTCGGCAGGTCTCCTGCCGACGCGTTCAAACCACATCGGCGGGACAGGTAGATTTCAGCGCAAGGCCAGCTTGTGCCGCGCCGCCGCCAGCTCGCGCATGGCGGCCAGCTGCCCCTCGGACAGGCAACGGAATGGAATCGGCAAGGTGCCGCGCTTGAGCACCAGCATGAAGCCGCGCGAGTAGGTGCGCACGGCGGCCACGTCTTCCCAGTCGATCAGGGTCACGCCGCCGCTGGCGCGCACGATGCCGTGTTCGTCGATGGTGAATTCATAGGTGCGCCGCCCGCGTCCGAGCAGGACGAAGTTCAGGGCCGCGCTGAAGGTGCTTCTCAGGCGCAGGAGCAGACTGGCCGGCCAGCGCACGCGCCGGCGGCGGATCAGGAAGCCGCCATGCTGCCACATGAAACTGGTGTATTCGCCCAGCGAATAGCGCACGAAAAAATGCAGCGCGTCCAGCGGGAGCGTGCTGCCGCCGTGTGGCGATGTCGAGACTTCGGTCGGTACTGCGGTCATGATCGTCTCCAGCGCCTCTGTCGCCTGTTCCTGGACCAAAACCGACGTTGGGAAAACCGCGGGCCTGGCACGTTCGGCCGGCCTCGGGTGATTGAACGACAACATGGCGCGTCCCCTTTTGTTTTGTACCGTGCAGTTTGGAATGGTAACAAAACCTACCGGATATACCGTTGCACGAGTTCAACAGTGCGCAGGGTCGCCCCGCGGTGGCGGCGCGCGAAGGCCAGCGCCCTCTCCCCCATCGCCATCCGCGCCGCGCCGTCGCCCAGCAGGCGCACGGCCTGCGCCACCAGGGCGTCGGCGTTGGGCGCCCGCAGCGCGGCGCCATCGTCCACCGCTTCGGCCGTGGCGTCGAGGAAGTTGAACGTATGCTCGCCCACCAGCACCGGTTTACCCAGCGCGCAGGCCTCGATCAGGTTCTGGCCGCCAAGCGGCAGCAGGCTGCCGCCGATATAGGCGCAATCGCAGGCCGCGTAATAGGCGAACATCTCGCCCATCGAGTCGCCCAGCAGCACCTCGGCGCCGTCCACGCCGTGGTCCTGGTCGAGCTGCGAGCGCCGCGCCAGCGTGAATCCGCGCGCCGCGACCAGGGAAGCGACCTCGTCGAAGCGCTGCGGATGGCGCGGCACGATCGCCAGGAGCGCGCCGGCCGGCTTGCCGGGCATGCGCCGCCAGGCGTCGAGAATCAGCGCTTCCTCGCCCTCGCGCGTGCTGGCGCACAGGAATACGGGCCGTTCCGGGCCACCGGAACGGATACGGCTGCGCAACCAGTCGCCCTTTTCCAGCGCCGCCGGCGGCGGCGTCACGTCGAACTTGACGCTGCCGGTGACCACCACGTTCGGCGCGCCGAGCGAGCGGATACGTTCGGCGTCAACCTCGGTCTGGGCCGCGACCAGCGTGAAGCCGCGCGCCGCTTCCAGCATCACGGCGCCCGCCTTGCGGCCGCGCGCGAGGGACTTTTCGGACAGGCGGGCATTGGCCAGCACGGTCGGCACGCCCTGCAGCCGGCAGGCGCGGATCAGGTTGGGCCAGACCTCGGTTTCCATCAGGATGCAGGCGCGCGGGCGGTGGCGGCGCAGGAAGCGCCGCGTCATGCCGGCCGTGTCGTACGGCAGGTAGCTCTGGACCACGCGCTCGCCGTGGTGGGCGAACAGGGATTGGCCGGTGGCGCGTCCGGTCGGCGTCATATGGGTCAACAGGATGCGATAGTCGGGATAGGCGGCCAGGAGCGCATCGACCAGCGGCTCGGCCGCGCGCGTCTCGCCGACCGACACGGCGTGCACCATGATCGTGGGCCGCTCTCCCGGCGCCGGGCCGCCAAGGGCAAGGCGCTCGCCCCAGTGCGCGCGGTAGCCCGGCTCCTTGCGCCCGCGCCACCACAGGCGGCCCAGCACCACCGGCAGCGCCAGCCACCACAGGCCTGAATACAGCCTGCGGTTCATGCCGCTGCCAGCAGGCGGCGCGCGGCCGCCGCCACCTCGTCGACGGATGGCGGCGCGCCCAGGTCGCCCAGGTTGACGATGCGCTCGGACCAGTTGCCTTCGGTCTTCCACTTCGGCGAATCGCAGTAGATCTCGATCGTCGGCCGCACGAAAGCGGCCGCGATGTGGGTCAGGCCGGTGTCGACGCCGACCGCGAGCCGCGCGTGCTGGGCCAGGGCCACCGCGTCCATCATCGACAGCCTGGGCAGCACGCGCGCGTTCGGGATGGCGGCGGCCAGCGCCTCGGCGTCGAGGCGCTCGGCTTCCGAACCCCAGGGCAGCAGCACCGGCATCGGCGCCAGCGCCTTGCCGAGCGCGACCCAGTTGGCGTGCGCCCACTTCTTGGCCGCGCGCGCCGTGCCGTGGAAGAACACGGCGTAGTCTTCCCGCGGCAAAAAGGCCGGACGCGTCGCCGCATCCGGCGCCGGCAGGCCGAAGTCGGGCGCCGTATCGACCGGATAGTCGAGCGCCGCTGCCGCCACCAGCCGTCCGCGCGCCACCGCGTGGGTGCGCGGACTCAGGGGAATGCTGTCGGTGTGAAAGATGCGCGAGACGCCTTCATAGCCCGAGCCTTCGCTGCCGTTGGCCAGGCCGACCTTCTTGCCGCCCTTGCGCACGCGCGCCGCGCCCATGACGATGCCGGTCTTGAGCAGGCCCTGGGTGTCGAACACATAGTCGTACTCTTCCTCGCGCAGGGTGCGAAAGAAAGCGCGGATCTCGGCCCGCGTCTGCCTCTTGCCCAGGCTCTTGCGCCAGCGCCGCAGGGCCCAGGGGATCACCTTGCGCACGTGCGGATTCAGGCGCACCAGGCTGACGTAGCCTTCTTCGACCACCCAGTCGACCGTGGCGCCCGGATGGCGGCGCTGCAGGTCGGCCACCATCGGCAGGTTGTGCAGCACGTCGCCCAGCGACGACACCCGCACCAGTAGGATCTTCAAGCGATTATCCTTGCAACGGCGCTTAGAACGGCAGTTCGGCGTCCGGCCTGGCAGCCAGGATCACGCTCTTGAACTCGGACTGGATGCGCGCGAGCGCCTCCGGATTCTCGCCCTCGAAGCGCAGCACCACGACCGGGGTCGTGTTCGACGAGCGCGCCAGGCCAAAGCCGTCCGCGTACTCGACGCGCAGGCCGTCGATGTCGTTGATCATCTGCGAGGTCGGGAAGACGGCGTCGCGGCGCAGCTGGTCGATCAGGGCGAAGTTCTCGCCTTCCTGCAGCTGCAGGTGCAGCTCCGGGGTGCTGCTGGCGAGCGGCAGGCCGTTGAGCAGTGCCGACGGGTTCTGGCCCTTGGTCAGGATCTCGAGCATGCGCGCGCCGGCATACAGGCCGTCGTCGAAGCCGTACCAGCGGTCCTTGAAGAAGATGTGGCCGCTCATCTCGCCGCCCAGCGGGGCGCCGGTTTCCTTCAGCTTGGCCTTGACCAGCGAGTGGCCGGTCTTCCACATCAGCGGCTTGCCGCCATTCTTCTCGATGTAGGGCGCGAGGTGGCGCGTGCACTTGACGTCGTACAGGATCTCGGCGCCCGGGTTGCGCGACAGGACGTCGGCCGCGAACAGCATCATCTGGCGGTCCGGGAAGATGATCTGCCCATCCTTGGTGACCAGGCCCAGGCGGTCGCCGTCGCCGTCGAAGGCCAGACCGATCTCGGCGTCGGTCTCTTGCAGCGCGCGAATCACGTCCTGCAGGTTTTCCGGGTGGGCCGGGTCCGGGTGATGGTTCGGGAAGGTGCCGTCGACGTCGCAGAACAGCTCGACCACCTCGGCGCCCATGCGGGTAAACAGCTCGGGCGCGAAGGCGCCGGCGACGCCGTTGCCGCAGTCGACCACGATCTTGATCGGCCGCGCCAGCTTGACGTCGCCGACGATGCGCTCGATGTAGGCGGCGCGGATGTCGTGGGTGCTGTAGCCGCCGCGCTGCGCGGCGATCTTGCCATCATCGCTACCGATCCGCGCCGCGATGCTGTCGTGCAGGCCGGTGATCGCCTCGCCATAGATCGCCTCGCCCGCCATCACCATCTTGAAGCCGTTGTAGTCGGGCGGGTTGTGGCTGCCGGTGACCATGATGCCCGAGCGGGTTTCCAGGACGTTCGTTCCGAAATACACCATCGGGGTGGCGACCATGCCCAGGTCGATCACGTCGACGCCGGCGTCGCGCAAGCCCTCGGAGAGGGCGGCGCACAGTTCCGGGCCCGACAGGCGGCCGTCGCGGCCGATCACGACCTTGCGCTCTCCCTTGGCCAGCGCGGCGGCGCCGAAGGCATGGCCGATGTGACGCGCGATGCCCGCATCCAGGGTCTTGCCGATGATGCCGCGAATGTCATAGGCCTTGAAAATCGTTTTCGAGAGAGCAACCATGTTCTTCCTTGGAATTCTTGAGAGGCATGCACCGGTCGCTTGATCGACCGTGGTCATCGCCGGATGTTGGAGGAATGATAAAAAATCGCTTGCTATTGTACCGGCAAGCGCTGGCGCCGTGGGACCGGCGCGCGGAGGAGTGGCGGAAAACGGGCGGCCTGGAAAGCGCCCGGCGCCTGGCGGACTGCCGCCACCGCCCGCGCGGCGGAAAGCGACGTTCCGCAGCGCAGGGGAAATGCGATCAGACGCGCAGGTCGTCGATCGACTTGCCGCCTTCGACCCATTCCTTGACCCACTTCGGCTGGCGGCCGCGGCCGGTCCACTGCAGGCTGGAATCGTCCGGATGGCGATAGCGCACGGCGACGGTGGCGCCTTTCGAACCGCGGCCGGTGGCGGCCATCAGGTCTTTCAGCGGCATGCCGACGCTTTGGGCAATGGCCAGGATTTGCTCGCGTGCTTTTTGCACTTCCTGGACTTCGCGCTTCTTCATCTCCTGCTTGATTTGTTCCTGCAGGTTGCGCAAATCGCCCAGCGACATATTCGACAGATCCATCATCGTTCCTCATTCGTTAAAGATTAAATGCAGATTCAGCAATTAGCGAATCTAGTGAATTCTCACCAATTCTCGCAATATAATACATCAATAAACCAGGGCTAGTCTTTCTTGCTTAAAAAAAGCCAGCGTGGGGACCTGAATCGAACAATACGACCATACAACCAGAGGTAACTGATTATAAACAACAAACAGAAGAACATCAGGGCCGTCGTGTTTTTCCAGAACACCGTTGCCGGTATCACCGCCAGCAATGAAAACAGCCATAAATAAGGAGAGGTGCGCGCATTGCGCTTCATCAATGCGCGTGCTTCACGCGGCCCCACCGTCCATTGCACGATACGGCGGAATATCAAACTGTGCAGGTGAATACCATCCGGCATCGCCGGCGACTTACCGCGCACAAACATGCGGCGATAAGCGGAGAATATCGTTTCGAAAGCCGGATATATCAGTAACAGCGCCGCATACCAGGTCGACACGCCGGGATTGCGCATCACCAGCAGCAGCGCCAGCTCGCCCAGCAGGAAGCCGATGAAATAGGCGCCGCCGTCGCCCAGGAAGATCAGCCCCACCGGATAGTTCCAGATCAGGAAGCCGGCGGTGGCGCCGGCCACGATCAGGGCCGCCACCAGCACGAACATATCGCCCACCTGCAGCGCCACATAGGACAGCGACAGCAGCATGAAGATGCTGATCACGCCGGCCAGGCCATTGAAGCCATCGATGATGTTGATGGCATTGGCGATGCCCGCCACCGCCAGCATCGTCAGCGGCAGCGCGATCCACAGCATCTCGACCGGCAGCACGGCCCACGGCAGGTCGACCCGGCCGACGCGCGCATCGAGCAGCCAGTAGCCGAGCGCCGCCGCGATCATCGTCAGCACCAGCCGGCGCAGCGGAGAAACGCGGCCGGTGCAATCTTCGGCGATGCCGCCGGCGAGCGCGATCGTGGCGCAGGCGATCAGGGTGGCGAGCCATGCCATCATTTGCGGCTCGCGCAGGATCGATATCCCGGACGCCACCACCACCGCGAGAAAAATCGGAATGCCGCCGATACGCGCGACCGCGTGCGAGTGCACTTTCTGCACGCCGCCGAAATCGCCATCCAGCCCCATCCCATGTTTTCGCGCGGTCTTGATAACCAGCAGCGTCAACAATGCGCAGGAAAGGAAGCTCACGAAAAACGAGAACATTATTGTTTTCTTTCGATGCCTGTATGTGGAGCTACGGCAGCGGCGGTTGGCAAATGGAACGGCCAGTGCACGCTATTCACGGGAGGAAAAGCCGCGAAGGAAGCCGCGAAGGAAGCTGTATTCATTGTACCGGAATGGAACGCCATTTCCGGGCGCACGGATTTAACACGCCCGTCGTGTTGGAAGCGAGTCAAAAAGTGTCGATGCGCACGCATTTCGGACACGAGTCAGGCGCGTGGATCCACGCGCGCGGGGCCGGCGACAGCGCCGGCGGGTAAAATCATTTAGTATCCGCAAAGGCAACAGCAGCTTCACAGGCCAAATCTCAAATATGAAAACCTACGCCATTGGCGACCTCCAGGGTTGCGCGCACGAAGCGCAACTGCTCCTCGACCAGATCTTCGCGACGGCAGGCCCGGATGCGCGCATCCTGTTCGTGGGAGACCTGATCAATCGCGGTCCCGATTCGCTCACCGCGCTGCGGCGCATGAAGGCGTTATCGGAATCGAGCGGCGGGCGCGTGGAAGCCCTGCTCGGCAACCACGACCTGCACCTGATCGCGGTGGCGGCCGGCGTGCGGCGCCTGAGCCGCTCCGACACCCTCGACGAGATCCTGGCCGCGCCCGACCGCGACGCATTGATCGCCTGGCTGCGCCAGCGGCCGCTGGCGATGTTCGTCGACGCCCACCTGCTGGTGCACGCCGGCGTGGCGCCGCAATGGGACGCGCGCCAGACCATGGCGCTGGCCGGCGAGGTGGAGGCCGCACTGCGCGGCGACGGCTGGATCGATTTCCTGGGCGCGATGTACGGCAACCTGCCGGACCGCTGGGACGATGGTCTGGTGGGCATCGAGCGCCTGCGCTGCATCGTCAACGCCCTCACCCGCATGCGCCTGTGCGCGCCGGACGGCACGATGGACTTCAAGCACAAGGAAAGCGACGCCGGCCCGGCCGGCAGCGGCCTGTTGCCCTGGTTCGACCTGCCGCAGCGCGGCACCCAGGACGTGACGGTGGTGTTCGGCCACTGGTCGGCGCTGGGCCTGGTGCAGCGGCCGAACCTGATCGGCCTCGATAGCGGCTGCGTGTGGGGCGGCAAGCTGACGGCGGTCTGCCTGGACGACCGCACGCTGTTGCAGGTGGATTGTCCCGAGTACCGCGAACACGGCGGCAAGAAGCGGTAGGTAACCGGCTTGCCGTCCACGCGGCGATAGCTTGCCTGGAGCCTATCCCGGCCGCATGACCGCCGCCGCCACCGCTTCCTGCGCCGCCTGCGCCAGTTCGCGCCGGTGCGCGCCATGGCTGTCCAGCGGCGCCAGGCAGGCCAGGCGCGCCTTCACGGGCGGGCCCTGCAGGATGCGCAGCAGGCTGTCGACGAAGGTCGTGTCGCCCACGTACTCGATCGACGGGTGCAGGCCGCCATCGGCATCCACATAGGCCAGCGCATACGGCTGCACCGGCACGCCGGCGTCGATCGCGGCCTCGAACAGGTTGGCGTGGAAGGGCAGCACCCCGCCCTGCAGGCCGGTCGTCCCTTCCGGGAACAAGGCGACTCGTTCCCCTTGTTGCAGCACCTCGACCAATCCCTTGAACACGTGGCGCAGCTCGCGCCGGTTGCCGCGCGCGATGAACACGGTGCCGGCGCCGGCCGCCAGCCAGCCCATCACCGGCCAGGAACGGATCTCGGCCTTGGCCACGAAGCGGCAGGGATCGAGGGCATTGATGACGAAGATGTCGAGCCAGGACACGTGGTTGGCCACCACCAGCGCGTGTTCGAGGGCCGGCACGCCGCCCGCGTGCTCGACCTCGACCCGGCACAGGCGCAGCAGCCGGCGCGACCAGCCGCGCGTCAGGCGCGCACGGCGACTGGACGAAGAGAAGGGAAACACCAGCGCACAGGTCGCCAGACCCTCGCACAAGTGGACGACGACGCGCGCGAGGCGCCAGGCAAGGCGGATCTTCAAAATAGTGAGAACGGTGAGGACGGCGGCATCATGACGAGCGCGCCGTCCCGGGTGGATCAGCGCTGGTACGCCACGCGGCCGCGCACGATGGTGGCCTTGACCTGTCCGGCCAGCTCGTAGCCGAGGAAAGGCGTGTGCTTGCCCTGGCTGGCCAGGGTCTTGCCCTCCACCTTCCAGCGCGCGGTCGGGTCGAACAGCACGACATCGGCCGCCGCGCCGACGCCCAGGGTGCCGCCCGGCAGGCCGGCGATGCGGGCCGGTTCACGCGTGACGCGGCTGAGCGCCAGGGCCAGGGCCTTGTCGCCATCCGCACCATGTTGCTGGTCCTCGGCCCACTTGAGCATGAGGCTGAGCAGCAGCTCCAGGCCCGTGGCGCCGG
Organism: Massilia sp. UYP11; assembly: GCF_050434805.1. NCBI lineage: Bacteria > Pseudomonadati > Pseudomonadota > Betaproteobacteria > Burkholderiales > Oxalobacteraceae > Massilia > Massilia sp. UYP11. The sequence continues at coordinate 81,042 of NZ_JBNDJE010000004.1, forward strand.
GCGAGGCTTCGCCGAACGGCAGCAGCTTCTCGTCGTCGTCGACCGGGGTATGGTCGGAGCAGACCGCGTCCACGGTGCCGTCCAGCACGGCCGCACGGATCGCGTCGCGGTCGCGCTGCGAGCGCAGCGGCGGGGTCAGGCGCGCGTTGGAATCGAAGAAGCCGATGTCGGCGTCGGTCATGTGCAGGTGGTGCACGCCGACGTCGGCGCTCAGGTCCAGGCCTTCGCGCTTGGCGGCGCGAATCAGGTCCAGGCCGGCGGCGGACGAGATGCGGCACAGGTGCACGCGCGCGCCGGTGGCGCGCATCAGCTCGAAGATCGTGTGCAGCGCGATGGTTTCGGACATCACCGGCACGCCCGACAGGCCCAGGCGCGAGGCCAGCGGGCCGCTGTGGGCCACGCCGCCGCGGCCGACGTGGGCGTCTTGCGGACGCAGCCACACGGTATAGCCGAAGGTCTTCGCATACTGCATGGCGCGCAGCAGCACGGTGGTGTCCAGGATCGGTTCCTCGGCCTGGGCGAAGCCGATGCAGCCGGCTTCGGTGAGTTCGGCCATCTCGGTCAGCGCCTGGCCCTTCAGGCCCACGGTCAGCGCGCCCAGCGGGTGCACATTGGCCTGGTCGAGCATGCGCGCGCGGTGCTTGAGCATCTCGACCAGGCCCGGCTCGTCGAGCACCGGATCGGTGTCGGGCGGGCACACCAGCGTGGTCACGCCGCCCTGCATCGCGGCCTGCAGTTCGGACTCGAGCGTGGCCTTGTATTCGTAGCCCGGCTCGCGCAGGCGCGCCGACAGGTCGACCAGGCCGGGGGCGACCACCAGGCCGGCGGCGTCAATGGTCTGGTCGGCGGTGAAGCCCGCGGGCGCGGCGCCGAGCGCGGCGATCCTGCCGTCGGCGATGAACAGGTCTTGCGTGGCGTCGATGCCGTTCGCCGGGTCGATCACTCGCCCGTTCTTGATATGAAGTTTCATGCGTGGGTTCCTGCCAAAATGCTCATCACCGCCATCCGTACCGCGATCCCGAAAGTCACCTGCGGCAGGATCACCGCCTGGGCGCCGTCCGCCACCGCCGAGTCGATCTCGACGCCGCGGTTCATCGGGCCCGGGTGCATCACGATCGCGTCCGGTTTCGCCAACGCCAGGCGCTCCGGCGTCAGGCCATAGCTCTTGAAGTATTCCTGGGCCGAGGGCAGCAGCGCGCCGCTCATGCGCTCGTTCTGCAGGCGCAGCATGATGATGACGTCGACGTCCTTCAGGCCTTCTTCCATGTTCGTGAAGGTGCGCACGCCCATCTGCTCCAGGCCGCCCGGCAGCAGGGTGTGCGGGCCGATGGCGCGCACTTCGGGCACGCCCAGCGTGGTCAGGGCATGGATGTCCGAGCGCGCCACGCGGCTGTGCAGGATGTCGCCGACGATGGCCACGCGCAGGTTGGTGAAATCCTTCTTGTAGTGCCGGATCGTGTACATGTCCAGCAGACCCTGGGTCGGGTGGGCGTGGCGGCCGTCGCCGGCGTTCACCACGTGCACGTCGGAACGGGTGCGGTTCAGGTGCTGGGCGATCATGTAGGGCGCGCCCGACTGCGCGTGGCGCACCACGAACATGTCGGCGTGCATCGCGGCCAGGTTGTCGATGGTGTCGAGCAGCGACTCGCCCTTGGTGGTCGACGAGGCCTGGATGTTCAGGTTGATGACGTCGGCCGACAGGCGCTTCGAGGCGATCTCGAAGGTGGTGCGGGTGCGCGTCGAGTTTTCGAAGAACAGGTTGAACACGCTCTTGCCGCGCATGAGCGGGACTTTCTTGACTTCGCGGTCGGAGATGCCGACGAAGCTCGATGCGGTGTCGAGGATGTGGTCGATGTGCGACTTCTTGAGTCCTTCGATGGTGAGCAGGTGTTGCAGCTCGCCGTTCTTGTTCAGTTGCGGATTATTGTGCAGGGTCGGCATTGTCTTGTTCGATGGTCAGCGAGAGTTGGCCTGTGTCGTCGCGCTGCAGGCACAGCGACTGGTTGGCCGCGAGCGACACGTGGGTGCCGACGAAATCGGCCGCCACCGGCAGCTCGCGCCCGCCGCGGTCGGCCAGCGCGGCCAGTTTGATGCAGCTTGGCCGACCGTAGTCGAACAGCACGTTGATCGCGGCGCGCGTGGTGCGGCCGGTCTGCAGCACGTCGTCGACCAGCACGACCGTGGCGCCGTCGACCGGGAAGCGGATGTGGGTCGGCTTCACGTCCGGGTGCAGGCCCTTGCGCGCATAGTCGTCGCGGTAGAACGACACGTCGATCGAGCCCAGGCGGGCGGTGAGGTCGAGGTCGCGCGCCAGGCGTTCGGCCAGCCAGGCGCCGCCCGAATGGATGCCGACGATGGCGACGTCCGGCACGCCGCCCAGGCCCGCGCGGACCTGGGCCAGCAGCTCGCGGTAGAGCGCCTCGGCGTCGAAGTTGAGGTTGGTTGTTGGCATAAGGTTGAAAAGATGCGGCTAAGGAGAGGCGTCGAAGTATTGCTGCAAAATGATGGCGGCCGCCTTGTCGTCGATGACGTCGCCGCGCCTGGCCGCGATCACGGCCGACGAATAGCGCTCGTCGACCAGCTCGACCGGCAGGTTGAAGCGGCCATGCAGCTGGTTGGCGAAGCGGCGGCTGCGCAGGGTCATGTCGTGTTCGGCGCCGTCGGGATGGCGCGGCTCGCCCACCACCAGGCGCGCGGGGCGCCACTGCTCGATCAGCTCGCCGATGATCCTGAAGCGGGTGGCGTTGTCGATGGCGGCAATCACGCGCAGCGGCTGCGCCTGCCCGGTCAGGGTATTGCCCATGGCGATGCCGATCCGCTTGACGCCGAAGTCGAAGCCGAGAACGATATCAACCATCATGCGCAACCATACGGGTACATCTGGTCAGGCATGACCGGCTTCGGTGGCGAGCATGAAGGGATCGATCCCCAGCAGTTTGATGGCGGCGTTGTAGCGTTCCTCGATCGGCAGGTCGAACAGCACGCGCGCATCGGCGCCCACCGTCAGCCAGCCGTTGCGCGAGATTTCTTCTTCGAGCTGGCCCGGGCTCCAGCCGGCGTAGCCGATCGAGACCAGCATGCGCGCCGGGCCGCCGCCGCTGGCGACGGCTTCGAGCACGTCGATCGAGGTCGTGAAAGCGACGTCGTCGGTGACGTTGAGGGACGAGGAATAGCGCCCGCCCGGCGAATGCAGCACGAAACCGCGGTCGTCCTGGACCGGTCCGCCGAACATGATCGGCTCGTCCACCACGGTCGCGCGCAGGCCTTCGGCCAGTTTCAGCTCGACGCGGTCGAACAGGGTTTCCATCGTCATGTCGGTCGGCTTGTTGATGACCACGCCCAGCACACCCTTGTCGTTGTGCTCGCAGACATAGACGACGGTGCCACCGAAGATCGGGTCCTGGATCGATGGCATGGCGATCAGGAAGTGGTTCGCCAGATTGAGCCCGGATGTTGGCGGGCCCGCCTTGGCGAGTGGATCGTCCTGCTCCCGGGGCATGCCCGGCATCGGTAGAGTTTTGCCAACTTTGGTTTTTTTCATACGGATACTCTCAAAAGGCGCACTCTTACGTTAAAACATGATCGACTGCCAAGGTACTGCAGCACAACGTTACGCTTTTCCCTAGTTTACACCCATTTGGCCGGAGCACCCTCGGAAGCATCACGACGCGCACACCACGGTCCGATCCTAGACAGTAAAATCTGCTCCCACCTTGACCCCGCACACAGCAATGAATTTGAGCAAGTCTTTAGTCTGGTTTCGGCGCGACCTGCGCGCATTCGACCACGCCGCCCTGCACCACGCCTTGCGCGGTTCGCAACAGGTATTCTGCGTTTTCGTGTACGACACCGAGATTCTCGACGGCTTGCCGCGCGACGATCGCCGCTTGCGCTTCATTCACGCCAGTCTGGCCAGCCTGGATGAGGAATTGCGTCGTCTTGGAGGCTACCTCATCGTGCGCCACGGCAGCGCCCGGGATGAGGTTATTGCGCTGGCGAACGCACTCGATGTTGACGCAGTGCATGCCTGCACCGACTATGAACCTCTCGCGATCGCGCGCGACAGCGACGTGGCGCAGCGACTGGCGGCGCAGGGCCGCACCTTTCACGCGTACAAGGACCAGGTCATCTTCGAGAAGGGCGAAGTGCTGACCCTGGCGGGACAGCCGTTCTCGGTGTTTACGCCCTACAAGAATGCCTGGCTCAAGCGGCTGGCGGCGCACCCCGAGACGCTGGCGGCGTATCCGGTGGATGCCTACGCGCATGCGTTCGCGCCGCCCACCCTGGACCCTGCGCCGGCCCCGGCCCTGCCTGCGCTCGAAGACATCGGTTTCACTTCCGGCGAACCGCCGCTGGAGGCCGGCATGGCGGGCGCCGAAGCGCTGTTCGAGGCGTTCGTGGAAGACATCGCGGACTACGGCCGCGCGCGCGATTTCCCGGCCGAGGACGGCACCTCGCGCCTGTCGGCGCACCTGCGTTTCGGCACCACCTCGATCCGCCACCTGGTGCGCACGGCGCAGCAATTGATACTGTCGGGCGCGGGCGGCGACGGCGCCTCGGTCTGGTTGTCCGAACTCATCTGGCGCGACTTCTATGCGATGGTGCTGGCCCAGAACCCGCACGTGGTCGAACGCGCGTTCAAGCCGGGCTTCGACGCGCTGCAGTGGGATACCGGTCCGGACGCCGACGCCCTGTTCGCGGCCTGGTGCGAGGGCCGCACCGGCTATCCGCTGGTCGACGCCGCCATGGTGCAGCTGAACACGACGGGCTTCATGCACAACCGGCTGCGCATGGTCACGGCCAGTTTTCTCACCAAGGACCTCGGCATCGACTGGCGCCGCGGCGAGCGCTATTTCGCCCTGATGCTGAACGACTACGAGCTGGCCTCGAACAACGGCGGCTGGCAGTGGGCGGCGTCGACCGGCTGCGATGCCCAGCCCTGGTTCCGGATCTTCAATCCGGTGACGCAGTCGACGCGGTTCGATCCGCACGGCGAATTCATCCGGCGCCACCTGCCGCAATTGGGCAAGCTCGATGCGAAGCAGATCCACGCGCCATGGCAGGTCAAACCCGACGTGCTGGCCGAGCGCGGCGTGGTGCTGGGCCAGGATTATCCGGCGCCGGTCGTGGACCACGACGCGGCGCGCAGGCGCACGCTGGAACGGTTTGCGGTGGTGAAAAAAGCCGTCAACGCGTAGGGAGGACGGCCGCGCCGTCCACGCGGCGATCGCCACCGTCGCGCGCGAGCAAGCCGGCGATCGCCGCCAGCAGCACCGGCTCCTGGTAGGGCTTGCCGTAATAGGCGTTCACGCCCAGCCCCAGCGCCACGTTGCGGTGCTTGTCCGCGGTGCGCGAGGTGATCATGATGATCGGGATGTCCTTGGTGGCATCATTGCCGCGCACGTTGCGCGTCAGGTCGAAGCCGTCCATGCGCGGCATCTCGATGTCGACCAGCATCAGGTCGGGCGCGCCCTGCCCAATGAGTTCGAGCGCCTCGACGCCGTCCTTGGCCAGCTGCACGCGATAGCCTTCGCGCTCCAGCAGGCGCTGGGTCACGCGGCGCACCGTGAGCGAATCGTCGACCACCATCACGGTGGGACGCCGCACCTGGCGCGCGGCTTCCTGCTTCACCTGGGCGGCGGCCTGCGGCTGCTGCGCCAATGCCAGCGGATCGAGGATCAGCACCACCTCGCCCGAGCCCAGCACCGTCGCGCCGGCGATGCCCGGCACCCGCGACAGCTGCGGCCCAATGTTCTTGACCACCACTTCACGGTTGCCCAGCACCTCGTCCACGCGCAGCGCGATGCGGCTGGCGCCGCCGTTGAGCACCAGCACCGGCGTCGAACGCCGGCCCGCCGTCCGCTCGTCCTCGTCCTCATCTTCGTCTTCAGCCAGCAGAGCCGGCAGCGCATATAGCGCCAGCGTCGCGCCGGCCAGCGCAATATGGCCGGCCTCGCGCGCCGCCGCCAGGTCCTGCTCGCGCACCTGCTCCACCCGCTCGACCAGCGTCGACGGCACCGCATGCGTGCGCCCGCCGGCGGTCACCAGCACCACTTGCGCCACGGCCAGGGTGAGCGGCAGGGTGATGGTGAAGCGCGCGCCCCGCCCCGGTTCGGACACCACCGCCACCCGTCCCCCCAGCGCCTGGGCTTCGGAGCGCACCACGTCCATGCCGACGCCGCGGCCGGCCAGCTCGGTCAGCGTGTCCGCCGTCGAGAAGCCCGGCTCGAAGATCAGTTCCATCACGTCCTGGTCGGAAGCGGCGTCCTGCGCGGCCAGCAGGCCGCTTGCCAGCGCCTTGGCGCGGATGCGCTCCAGGTCCAGGCCTGCGCCGTCGTCGCCGAACACGATCATGACTTCGTTGCCGTGCTGGCTGACCTGCACCAGCAATTCGCCCGTCTCCGTCTTGCCCGCCTCCCGGCGCGCCGCGCGCGGCTCGATGCCGTGCACGATCGCATTCCTCAGCAGGTGCTCGAAGGGCGCGGCCATCTGTTCCAGCACGCCGCGGTCGATTTCCACGGCGCCGCCGCGGATGTCGAGATTGACGCGCTTGTCGGTTTCCTTGGCCGTCTGGCGCGCGACGCGGAACAGGCGTTCCGACAGGCTGGCGAACGGCACCATCCGCACCCGCATCAGGTCGCGCTGCAGGTCGCGCGTCATGCGCGCCTGGCTGGCCAGTTCCTCGTTGGCGCCGTCGACCGTGCGCGCCAGGCTCTCCTGGAACGAGGCGACGTCGTCGACGCTCTCGGCCAGCATGCGCGTGAGTTCCTGCAGGCGCGTGAAGCGGTCGAATTCGAGCGGATCGAATTCGCGTTCGCCCGAGATCGACAGCTTCGAGGCGATCTGCGATTCGGCTTGCATCTCGATCTCGCGCAGCTGGCGCCGCAGGCGCGCCACGTTGTCCGAGAAGTCGCCCAGCGAACCCTTGAGCGCGCCCATCTGGTTTTCCAGGCGCGAGCGCGTGATCGACACCTCGCCGGCCTGGTTCACCACGCGGTCGAGGATGTCGGCGCGCACCCGCACCAGCGGCGCACGGGCCGGTTCCGGAGCCGGCGGCACCTGCGCCTGCTCCTGGGCCTGCGCCGCATCGGTGCGGGCCGGTTGCTGCAAGAGCTCGAACAGCAGCATCGCCGCGTCGTAGTTGGCCAGCAGTTCGTCGAAGGCGCTGGCCGGCAAGGCGGACGTGCCGGCGTGGACCATGTTCTCGATCTGGGTTTCCAGCTCGTGGGCGTGCTGGCCCAGGCGCATCGCGCCGGCCATGCGCGCGCTGCCCTTGACCGTGTGCAGGTCGCGCTGCATGCCTTGCGCGATCGCGGTATTGCCCGGCTCTTGCTGCCACTGGCGCAAGTCGTGGCCGATGCGCGGCAACAGGTCCGCCGCCTCTTCCAGGAACACCGGCAGCAGGTCCGGGTCGATCTCGTCGGCATGGCTGGCGCCGATCAGGTCGGGCTCGGGTTCGGGCTCGAGTTCGGGCTCGGCTTCCGGCAGCGGTTGCGCCGGCGCGTCGGCCAGCACCGCTTCGTCCGGGGTCACGGCCACGAAGCCGGCTTCCTGCCCCGGCGGGCCGGCCTGATCGAGCTGCGGCGCGGCGAAGGCGTCATCGAGGAAGGAATCGGACAGGTCCTCGACGTCGTCGCTCACGGCCGGTGCCGGCGGGGCCTGCGGCGTGTCGAGCGCCTGCGGCGCGCCCAGCAACTGCTCGTAGGCGGCCGCGAACAGCGCGTCGAGCTGGCTGGCCAGCGCCGGGTCGGCCTCGCCATACAGGGCCGCCGCCTGCTGGCTGGACAGGCGCTCGCGCAGCGCCGCCAGCTGTTCCACCAGGTCGGGCTGGCTCGGGGCCAGCTCGCCCAGGGTGAATACCTGCAGCATGGTGCGCATGCGCGACAGGGTCGCATCGAACAGCTCGAACTGGCCGTCCTCGAGCTTCACGCCGGGCGCCGCCAGCTTCTCGAGCGTCGTCTCGAGCTCGTGCGCGAGGTCGCGCAGGGCGCCGTAGCCGACCGTGGCCGAGGTGCCCGACAAGGTATGCGCCGCCGTCACCGCGTCCTGCACCACGTCCTTGTCCAGTGCGCGGCGCAGCGCGCCGAGGCTTTGTTCGAGGGCGCCGCACAGCGCCTCGGTTTCGTCCAGGTAGACGTCGTGCAGGGTCTGCGGGATGGCCAGGTCGCCGACGCGCCTGACGCCATCGTCGCCATGCATGGCCAGCGGCTCGTCGAGCAGCGGAATGTCGTCGAGCGCCGACGCTTCGATGATGTCGTCCAGCACCAGCGGCGCATTGGCCTGCACCTGGTCAGCCTGCACCTGGTCGGCCTGTACTTCATCGGCCAGCGGCTCGAACGGTCCGCCCTCCTGCACCCGCGCCGCCGCCACGATCAGCACCGCCCCATCGCGGGCCGGCAGGAGGCCGGCGGCCAGCTCGGCCACCCAGGCATCGAGTTCGGCATAGGCATGGGCCAGCAGGGCCAGCAGGTCGGCGGTGGCCGAACGGCCGTCGGCCAGCCACACGTTCATCACGCGTTCGATGGCGGCGGCGGTGGCGGCGAAGGCCTCCAGGTCCACCATGCGGCTGCTGCCCTTGAGCGTATGGAACCCGCGGCGCAGCTGGGTCAGGATTTCCTGGCTGGACGGCTCGTCGGCCGCGCGCGGCAGGGTCTCGACCACGAAGGCCAGCACTTCCTGCGCTTCGGCGATGAAGATGCCGAGCAGTTCGGCGTCGACGCCGTCCGCGGCCTCGGGCGCCGGCGCCGGCCCGTCCGCCGGCGTATCCACCGGCGCGGGTTCAAGCGGCGCCGCGACGAACTCGAACGGCAGCTCGCGCAACAGAAGCTTATCGAGGTCGAACGTGAAGCGGCCGCGCGCGGCCTCGCTGTCCTGGGCCAGCAGGTCGGCGAAGAAGCCGAGCGCGCCGATGTTCTGGGCGATGTTGTGCAGCGACGCGTGCTGGTCGGTCAGGTCCGCAGCGCTGGCGGAAAGCCGCTGCACCGCCTCCTGGACATGGCGCACGGCCAGCACCGCCTGGTCCTGGTCGAGGATGGCAAACGCCCCCTGCAGCTGGTGCAGGACCGGCGCCGCCTGCTCGAGCACCTGGTGCCTGGCCTGGTCGTCGTAGTAGTCGTCGAGCAGCTTCTCGATCTGGCGCAGCCCCGTCTTGACTTCGGCGGCCAGCACGGCCACGGTCTGGCCCTGCTGGATCTGGCGCGCCAGCTCGCCCTGCCAGTGCGGGGCGTCGGGCGGCGTTTCGCCGGCGGCCAGCGCCAGCAGGCGCGCGCCGACGGCTTCGGCATTCTCCGAGAAATCTTCGGGCAGCTGGCGCAGCTGGTCCAGGCCATGCTCGACGAACAGCATGGCGGCCGCCATCTCGAGCCCGAACTGGTCGTCGCGGCCCGACTGCACCGAGTCGCTGGCGGCGCGGCCCAGTTCGCGCAGCAGCTGGGCCAGCGCCGGGGCGCCCAGCTTTTCGCTGGCGCCGGCCAGGCGCGCCAGCGCATCGTTGAAGTCGCTCTCGACCTCGGCGTCCGGCGCGCCCTCGCCGGCGATGCGGTCCCAGTCCGACTTGGTGCGCGCCAGCGCTTCGCGCGCCTCCTGCAGGGCTTGCGGGTCGAGCTTGCCGTAGCGGCGCTCGGCATAGTCGGGCGGCACGGCGCCATCCAGGCCCAGGGCCTGGCGCAGCGCGCGCGCCGCGGGTCCCGGTTCGCGCGCGGCGGCGATGAAGAACAGCGCGTCGCGCAGCATCGCCTCGGGCGCGCCCGTCTCGCCTTTGGCCAGGCGCCGCAATTGCAGGTTGATCTGGCCAAACAGCTGCTTGATGTAGAGATCGCTCTCGACCTGGCCGTCGGCCACCACGGTGGCGAAGGCATGCATCGCCTGCCAGAACAGGCGCGCGCGCGGCGGGTCCTGGGTGGCTGCGATCGGCGCGATGGCGGCCACCAGGTCGGCGGCGTGATTCTTTCGCCCGGCGTCGTCCGCGGCCTTCAGGTAGGGCAGCAGCGCCTTCTCGAAACGGCTGCGGCAGGCCGCGACGTCCAGCCCGCCTTCGCCCTCCGGCGCGGCCAAGGGTGGCAACTGCGGCAGGGTCGACAGGTCGAGCGGCATCAGGTCGGATGGGTGCACCTTGCGCTCGCCCTGGCGCTCGACCATGTCGCGGTAATACGGGAACAGGCGCGCCGGCTGCTGCGGCATGCCGGCCAGCAGTTCGTCGAGGTATTCGCCGAGCGCCCCGAAGGCGTCCAGCACCACCTGCACGCTATCCGGCGTGCATAGCAAGCGTCCATCCTTGAACCCTTCCAGCACCGCCTCGGCGGCGCCGGTGTACGTGCCGACGCCTTCGACGTCGACCAGTTGCAGCGCGCCGTGCGCCTGGTGCAGGTGGGTCTTGGCGTGCAGCAGCAGGGTCGGCTGGGCCTCGGGCGAACGCCCGGCGGCCTCGCGCAAGGCGGTGGACGCGCGCGCCAGGGCGTCGCGGATTTCGCCGATGACCCAGGACAGGGGGCCGGTGTCGAAGCTGGTGCGGCTCAGGGGCAAGGTCGGGGTCGGGGTAACCATGGGCCGCTCAGGATACCACGCGGAAGCGCGACACCGAATCCTTGAGCTCCTGGGCCAGGGTAGCCAGTTCATGAATCGACTGTGCGGTCTGGCGCGTGCCTTGCTGGGTATGTTCGGTCACCGACAGGATCTGCTGCATCTTGTCGGCCACGCCGGTGGCCTGGCTGGCCTGGCGGTCGGTGGCGTTCGACATGTCCCCGATCAGGTCACCGAGGCGGTTCGACACGCGCGAGATGTCCGACAGCGCGGCGCCCGCGGCATCCGACAGGCGCGCGCCCTCGACCACGCCCTGGGTCGATTTTTCCATGGCCGCCACCGCGTCGTGGGTGTCGGTCTGGATGGTGCGCACCAGCGCGCCGATCTGCTTGGCCGCCTCGCCCGAGCGTTCCGCCAGGCGCTGCACCTCTTCCGCCACCACCGAGAAGCCGCGCCCGGCTTCGCCCGCCGATGCGGCCTGGATCGCGGCGTTCAGCGCCAGCACGTTGGTCTGCTCGGTGATGTCCGAGATCAGCTCGGTGATCTCGCCGATCTCCTGCGAGGATTCGCCCAGGCGCTTGATGCGCTTCGAGGTTTCCTGGATCTGCTCGCGGATCTCCTGCATGCCGCGAATCGCATTCTGCACCGCGGTCGCGCCCTGCTCCGCCGCCGCCACCGACTGGCGCGCCACGTCGGCCGATTCCAGGGCCGAGCGCGACACGTCGGTGATCAGGCCGGCCAGGCGCATGGTGGTGCTGGACGCATCCTGGATCTCGCGCGACTGCCGCTCGGCCGCGCCCAGCAGCTCGGTCGAGACCTGCTGCGCGCCGTTCGAGGCGCGCGCCACCTGTTCCGAGGTCCTGATGACGCGCACCACCAGCTCGCGCAATTCCTCGACCGTGTAGTTGACCGAGTCGGCGATCGCGCCGGTGATGTCTTCCGACACCGTGGCCTGCACCGTCAGGTCGCCGTCCGCCACTTCTTGCAGCTCGTTCATCAGGCGCAGGATCGCGGCCTGGTTCTGGTCGTTGGTGGCCTTGGCTTCTTCTTCCTTGGCCTGGGCCAGCTGGCGCATCGCTTCGGCTTCGCGGCGGCGTTCCTCGGCGGCGCGCGCACGGGCGGCGGCGTCCTGCAGCATGGTGCGCGAGATGCCCAATGCCGCGACCAGGGTGAACAGGGCGGCGCCGACCGTCAGCCAGAACCAGCCGCTGGCGCCGGCCTGGTCGCGCTGGTAGTCCGCGTGGAGCCTGGCCAGCATGACGCGCAGCTGTTCGCTGTCGCGCGAGATCACGCGCTCGGCGGCGCGTGCGCTGGCGTAGTTGGTGAGATTGCCCAGCAGCGGGGTGATGGTCTTGACGTATTCATCGAAGCTGTCGCGGGTGCGCGCCAGGCGCATGCGCTGTTCGAGGTCGGTCAGCGGCGCCAGGCCCAGCTTGCCGCCGCCATCGAGCAGTCCGTCGATGATCGCGCTCAGCGAGGCGATGTCGCCCATGATGTAGGTCACCGCGTTCTGGGCCGAGCCCGGGGTGGTGAAGGTCTGGGTGCCGGCCGACAGGCGCTGGGCCAGCGACTGCATGCTCAGCGCCGCCACCTGGCGCCGGGCGTCGCTCGAGCCGTCCTTTTGCAGGCGCTCGGCGATCGCGGTCAACTCTGGCCCCACCTCTTCATACTGGCGCAGGCTGACGCCGAAGGCCAGCAGGTTGCGCTTGTTGGCGATGATGCTGGCGGCCGCCTTGGACGAGGCGTTCCACAGCACGATCGCCTGTTGCAGTTCTGTCGCGCGCGCGCCGCTGGCGGCCGGGATGCGCCCGCTCGGCGACTGGCCGCCGCGCGCCAGCAGGTCCAGTTCGCGGCCCAGCTGGGTGCGGCTGTCTTCGAGCTGGTCGAAGGCGGCGGCGTCGCCCCGCAGCGCGATCGGCGCCGCCTTGGCGAAACGCTGGGAGTGCATCACGGCGTCGCCGGTCACCTGGCTCTGGCCGGCCAGGCGGGCGTCCAACGCCGAACTCTGCCAGGCCGCCAGCATGGTCAGCAGCACTCCGCCCACAAAAGCGCCGAGCAGCAGGTTCAGGCGGCTGGGCTGGAACTGCCCGCCGATCGCGACGGCGCGCAGATCGCCGCCGCTTTCCGCGGCCAGCGCCTCGGTCGCGCTGCGGCTGCGAAAGCCCCCGAGCCGGCGCGCGGCGGCGGTGGCCGAACCTCCCGCATCCCGGTGCGGCGCCGAAGGGGACTCGCCGGCCGGCGCCGGCTCCAGGGCGGCATCGCTCTTCGCGAACAAGTTCGTGGTCAGTTTCGAAGCGAATCCCATTGCTGCTCCCTGTTTCCTGCTGTGAGTGTGGTTGTTGTTAGCGTGCAAGTTAGCCTGCGACCCGCAGGAAACGCTCTTCCCGCACCAGCGCCGCGAGCGACAGCGGCGTCCATGTGCCGCCGTCGGCGTCGCGCAGGGCTTCGCCCACGCGTTCCATCGCGCTGGCCTGGCGCAGTCCGTGGACGTTCGAGGCCAGCAAGGCGCAGTTGAAGCCGAGGTGCGGTGCGAACACCACCAGGCGCGGCGTCGCGGAGCCATCGGGCGCTGCTTCCTCGCCCAGGTAGCGCGCCAGGTCGATCACGCCCAGCAGGCTGCCGCGCACATTGGCCAGGCCCAGATACCAGGGCTGGGTCAGCGGGACGGCGGTAAGGGGCGCGGGCGCGACGATCTCGCCGACCTCGACCAGGTCGACCAGGTAGCGGGTGGCGCCGATCGCCAGGCCCAGCTGGCCGGCGCGGGCGCCGGCGCCGGTCCTGGCCGCCTGCATCTTTTCCAGCAACTGCTCCTGGTAAAGGCGCAGGCGGGTGCGGCGCGCCGCCGGATCGCGCCGGCCGCCCCCGTCACTCTCCCGGTCCGCGTCGTGCGCCTGCGCCACGGTGGTCATGCGCTCACGCCGCCGGCGGTCGCCACGGCCGCGATGCTGGCCAGCAGGCGCTCGGGATCGACCGGCTTGACCAGGTAGTCCTTCGCGCCCTGGCGCAGGCCCCAGATGCGGTCGGTTTCCTGGTTCTTGCTGCTGCAGATGATGACCGGCAGCGCCGCCAGCTCCGGGTCGCGCGCGAGGGCGCGCGTCACCTGGAAGCCGTTGGCGCCCGGCATGACCACGTCCATGAGGATCAGTTCGGGGCGTTCGGCGCGGATGCGCTCGATCGCTTCGTCGCCGCTCACGGCGGTGCTGACGGCGAAGCCGTGCTTCACCAGGATGTCGGTCAGGTACAGTCGTTCGGTCGGGGAATCGTCGACGATGAGGATCTTGTTGATGGCCACTTACGGCTCCGAGGTAGGTCAGTCCTGGGGCATGGCGTGCTCGCGCACGGCCGCCAGCAGGCTGTCTTTGGTAAACGGCTTGGTCAGGTAGGCGCTGGCGCCGACCATCGCGCCGCGCGCGCGGTCGAACAGCCCATCCTTGGACGACAGCATCAGGACCGGCGTCGCGCGAAAGCGCGCGCTCTTCTTGATCAGGGCGCAGGTCTGGTAACCGTCCAGACGCGGCATCAGGATGTCGCAAAACACCAGGGCCGGATGATGGTCGTTGATCTTGGCCAGGGCGTCAAAGCCGTCGTCGGCCAACACCACCTGGTAACCGGCCTGGTTCAGGAAAATCTCGGCAGAGCGGCGGATCGTGCTGCTGTCGTCGATCACCATGATGGTCAGGGCCGTGGATTGCGGCGATGTCGTCATTTTCGTTTCACTTCGGCTTGAAGTGTCACGATAGCACAGCACATCTTTCTTGTGCGCAAACTGTTGCAGAGAGTCAACTACTGAGTAACGTGGCACCTCGCGCGTGGACGAGATGCCATTATCAAGCTGATCACGTTGTGATCTTTATTGCACGACTGCCGTCAGATTGCCGTCATTTCGAAGTCGTCCTTGCGTGCGCCGCATTCCGGACACGTCCAGTTCATCGGAACGTCGGCCCAGCGCGTGCCAGGAGCGATGCCATCGTCGGGCGCACCGACGGCCTCGTCATAGACCCAGCCACAAATCAGGCACATCCAGGTCTGGAAAGTCGCGGTGGATTCGGTACTCACAGTATTGATCCTTGTATCTAGTAAAATGTGGAATCGGAATCCGGCATCTTAATCTACCCGACGTGCAAAACCAAACGTTCCCCCTCATCCTGAGCTTCGGCGTCTGCGATCCCGTCGGCGCCGTCGGCGTGCAGGCGGACTGCGCCGCGTTCTCCGCCCTCGGGTGCCATGGACTGTCGGCCATCGCCGGCCTGCTGGTCTCGGACAGCGCACGCATCGAAAATATGTACGAGCTCGACAGCGACTGGATGGCCGAGCAGGCGCGTACCTTGCTGGAAGACATGCCGATCGCCGCCTTCAAGGTCGGCGCCGTCGGCTCGGCCCTGCACCTGGCCGCGATCGCCGAGATCGTGTCCGACTACCCGGACGCGCCGCTAGTCCTCGACCCGTTCCTGTCGGCCCTGCCCGACGCCGGCCTGGGCGACGAGGAAATGCTGTCCGCGCTGCGCTCGATCCTGGCCCCGCAGGCCACCGCCCTGATCCTGTCCGAGTCCGAACTGGGCCGCATGGCCGAACTGTGGCGCGATGGCGCCGAGCGCAAGGAAGGCGACCTGGAAGAAGACCTGGTCGAGCTCACGTCGAGCGGCCTGCAGTACGTGCTGGTGACCGGCAGCCGCGACGACCACGGCGCCTGCTCGAACCGCCTGTACGACGCCAGCGGCGAAGTCGCGCGGGTCGAATGGCAGCACCTGCCCGGCCCCTTCCTGGGCGCCGGCAACACCTATTCGGCGGCCTTCACCGCCTGCCTGGCGCGCGGCATGGACGCGCCGCAGGCGCTGGCGCTGGCCCAGGAGTACACCACCGGCGCGCTCGAGCATGCGCAGCGCTACGGCATGGGCAAGTTCATTCCCAGTAAATTCTTCCGTCCCTAGTCGCACGCCGGACGGGTTCTTTCAATCACGAAGCACCGATCATGACCACTGAACACACCACCTCGCGCAACGACACCCTGTTCGCCCGCGCCCAGCAATCGACGCCCGGCGGCGTCAACTCGCCGGTGCGCGCCTTCCGCTCGGTGGGCGGCACCCCGCGCTTCATCGAGCGCGCCCAGGGCCCGTATTTCTGGGACGCCGACGGCAAGCGCTACATCGACTACATCGGTTCCTGGGGCCCAGCCATCCTCGGCCACGCCCGGCCCGAAGTGGTCAAGGCGGTGCAGGCCGCCGCTGCCAATGGCCTGTCGTTCGGCGCCCCGACCGAAGGCGAGATCGAGATCGCCGAGGAAATCTGCCGCCTGCTGCCGTCGATCGAACAGGTGCGCCTGGTCTCGTCCGGCACCGAGGCGACGATGAGCGCGCTGCGCCTGGCGCGCGGCGCCACCGGCCGCGACAAGATCGTCAAGTTCGAAGGCTGCTACCACGGCCACGCCGATTCGCTGCTGGTGAAGGCCGGCAGCGGCCTGCTCACCTTCGGCAACCCGACGTCGGCCGGCGTGCCGGAAGACTTCGTCAAACACACCCTGGTGCTCGACTACAACAACGTCGCCCAGCTGGAAGACGCCTTCGCCTCGATGGGCGACACCATCGCCTGCGTGATCGTGGAGCCGGTGGCCGGCAACATGAACCTGATCCGCGCCACCCCGGAGTTCCTGGAGCGCATGCGCGAACTGTGCACCGAACATGGCGCGGTGCTGATCTTCGATGAGGTGATGTGCGGCTTCCGCGTGGGCCTCGACGGCGCCCAGGGCATGTACGGCATCACGCCCGACCTGACCGCGCTGGGCAAGGTGATCGGCGGCGGCATGCCGGTGGCGGCCTTCGGCGGGCGCGCGGACCTGATGCAGAAGATGGCCCCGATCGGCCCTGTGTACCAGGCCGGCACGCTGTCGGGCAACCCGGTGGCGGTGGCGGCCGGCATGACCACGCTGAAGCTGATCCAGGAAGACGGCTTCTATGACAAGCTGACGGCGACGGCCGAGCGCCTGGTGACGGGCCTGACGGCGGCGGCCAGGGAAGCCGGCATCGATTTCTGCGGCGATTCGGTGGGCGGCATGTTCGGCTTCTACTTCTCGAAGAACGTGCCGGGCAGCTATAGCGAAATGATGGCCGGCGACAAGGAGCGCTTCAACCGCTTCTTCCACGGCATGCTGGACGAAGGCGTGTACTTCGCGCCGGCCATGTTCGAAGCCGGCTTCGTGTCGATCCAGCACGACGACGCCGTCATCGACGCCACGATCGAAGCGGCGCGCCGCGTGTTCAAGCGCATCGGGTAAGCACGCTTCAAGGCGAAACGACACGGCGCACCGAGGTGCGCCGTGTCATTGCCGCTTCACTTCAGCCAGCCGCGCCGGCGGAAATACAGCAGCGGCGCCACCGCGCTGGCCGCCATCAGGGCGATCGCGAACGGATAGCCGAAGCGCCAGTTCAGTTCCGGCATCAGAGCGAAGTTCATGCCGTACAGGCTGGCGATCAGGGTCGGCGGCAGGAAGGCGACCGAGGCCACCGAGAAGATCTTGATGATCTTGTTCTGGTTGATGTTGATGAAGCCGACGGTGGCGTCCATCAGGAAGTTCACCTTGTCGAACAGGAACGACGTGTGGCCGTCGAGCGACTCGATGTCGCGCAGGATCTGGCGCGCTTCCTCGAACTGGTCCGAGTTGAGCAGCCGGCCGCGCATCAGGAAGCTGACCGCGCGCCGGGTGTCCATCATGTTGCGGCGGATGCGGCCGTTCAAGTCTTCCTCGTGCGCGATGGCGTTCAGCGCTGCGGCCGCGTCATTGTCGGTGAATTCCTTCTGCAGCACGCGGGTCGACACTTCTTCGAGGCTCTCATAGATGCCTTCCAGCGCGTCGGCCGAATATTCGGCGTCGGTCGCGTACAGGTCGAGCAGCACGTCCATATAGTCTTCGATCGAGCCGGGCCGCGAGCGAGCGCGCATGCGCACCAGACGGAACACGGGCAAGTCGTCGTTATGGACCGAGAACAGGATTTTGCCGGACAGGATGAAGGCCACCGTGATCACCCGCGACGGGCCGTCCTCTTCTTCGAGCAGGAAGTCGGTGCGCAGGTGCAGGTCGCCGTTTTCGGCCTCGTAGTAGCGCGCCGAGGCTTCGATGTCCTGCACTTCGTCCTCGCCCGGCAGGATCACGCCGTATCTGGCCTTGACCCAGGTGCGCTCTTCCTCGCTCGGGTCGGTCAGGTCGACCCACACCGGCGCGACGTTCTCCAGGTCTTCCCGGGAAGCGATCGTTGCCTGATTCAGGCGGCCATTCTGTAGGACAAATACGTTGATCATGCGCTCGGATCTCGCTTGCTATTTCTTTCCGGGTCGGAAAGTAGCGCAAGTGTAACCGTTCGTCCCGCATGGGGCCAACCCCGTACCGACAATTTCGCCTGAAACACAAATTAGCGGACGGTCGTTCGCCCGGCAGCCCGGATCAAGGCACCTCGGCGAACCGCATCTGGCGCAGGATCGCGTTGGTGCGCCGCTGCAGGTAATTGGTTGAGCGGTGCTTGTCGTAATAGCGCGGATTGGGCAGCATCACCGCCAGCCGGGCGGCCTGGGCCTGGCTCAGGTTGGCCGCCGACGTCTTGTAGTAGTAACGCGCCGCCGCCTCGGCGCCGAATACGCCGCGGCCGAATTCGACCACGTTCAGGTAGAGCTCGAGGATGCGCTCCTTGCTCATCACCGTCTCGAGCATGAAGGCGATCACCATTTCCTGGCCCTTGCGCACATAGCTGCGCGAGCCGGACAGGAACAGGTTCTTGGCCAGCTGCTGGGTGATGGTCGAGCCGCCGCCGACCACCTTGCTGCGCCGGTTGTTGCGCTCATAGGCGCGCTCGATCGCTTCCCAGTCCACGCCGCCGTGGACGCTGAAGTTGGCGTCTTCCGAGGCCACCACCGCGCGCTTCAGGTTGCGCGAGATGCGGTCATAAGGCACCCACTGGTGCTTGAGGGTCGCGTTCGGATTCTTTTCGCGCAGCTGGGACAGCTGCTCGCGCATGAAGCTGGTCGAGCCGGGATTGAACTGCGAATACCAGCACACCATCGCAAAGAAATACAACTGGACCAGCAGCACCAGCAGTAGCGGGGCCAAAAAAATCCACTTGATCCAGCGGCGCCGCGTCGGCGCGGCCTTGCGTGACCTGGCCATGGTCAGCCTGCCTGGCGCATCGCGGCCAGCACGGCATTCGTCTCCGGCCGCACGCCGCGCCACAGCAGGAAGGCTTCGGCCGCCTGCTCGACCAGCATGCCCAGGCCGTCGCGCACATCGGCGCCCTGGCGCGCGGCGAATGCCATGAACACGGTCGGCTCCTTCCCGTACATCATGTCCAGCGCCAGCACGCCGGGGCCGAATACCGCCGGCGGCACGGGCGGCACGTCGGCCGCCAGGCTGGCGGAGGTGGCGTTGATGACCACGTCGAAGTGGCCCTGCACGTCGGCGAAGCCGCTCACCGCCAGCCGGTCCGCGTGCGCCGCGAAATCGGCCGCCAGATGCTGCGCGGTCGCCAGCGTGCGGTTGGCGATGACGATCTGGCGCGGGTTTTCCGCCAGGAGCGGCAGCAGCGCGCCGCGCGCGGCGCCGCCGGCGCCCAGCAACAGGATGCGTTTGTCGGCCAGCGGCACGCCGGCATTGCGCACGATGTCGGCCACCAGGCCGGGACCGTCGGTGTTGTCGCCGACGATCTCGCCCTGGTCGAAAACCAGGGTGTTCACGGCGCCGGCGGCGCGGGCGCGCGGCGCCAGCCGGGTCGCCAGCCGCGCCGCCTCGAGCTTGAACGGCAGCGTGACGTTGGCGCCGCGCCAGCCTTCGGCGATCAGGCGCCGCACGGTGGCCTCGAAGCCGTCCAGCGGCGCCAGGCAGCGCTCATAGGTCAGGTCCTGGCCGGTCTGCAGCGCAAAGGCGGCGTGGATCTGCGGGGATTTGCTGTGGGCGATCGGATTGCCGATGACGCAATATCTATCGGTCACAGGGCCGCTCATTGCCTGGCCTCGCCAAGGGTTGCCTGCATCTTGTCCTCACGGGTGAAACGGAAACGGGTGAACACTTCCCACAGGTCGTCCTTGCCCTGGGTGCGCATATTGGCCGGGAAGGCGCCGAACGGGGCCGAGCGGCGCACGATCTCGAGCGCGGCCTTGTCGAGGGCCGGGTTGCCCGAGCTGCGTTCGACGCGTGGGCCGCCATCGCCCAGGTACAGGGTGCCGTCCTGGAACACGGGGATGTAGACCACCAGGTCGCCATACAGCTTGCGCCCCGCCTGCTGCGGGAAATTCAGCGTGCCGACTTCCTCGATGCGCTTTTGCATCGCCTTGTAGTACAGCGCGTAGCCGACCTGGCGCGTACTGGGCGTGATCTGCGTGCGCTTGGGGCGGCGGTTTTCTTCCTCGATGCGCTCGAAGATCTCGGCGCTGGTGCGCGAAATGGCGCGTGCGGTGTCGAGGTTGTCGTTGCCCGTGCGGGTCGGATCGGGCTGTTCGCGCTCGGTGACCGGCGGCGCGGTGAAATTGCCGCCGCTGCGCGCGCGCGTCAGCACGTTCTGTTGCAAGCGCTCGAGTTCGGCGATGCGGCGCTGCAGGGCCTTGATGCTGTCGCCGTCCTCGACCTTGCGCAGGTCGGGCAGCGGCGACTTGGCGCGACCAAGCTCGGCCGTGCCGCCGCCGTCCAGGTTGGCCTGGGCCAGCGCGTCGGCCTTGGCTGGCGCCTTGTCATGCTTGGCATTGACCAGCACCACTTCCAGTCCGGGATCGGCCGGCTGGTGGCGGAACGCCTCCGGCGCGGCGAAGCGCAGCGCCAGCAGCCCTGCGTGGGCTGCCACCGATACGGCCAGGGCGATCATCAGGGGACGATGTTGGAGAAAGGACTTCACGCGCTACGGGTGGCCTGGTGGGGCAATTGAATCAGAGAATTGATCCATTCTACCTCGACGCGAACGGATGAGGGGGGCGAACAATCTGGGGGATGCGGAACGTGGTTGGTTCGACAACGCTTATTGGCGAAATTGATGCGCGTTCTGTTCAAACTCCAGACACATCAACGCTGCAAGTCAGGCAAGCATAGCCGCTGACCGACACTTTTGGGACCGGTATTTTAAACAAATATGTTTAAATTTTTGCTTGCACTCTTAAGCAAATCCGTCTAATTTTGGCATGTCGAAGCACACTGGGGACACGCGGTGAAACAGAGCGAGTTCGTCAGGTGGCTGAAGCTTCAGGGCGCGACGTTCAAGGATGGCACCAACCACTTGAAGGTCTACCTCAACGGACAGCAGACCATCCTGCCGAGGCACCCGAGCAAGGAGCTCAAGACAGGCCTTGTCGAGGGCGTAAAGAAGCAGTTAAAGCTGAAGTAATAGCCCGATTAAATTGCCCGCTCAAGTCTTTGTCACGGAGCACCGTAACTCAGTAAATTAAATGCAAGCCATGGAGTGTGTATGAAATATCCTGCAACCTTTAGCCCGGCCGAAGAAGGCGGATTCGTTATCACGTTTCGAGATATCCCTGAGGCGATTACCCAAGGCGACGATGAGGAGGAATCGCTCAGGGAGGCGCAAGATGCGCTCGTTAGCGCGATGGACTTCTACTTTGAGGATAGCCGGCCCGTGCCCGCGCCTTCGAAAGCACGCAGAGGCGAACGCCTGGTCGCGTTACCATTAAGCGTGTCGGCCAAGGTGCTGCTTCTGAACGCGATGATCGAGCGCCAGGTCGGTCCTTCCCAGTTGGCCCGTCTCATGGGAATTAAGCCTCAGGAAGTGAATCGCATTATCGACCTGGGCCATAATACGAAGATCGATACCGTCGCGAACGCGATGGCCGCGCTCGGACGCGAGCTGGATGTCGTTGCTGTCTAGTGACGGTTAGCGGCGAGATCATCCGATTCGAAATCGGTGCCGATCACCATCACCGCGTCGGCGGCGAACCGCGGGCCGCCGAGGCCGCCCCTACGACGCCGACGCCGGCGCCGGCGCCGGCGCGTCCCCGGTATCAACCGCCGCCACCGCGCCTTCGGCCTCGACCACCTCGGCCACGGCCGCTTCGCCGGTGTCCGCTTCTTCCTCGTCGTCGAGCGCAGCGTCCGGCTCGGCGGCCGCCACTTCGAGCAGGCGCGCTTCGAGCTGCAGGTCGACCTCGTCCCAGCGCACGATGTCGAGCTTGACTTGCGCGCCGCGCGCCACTTGCGGCATGCCGGTCAGGCGCACCACCAGCGGCACGTCGACCAGGCGCACCAGCTCATCCTTGAGCACGACGGCGTCGGCCTGCTTCACCTTCTCTTGCCCCAGCCAGCGCAGGCACCAGTAGCGCTCCATGTTCTGCTGGAAGTCGTTGTACGCCGCATAGGCGGCATCGAATCCCGAGACGATGGAGAACAGGGTCGCGTCGCGGTGCTTGAACGGGGCCACCAGCGGCGCCGTCACGCCGTGCTCGGCGGCGGCCAGGATCTGCCACTGGTTGACCAGGTCGGTATACCGGCGCAGCGGCGAGGTGCTCCAGGCGTACTGGTCCACGCCCAGGCCCTGGTGCGGCGCCGCGTGCGTGACCATGCGCACCTGCATCTTGGCGGCCCAGCCGCCGGCGCCCGGCGTCTGCGAGCGATAGATGCCCGGCACGCCCGAATCGTGCAGCAGCTTGCCCCAGGTGCTGTTGGCGAAGATCATCAGCTCGGCCACGATCTTGTCCAGCGGCGCGCCGCGCTTGCGGCGCACGATCGAGACCACGTCGTCCTCGACGTAGAAATTGAAGTCGACCCGGTTCGCCTGTTCGGGCTTGAGGCCGAAGGCTTCGCGCTTCTTCATGCGGCCCGCTTCCAGCTGCAGCGCCCACTTCCACAGCAGGCCCAGTTCGTCCTTGTGCGGATAGTCGCCCTCGCCGCTCTCCAACGTCTCTTCGTTGACCACGTGATCGAGGTCGTTGTGGCGCAGATTGTTCTTGATCGGCACGCGCTCGGCGCGGGTCGTGGTCGACTTGACGCTCCAGTCGGCAGGGTCGAGCACGGCGTACAGCGACAAGGCCGGGCAATCGCTGCCTTCGGCGAGCGTAAACGCATTGACTACCTCGTCCGGCAGCATGGTGATCTTGTCGCCCGGCATATACACGGTGGACATGCGCGCGCGCGCGATCTTGTCGATCGCGTCGTCCGGGCGGATGCCCAGGCCCGGCGCGGCGATGTGGATGCCGACCTGCACGCTGCCGTCATCCAGGCGCACGACCGAAAACGCGTCGTCGATCTCGGTGGTGGTGACGTCGTCGATCGAGAAGGCGGCGACGGCGGCCAGCGGCAGGCCGCCCGGTGCCTTCGGGACCTCCACGGGCGCGAAACCGGCGCCGCGCGGGAAGTGCTCGAACAGGAAGCGGCCCATGTGCAGCTCTTTCGGCGACTCCAGGCCGCCGACGTCGAGCATCAGGCGCGGCGGGCTGGTCTGCAGTTCGCTGGCCGCCGTCTCGAAGGCCTTGTATTCGATGGTGTTCTTGTCGGGCTTGAACAGCAGCTGGTGCACGATCTGCTGCATCGGCTGCGGCAGCTTGCCCGCCTTCAGTTCATCCACATAGCCGGCCTGCACGATGGCCTGCTGCTTCTTCTTTTCGATGCCGGCCAGCGCCGCCTTCAGCGACTGTTCAGGCGCCGCCTTGTAGCGGCCACGGCCTTTCTTGTGAAAATAGATGGGGGCGCCATGCAGGGCCAGCACCAGGCCGGCGGCTTCGTGCGGCAGCGGCGCGTGGCCGAAATACTCGAGGCCCAGCTCGGCGAAACCGAATTCTTCTTCGCCAGCGACTTCCCACAGGAAATCAAGATCAACCTCCTGAACGATTGCCTTGGCCGCGTCCAGCAACGCTTGCGGCTCGGGCTTGTCGAACTGCAGCAGCACGTCGCGCGTCTTGACCTTGGTGCGTTTGCCGCTCGGCATCTCCACCTGGTAGGCCTCGCCCGCTTGCGACAGGATGGCGCCGACCTTGAAGTCGCCCGATTCCTCGAAAAATACGTTCATAGTTAAGTAGTGTTCTTCATGGTTGCAGCCGCTCCCAGTTCCAGCACCGCGGGCAAGAATACCTCGGTGACCAGGAGCAGGCCTTGACGGCGGCGATAGACGCAGCGCCGCGCGTAATAAATGTGCTTGTCAGCGTCGCCTTGCTTGCCGAGCGCGGCGTGCGCACGGCGCACCAGCGGATGGTCGGCAGACAGACGCGCAAATTCCAGTGGCCCACGCCGCACCAGCGGATCGTAGAACAGCGTGCTGCCCAGCGAGCGCTCACCCAGCGCCGAGAACAGCGGCCAATCGGCGGCATCGCACTCCATCGGCACCACCGTGTGGGCGAATACCACCGGCGCGCCGTCGCACTCGAGCAGCACTTCGCGTTCCCAGACCCGCTGCGCGCGCGCAAGGCCGATCGCCGCGGCTTCATCCATCAGGCATGGCGCGCTGCGCTGGTGCAGGCGGCGCACCCGGAACGCGGCGCTGCTGGACACCAGGCGCGCCGTCAGCGAACCGGGCGTGACCAGCCAGTCGCGCATGCGCTGCGGCGCGCGCAGCGCGCGCGCATGCGGCTGCCACGCAGCCAGGCGCAACGATTTACGCTTCACCGCGCGTCCTTCACTGCGCGCCCTTCACTGCGGCCCTTCACTGCGCCGCGTCCACCGGTTTCAGACCGCAAAACGCCAGCACCTCGTCCACATACTGCGCGAATTCCGGGATCGCATGGTCGCTGCCCTCGATCACGTGCTGGCGCGCTCCCGCATAGTGGGCCACCATGTCGCGGTAGTCCAGCACTTCGTCGCCGGTCGCGGCCAGCAGGAAGTACCGCTCCGGGCGGGTGATCCGCGCCACGCGCAGCGCCTGCAGCTCGCCGACGTACTCCTGGCGGAACTCGAACGGTTCGTCGGAATGCCAGGCGGTGGTCAAGCCGACATGTTGTTCCAGGTTGCGGGTCGGGTCGACCGCGGGATTGACGACGACCGCGCGCACGCCCAGGCGCTCGGCCAGCCAGCATGCATAAAAGCCGCCCAGCGACGAGCCGACGATGGCTAACTGATTGGGCGCATGGCGTTCGGCCAGCGCCAGCGCGAGCTCCATCGCCGCCTTCGGCGACGCCGGCAGCTGCGGGCAGATCAGGCGTTCTCCCATGCCGGCCTGCGCGAGCCGCTCCTGCACCACGCGCGCCTTGAACGAGCGCGGCGAGGAGCGAAAGCCATGCAGGTACAGCAGGTAAGGCGCCTGGCTCATGGCGCCAGCGCGTCCAGCAGTTTCTGGTGCACGCCGCCAAAGCCGCCATTACTCATCACGAGGATGTAGTCGCCCGGCTGCGCTTGCTGCACGATGGCCTGCACCATATAGTCGATCTGGTCGAAGCTGTGCGCGATCTTGCCCAGCGGTGTCAAGGCGTCGGCCAGCGACCAGCCCAGCGCCTGCTGGCTGCCGAAGCCGAACACCAGGTCGGCATCCTTCAGGCTGCCCGGCAGCGCATCCTTCATGGCGCCCAGCTTCATCGTGTTCGAACGCGGCTCGAGCACGGCCAGGATGCGCCCGCCCGTGCCAACGCTTGGTCCAATCCTTTGACGCAGGCCGCCGACCGTGGCAGCGATCGCCGTCGGATGGTGGGCGAAGTCGTCGACCACGGTGATGTTATTGACCACGCCGCGCACTTCCATGCGCCGCTTGACGTTCTGGAAACGCGCCAGCGAGTCGATCGCCTGGGCCACGGGCACGCCGACATGGCGGGCGGCGGCGATCGCGGCCAGCGCGTTCGAGCGGTTATGCTTGCCCGTCAGGTCCCAGTGCACGGTGCCCTGAAGGTCGCCCTTGAACAGGACGTCGAAACTGGCGCCGCCCGGATGCTCGACCATGGTCCAGTCGACGCCGTCGGCCGACCCGAAGCTTTCCTTGTCGCTCCAGCAGCCGCGCTTGAGCACGCGGCCGATCGACGCTTCATCGCCATTCACGACCAGCCGGCCCACGCCCGGCACGGTGCGCACCAGGTGGTGGAACTGGGTCTCGATGGCGCCGATATCGGGGAAGATGTCGGCGTGGTCGTATTCCAGGTTGTTGAGCACCGCGGTCTTGGCGTGGTAGTGCACGAACTTGCTGCGCTTGTCGAAGAAGGCGGTGTCGTATTCGTCGGCTTCGATCACGAAGAAGTCGCTCGGCTGGTCGCCATGCAGGCGCGCCGAGACGCCGAAATTCATCGGCACGCCGCCGATCAGGAAGCCCGGCGCATAGCCCGCGTCTTCCAGGATCCAGGCCAGCATCGAGGTGGTCGTGGTCTTGCCGTGCGTGCCGGCCACGGCCAGCACCCATTTTTCGCGCAAGATGTGTTCGCCGATCCACTGCGGGCCCGAGACGTAGGGCAGGCTGCGGTTCAGGATCTCTTCGATCAGCGGATTGCCGCGCGTCATGACATTACCGATCACATACAGGTCGGGCTGCAGCGCCACCTGTTCCGGACCATAGCCCTGGATCAGCTCGATCCCCTGGGCTTCCAGCTGGGTGCTCATGGGAGGATAGACGTTGGCGTCGCAACCGGTCACGCGGTGGCCCGCTTCCTTGGCCAGGACGGCCAGGCCGCCCATGAAAGTGCCGCAGATGCCGAGGATATGAATGTGCATGGAGAGAATGTCTAACCAGGAATGAATGGACGAATACGCGATTCTACCCGAGCCGCTATCATTTTCCGTTCAAGAGTATGATCCCAGGCATGATGCCGAATCTGAACACCGATCTCCTCCAGTTGCGTAACGAGATCGCGCTGGCCGCTGCGCGCATGATCGCGCAAGACGGCGCCGATCTCGATACCGCTCGCCGCAAGGCCGTCCGCCAGGTGCTGGGCGTCACCCCTTTGAGACCGAACATGCTGCCCGACGACGCGCAAGTCGAGGACGAGGTGCGCAAGTACCTGGCCCTGTTCGGCGGCGCCTTTCATGCCGAGCGCCTGGCGCACCTGCGCGCGACCGCGCTGCAGGTGATGGAAGCCCTGGCCGACTTCCACCCCTATCTCACCGGCGCGGTCCTCAACGGCACCGCCGGCGAGCACGACGACATCCACCTTCAATTGTTCGCCGACAGCGCCAAGGAGGTGCAGATCTACCTGCTCAACCGTAATGTTAATATCGATATTTCGGAAACCCCGCATTTCAAGGGGGGCCGCCATGCGCCGGTCGAGACCGTGACCTTCCCGTGGATGAAGGAGACGGTGCATGCCGAACTGTATGAATACCAGGACCTGCGCGGCGCCCTCAAGCCGCGCGCCGACGGCCGTGCGCAGCGCATCGACATGAGCGGCCTGCGCGCGCTGATCGCGGCGGACGACAGGAATGCCAACTGAGTGGAAACTGACGAATGAACAAGAAACATCTGACCGCGTATGCGGCAGTCGCCGCGCTGTTCGGCGTGATGGGCGCCCTGGTGGCGGTGTACAAGAAGCCGGCGCAAAGCGTGCTGCCTGCCCCGGCCACCGTCGCCCGCGACGGCCAGGTCACCAACCCGGTCACCAACCTGTATGCACAGTCGCTGAACGACCTCGAAGGCAAGTCGCAACCGCTGGCCCAGTGGAAGGGCAAGCCCTTGCTCGTCAATTTCTGGGCCACCTGGTGCGGCCCCTGCGTGCGCGAAATGCCCGAGCTGTCGCACCTGGCCAGCGAGGATGGCGGCAAGCGCTTCAACGTGATCGGCATCGGCATCGATTCGCCTACCAATATGAGTGAATTCGCCGCCAAGATGAATGTCACCTATCCGCTGTACGTGGGCGGCATGGGCGGCACCGAGCTGTCGCGCGGGTTCGGCAATACGAATGGCGGCTTGCCATATACCGTGCTGATCGGCGCCGATGGACAGGTGATCAAGACCTATCTGGGCGAACTGAAGTTCGATGAATTGCGCGCCGACCTCGCCAAACTGGAATCCTGAGCCGACAAATTACGAACGACCGTACGATTGACACTGCTGCTAACTCCGCCTATCGCCCGGCAATTTTACTGCTTGCCAATAGCTGAGCTAGGCGGCACAATGCCTGACTTTCGGGCAACCAGACTCTCACTATGGCGAAAAAGCTACTGCTGCTGAACGGCCCCAACCTCAATTTATTGGGGACGCGGGAACCGGCGGTGTACGGCACGACCACCCTTGCCGACATCGAACAAGCTGCAGTCGCCCAGGCCAGCCAGGCCGGCGCGGCGCTGGAATATTTCCAGAGCAACCATGAAGGAGCGTTGATCGACCGCATCCATGCCGCGCGTGCCGAGGGCGTGGATTGGATCGTCATCAACCCTGGCGGCCTGACCCATACCAGCGTAGCCCTGCGCGATGCGTTCGCCTCGGTGGCCATTCCCTTCGTGGAGGTGCATATTTCAAATATCCACCAACGCGAATCCTTCCGGCACCACTCCTATCTGTCTGGAATCGCGCGCGGCGTGATCTGCGGACTGGGGGCGGACGGATATCGGTTTGCCATCGACTTCGCACTTAAATAGCGTTAATCTACGTCAACTTCATGTAACAGCGGCCGCGCGACCTATTCCTACGCAGCGGCCTGCTCTCTAAAACGAATAATTCCAAGGGGTTTCACATGGATCTACGAAAACTCAAGACCTTGATCGACCTGGTCGCTGAATCGGACATCGCCGAGCTGGAAGTGACCGAAGGCGAAAGCAAGGTTCGCATCGTCAAGTCGTCCGCAATCCCGCAGAACCAGATGGTCATGCTGCCGCATCAGGGCGTGCAGCAATACTCGGCGCCTGCCGCTGCCCCTGCGGCGCCGGCGGCCGCGCCTGCGGTCGCCGCCGAACCGACCGGCCACGTGGTCAAGTCGCCGATGGTCGGCACCTTCTACCGCTCGTCCGCGCCTGGCGCCGCCGCCTTCGTCGAAGTCGGCCAGAGCATCAAGGAAGGCGACACCCTGTGCATCATCGAAGCGATGAAGCTCCTGAACGAAATCGATGCCGACGTCTCCGGCACCGTCACCAAGATTCTCGTCGAAAACGGCCAGCCGGTCGAATTCGGCCAGCCGCTGTTCGTGATCGGCTGATCTGCTTCTCCAAGCCGGCCAGCGCGTACGACGCGCGCCGCCGGCTCACCCATGACGTGTCCGGCGCCGCCTGTCCTTTCAGCCGCGCCGGTTTTCACTGAATACCGGACCTACCATGTTTGAAAAAATCCTCATCGCCAACCGTGGTGAAATCGCGCTGCGTATCCAGCGCGCCTGCCGCGAGCTGGGCATCAAGACGGTCGTCGTCCACTCCGAGGCCGACAAGGACGCCAAGTACGTGAAACTGGCGGACGAATCGGTCTGCATCGGACCGGCGCAATCGACCCTCAGCTATCTGAACATGCCCGCGATCATCAGCGCCGCCGAAGTGACTGACGCCGAGGCGATCCACCCGGGCTACGGCTTCCTGTCCGAGAACGCCGATTTCGCCGAGCGCGTCGAAAAGTCCGGCTTCGTCTTCATCGGCCCGCGTTCCGACTCGATCCGCCTGATGGGCGACAAGGTGTCGGCCAAGCAGGCGATGATCAAGGCCGGCGTGCCGTGCGTGCCGGGATCGGACGGCGCCCTGCCGGACGATCCGAAAGAGATCGTCCAGACCGCGCGCCGCGTCGGCTACCCGGTCATCATCAAGGCCGCCGGCGGCGGCGGCGGCCGCGGCATGCGCGTGGTGCATACCGAAGCGGCGCTGCTCAATGCGGTGCAGATGACCAAGACCGAAGCCGGCACTGCCTTCGGCAATCCGGAAGTCTATATGGAGAAGTTTCTGGAGAATCCGCGTCACGTGGAGATCCAGATCCTGGCCGACGAACACCGGAACGCCGTCTGGCTGGGCGAACGCGACTGCTCGATGCAGCGCCGCCACCAGAAGGTGATCGAGGAAGCACCGGCGCCGGGCATCCCGCGTAAACTCATCGAGAAGATCGGCGACCGCTGCGCCGAAGCCTGCCGCAAGATCGGCTACCGCGGCGCCGGCACCTTCGAATTCCTGTACGAGAACGGCGAGTTCTACTTCATCGAGATGAACACCCGCGTCCAGGTCGAGCACCCGGTCACCGAGATGATCACCGGGATCGACATCGTGCAGGAGCAGATCCGCATCGCCTGCGGCGAGAAGCTGCGCTTCCGCCAGCGCGACATCATGCTGTCGGGTCACTCGATCGAGTGCCGCATCAATGCCGAGGATCCGTTCAAGTTCACCCCGTCGCCAGGCCGCATCACCGGCTGGCACCCGCCGGGCGGTCCTGGCATCCGTGTCGATTCGCACTCATATGCCGGATACTATGTGCCACCTCACTACGACTCGATGATCGGCAAGGTAATTTCATACGGTGCGACCCGGGAGCAAGCGATCCGCCGCATGCAAATCGCGCTCTCCGAAATGGTGGTCGAAGGTATCCTCACCAATATTCCGCTGCATCGCGAACTGATGGTCGACGCCCGTTTCATCGAAGGCGGCACCAATATCCACTACCTGGAGCAGAAACTGGCCGCCAAGCCCGATCTGCCGAAGGAAACGGCGCTCGGCGCCAAATCGGAAGCCAAGGTCAAAGAATGAGCTGGACTGAAGTCGTCATCGAGATCGCCCGCGACCACGCGGAAGCGCTGTCCGACGCCCTGATGGAGGCGGGCGCGCTGTCGGTGTCCGTCGAGGACGCCGACGAAGGCACCGAAGACGAAAAACCCCTGTTCGGGGAGCCGGGCATGGAACCGACCCAGGCCGCATGGGACCACAGCCGCGTCGTGGCCCTGCTGGAGTCCGACGCCGACCAGCTGGCGATCGTCACCGAGGCCGCGCAGGCGGTCAGGCTGGACGTGGTGCCGGCCTTCACCACCCGCAAGGTCGAAGACGCCGACTGGGTGCGCCTGACCCAGTCGCAGTTCGAGCCTATCCACATCGGCAAGAACATCTGGGTCGTGCCGAGCTGGCACGAAGCGCCCGATCCATCCGGCCTGATCCTCGAGCTCGATCCGGGCCTGGCCTTCGGCACCGGCAGCCATCCGACCACCCGCCTGTGCATGGAATGGCTGGAGGCCCATCCGGCGCCGGGCAAGTCGGTGCTGGACTATGGCTGCGGCTCGGGCATCCTGGCGATGGTGGCCAAGAAGCTGGGCGCGCACGACGTCGCCGGCGTCGACATCGATCCGCAGGCGATCGAGTCCGCGCGCGCCAACGCCGAACGCAACGGCGTCGAGATCGACTACTACCTGCCCGACACCTTCGCGCTGTCTGGCAACGAGCGCCATGCGGGCGGCAAGTTCGACGTCGTGGTGGCCAACATCCTGTCGAGCCCACTGAAGCTGATGGCGCCGATGCTGGCCGGCCGCGTGGCCGATGGCGGCAGCCTGGTCCTGTCGGGCGTGCTGGCGCGCCAGGCGGAGGAAGTCGCCGCCGCCTATCTACCCTTCATCAAGCTGGGCGTCTGGGCCGAGCAGGACGGCTGGGTTGCCCTTCACGGGACGCTCGGCCAGGACAGCGCGCCGCCGCCCCGCACCCAAGGCTAGACAGGCATGGCGCTCGCCACCCAATGCCCCCACTGCGGTACGCTGTTCCGCGTCGCCGCGGACCAGCTCAAGCTGCGTGGGGGCATCGTGCGCTGCGGCGCCTGCCAGCAGGTCTTCGACGGCAATGCGGGGCTGGTCGACCTGACCGCCGCGCAGAGCGCCGCTGCTTTATCCCCAGGCGCCACGCAAGACACGTCCGCGACCAACGCTTCGATCGCGCCAGATTCCGGCAAGGATGGCGGCCAGAATACCGGCCAGGACGCCGATCAGCCGATCTACACGCTCGAATTCGACCGCGCGCTGTCGCCGTTCGGCATCCTGCCGCATGCCTTGAACGAACCGGACGCCGAGCAGGACCTGGCGGTCGAGGCCGAGGCCGCACCAGCTCCTGTGGCCGACATCCAGGTGCACGAGGAGCGCGCGGCTGCCCCGCCGCCGGCCGATGGCCGCGATAGCCACGATGGGCCGGCGCCAGCCGCAGAAGCCATGGCGGGCGCCGCCGAACCCGTGGCGCGCCAGCCGGCGCCGGATGCGCCGCCGCTGCTGCTGCGCGAATCGGCCGGCGGCTCGCCGCCGATCGTCTCGCCCGCCGCGGCGCCGCCATCCAGATCCCCGCGCGGGCGCGCCGCCGAAGCCCGTTCGCGCCGTTCCAAGCTGACCCCGACCCGGATCGAAGAGACACCCAAGCTGCGCGTGCCCGAGATCGACGAACCCGAGTTCGTGCGTCGCGGCCGCCAGCGCGAGCAGTCAGGCAAGGCCGTGCGCATCGCGATGATCGCCGGCAGCATCCTGCTGCTGCTGGCGATCGTCCTGCAGGCGATGGTGAGCTTTCGCGACATATTGGCGGCCCGCTATCCCGGCCTGCGCCCGGCCCTGGTCTCGGCCTGCGACCTGTTCGGCTGCCAGGTCGGGCTGCCGGCGCGGCCGGACGCGCTGGTGATCGAAACCGGCGAACTCATTACCCTGGGCGGCAACGCCTATACCTTGAACACCGTGCTGCGTAACGGCGGCGACCTGGCGCTGGCCTGGCCCAGCATCGAGCTGACCCTGAACGATCGCGATGACAAGCCGCTGGTGCGGCGCGTGTTCGGTCCGCGCGACTACGTTCCCCAGCTTGCCGACGCCGAGGGCGGCAACATCACCGGCTTCGGCGCGCGCGCCGAGCAGCCGGTCAAGATCCATTTCAGGCTGGAAGGACTCGAGCCTTCCGGCTACCACATTGCCGTTTTCTACCCCTGAAGGCTGAACCCATGACCAAAACCGCCCTGATCTGCGGCTCGCTCGCATTCGACAAGATCATGCAATACCACGGCCGCTTCGGCGACACCCTGCTGGCCGACCAGCTGCACCGCGTGAATGTGTCGTTCCTGGTGCCGACCCTGCGCACCGAATACGGCGGCTGCTCGGCCAACATCGCCTACAACCTCAGGCTGCTGGGCGGCGAACCGCTGATCATGGGCACCCTGGGCATGGACGGCGGCGACTACCTGAAGCGCATGGAAGAGCAAGGGCTCCAGACCCGCGGCATCCGCACCATCGCCGACGCCTATACCGCGCAATGCTTCGTCACCGCCGACCAGGACAACAACCAGATCAACGCCTTCCACCCGGGCGCCATGCAGTTCTCGCACCAGAACAACGTGGCCGACCAGGGGCCGCTGGCGGTGGCGATCATTTCGCCGGACGGCCGCGACGGCATGATCAAGCATGCGCGCGACTGCGCCGAGCTGAAGGTGCCGTTCATGTTCGATCCGGGCCAGCAGCTGCCGATGTTCTCGGGCGACGAGCTGATCACCTTCATCGGCCAGGCCAGCTACCTGGCGTGCAACGATTATGAATTCGAGATGGTGATGGACCGCACCGGCCTCTCCCAGGCCGACATCGCGGCGCGCCTGGATGCCCTGGTGATCACACGCGGCGCCGAAGGGTCCGACATTCATGCCGGCGGCGAGCACTATCGCATCCCGGCGGTGCAGGCAGCGAACGTGGTCGACCCGACCGGCTGCGGCGACGCCTACCGCGCCGGCCTGCTGTTCGGGATCACCAACGGCCTGGACTGGGCCACCAGCGGCCGCATCGCCAGCCTGCTGGGCGCGATCAAGATCGCATCGGCGGGCGGCCAGAACCACAGCTTCACGCCGCAGGAATTCGACCAGAAATTCGAGGCCGCCTTCGGCTTCAAGTTCCGCTGATTTACCTTGCCCGGTAAGTCGTAGGGTCGGCGGCCGAGCCGCCGACGCGTTGAGTGTTACCGGCGCCGATATCGCGCCGGATGATCTTGTTGCCAACCATCGCCGCGTCGGCGGCCGAGCCGCCAACCCTACGGGATGAAAAAATGGCCTTGCGAATGCAAGGCCATCTTTGTTTCCGGCTCGCTGCGAGCGACTAGAAGCCGAACACCTGCCGCAGGACGAACAGCAGGATCTGGATCAGCACCAGCGCCACCAGCACCGACAGGTCGATGCCGCCGATCGGCGGGACCACGCGCCGGATCGGGCGCAGCACCGGCTGGTTCAGGGCGTGCACGAACGGCGCCAGCGGCGCGTTCGGGTTCACCCAGCTGAAGATCGCTTCGATGATCAGGAGCGCCATGAAACCGTACAGGATCCAGTTCAGGAAGCGGTGCAGCGCATACAGCAGCACCATCTCGCCGCTGCCGCCCTGCAGCAGCACGAACGTGCTGGCCAACAGCACCACCAGGAAGGCGCCGATCAGGCTCGCCCAGTCGTAACCCCGGGTGCCCGGCACCACGCGCCGCAGCGGCATCACCAGCCAGTCGGTGATGGTGTGCACGAACTGGCGGATCTGGTCGGGCAGACGCACGCGGATCGCGTTCGTCCAGAAACGCAGCAGCAGCACCCCACCCAGCAAGCCTGCGATGATATCGACGATAAACTGAAGAATGAACAGCACGGACTCTCCTCAAAAAAAAACCGCTGTGCGAACAATCACACAGCGGCATTGTGCCTGAAGCAGATCCGACTTGCCATGCGCACATGGTGCGCGGCAGGTCGGAAGACGTCCGGTATTAAGGACGGCTGCTGGTCGGGAACGGCCATGCGGTCGGCGCCAGCACGGTCTTCGCCGGCGCGGCGCTTGGCGCTGCCGGAGCGGCGCCTGGTGCGTCTGCCGGTTGCGCGGCGGTGGTCGCTGCCGGCTTGGCGGCCGGTTTCCTGGCGGCCGGCTTTTTCGCTTCCGGCTTGGCGTCGGCCTTGGCGTCAGCCTTCACTTCCGGCTTGGTTTCGGCCTTGGTGTCGACTTTGGCTTCCGGCTTGGCTTCGGCCTTGGCCACTACTGCTGGCTTGGCTTCTGGCTTGGCGACAGCGGTCTTGGTTGCTGCAGCTTTCACTGGAGCAGCTTTTTTAGCGGCTGGAGCAGCCTTGTTTGCAGCCGGCGCAGCTTTATTAGCGGCCGGCGACGCTTTTTTTGCTGCGGGCGACGCTTTCTTCACTGCTGGTTTTGCGGCGGTTTTGGTGGCGGTCGCTTTTTTCGCTGCCGGTTTGGCGGCGGTTTTGGTCGCGGTCGCTTTCTTCGCTGCCGGTTTGGCCGCGGTTTTGGTGGCGGTCGCTTTCTTCGCTGCCGGTTTGGCCGCGGTTTTGGTGGCGGTCGCTTTCTTCGCTGCCGGTTTGGCGGCGGTTTTGGTGGCGGTCGCTTTCTTCGCTGCCGGTTTGGCGGCGGTTTTAGTGGCGGTCGCTTTCTTCGCTGCTGGCTTGGCGGTTTTGGTCGCGGTTGCTTTCTTCGCTGCCGGTTTCGCGGTTGCCTTGGTCGCGGTCGCTTTCTTCGCTACTGGTTTAGCGGCGGCCTTGCTTGCAGTCGCTTTTTTGGCTGCAGGTTTAGCGGCGGCTTTGGTGGCGGTTTTCGCGGTCGACTTGGCGGCTGGTTTAGCGGCGGCCTTTTTCGCTGCCGGCTTGGCTGCCGGTTTAGCGGCGGCTTTCTTTGCTGCCGGCTTGGTTGCCGACTTGGCTGCCGGTTTAGCGGCGGCTTTCTTTGCCGCCGGCTTGGCTGCCGATTTCGCTGCCGGTTTTGCGGCGGCTTTCTTCGCTGCCGGCTTGGCTGCCGGTTTAGCGGCGGCTTTCTTCACTGCAGGCTTGGCTGCCGGCTTGGCTGCCGATTTGGTCGCGGTTTTGGCCGTTGCTTTGGTAGCAGCGGTTTTGGTCGCGGCGGTCTTGGTTGCAGTAGTTTTCTTTGCAACAGGTTTAGCAGCGGTTTTCGCTGCCGGCTTGCTCACGGCCTTGGCTGCCGGCTTGGCGGCTGCCTTGGTGGTGGTCTTGGTCGCGACTTTCTTTGCGACTGGTTTCTCTGCCGCAGCCTTTGCGCTCGACTTCGTCGTGGACGACGGCGCGCTCTTTACTGCTGCCTTTGCTGCTGGTTTCTTAGCGGTTGCCATTCTTGTTCTCCTTCATCTGCGATGAGAAATACGCTCGAGGTTTAAAACCCGCCGGATCAAACCCGGCGAATTATTCATCGGACCAAAGCAAGCGTCGATTTAGGCCAATGAATCCGGCACCGGCTGAACTGCTGCAACTCCTCACAGTTGCAGCGCTTCAGCCAACATCGACAGGTCACCGTTCCAGCGTTTCACATCGCTACCCTTGCGGGTGCGAAAAGAAAAAGCCGCCTTGCCTGAGCAATTGGTCAGACAAGCCGGCTTGTTCTTTTCGCTTCGCTTCCGTGCATACTGTTTGGTTCAGCGTCCTATTATTCGATCGATTTTGCCCGATGCCCGCGACAATATCACATCTTCTCGATTTGACAAATTCAATCACGTAAAGTACGCGCATTCTTTGTGAGCGCGCAACCGTGAATCGCAAAAAGAGTCGCGTGATTTGGACGGTGAATTGCGCGCCCGCGCGCCAATCAACGACATGCCCGACATGCGCTGCAGCCTTTACCTATCGCATTTCAACTGATCGATAAGCTGGAATCACGCCGCCATCGTGCCTCTGCCAGCGGGGCATATTCATGTTTCAGTGTCGCATGATTGCAAAGACCGGCCAGCGCACCACTGCATCTGAATCAACGTCATCCGAGTAAGTCTGCATATACGCGAGAGCGCATTCTCCGCACCCAATGCCGCCAGTCGAAAGGAGCATCCATGCCAACCACGTCGCTGCACGACGATCCCTCCGCCATCCCGGCGCTCGGCCACAGAACCAGCGGATCCATGTGCTGAAGAATGTCGCGACGTGCGGTTCACAGGCCGAACGGCCCGTACCAGTAAGTGATGTCGATGACCGCGCCGCGCTTTGACACATAAGCCTGGCGCGTTTCGCAGTTGACGAACAGCGCGCGGAAGG
The DNA here is from genome assembly GCF_050434805.1 of Massilia sp. UYP11. NCBI lineage: Bacteria > Pseudomonadati > Pseudomonadota > Betaproteobacteria > Burkholderiales > Oxalobacteraceae > Massilia > Massilia sp. UYP11. The sequence continues at coordinate 117,323 of NZ_JBNDJE010000004.1, forward strand.
TGCCGTCCAGTTGCCGGCGCGGCATATCAGCCGGATGGCTGCCGGCGGGAACCAGCGGCCCCTGCCTCTTGGCGTGGCCGTGTTTCGGATCGGTGTTTGTATTGAGCATGCCGGCCAGCCTGAAAACTCCGTGGGCGTCGCGCGCCACGGCATCGTTGATCAAGCCGACGCAGGCGTCGTCGCGTGGCGCGTCCTTCACCTGCTCGGCGAGGACCAGCGGTGGCTGGGCAACGGACTCCGGTTTCCCGGCGGCGCAGGCGCCAAGCGTGAAGGGCGCAAGAACGGTCAGCAAAATGACAGGGTGGCGCATGCGCTGCTCCGGATCGTGGATGTCCAGGGATCGACGCGGCCCGCGCCGCATCTTTCCCATCTTAGCGCACGCCCTGGCGCCGATCTAGCGTTTCGGCATCGGGGTCGACACAGGGGTCGGCACAATGCGCCACACGGCGCCGCCGGCGTCGTCCACCACCAGCAAGGCGCCGTCGGCCGCGACTTCGACCGCGGCCGGGCGGCCCCAGACCTCGCGGTCGCTGATCACCATGCCGCTCATGAAGTCCTGGTACTGCCCGGTCGGCACGCCATCCTTCATGAACACGCGCGCCACCTTGTAGCCGGTGCGCACGCCGCGGTTCCAGGAGCCGTGCAGCGCGACGAAGACCTCGCCCTCGTACTCCTTCGGGAAAGCGTGCTTCGCGCCCTTCGGCGCGTGGTAGACCACCATGCCCAGCGGCGCCGAGTGGGCCTGCAGCAGCACGTCCGGGGTGATCGTCTTGCCCTTCAGGTCGGGGCGGATGCCCTTCAGGCGCGGGTCTTCGTTGTCGCCGATGTAGTACCACGGCCAGCCATAGAAGCCGCCCTGCTTCACGCGGGTCAGGTAGTCCGGCGGCAGGTCGTCGCCCAGCGCGTCGCGCTCATTCACATTGCACATCACGTCGCCGGTGGCCGGATACACCAGCAGGCCGACGCAGTTGCGCAGGCCAGTCGCGTACGTGCGGCGGTTCTTGCCGTCCGGGTCGAACGCCATCACGGTGGCGCGGTCGGTCTCGACGCCCCAGGCGGCGCCGAATCCGTGGCGTTTTTCCCACTCGGCGATCGGCAGCGGCGGTTGTGGACCGATGTCGCTGGCGACGTTGGTGGCCGAGCCGATCGACAGCAGCATCGTCTTGTCGTCTTTCGAGAACACCAGGGTGCGGGTGGTGTGGCCGCCGCTGGTCTCGGACAGCGAGGGAATCACCACCTCGGCTGCCGCGCGCGCCTTCAGGTCGCCGTTGCGGTAAGGGATGCGCACCACCGAATTGACGCCCGCCACGTACAGGTATTGCGGGTTGGCGCCGGACGGCCAGAACGCCATGCCGTAAGGACGCGACAGGCCGGTGGCGAACACGTCGGCGGTATCGGCCTTGTCGCCGTTCTTCGAGCGCAGCACTTTCACTTGGCCGGCGCCGGTGGCGGCCAGGAACACGTCGCCGTTCGGCGCGCGCAGGAGCGTGCGCGGCTTGTCGGCATCCTGGGCGAACACGCTCACTTCGAAGCCCGGCATCACGGTTGGCAGCGCGCCGTTCGGACGCGCCTGCACGCGCGGGCTGTTGCCGGCGCTGTCGGTGGCGAACGGCCTGGCCAGATCGGTCGGCTTGATGTGGAAAATCTTGCCGGGCCGGGTATCGTCCCAGGAGCCGGCGCGGTCCGCCGGCCTGGCGGCTGCGGCCGGCGTGGCCGGCGCTGCGGCGCCGGCGGCCGCGGGTCCTTGCAGGCTGGCCAGATAGTCGATCAGCGCCGCGCGCATCTTCTGGTCCGGCACGCCGACCGGCATCGTGGTGCCGGGCACCCGCTTGGCCGGGTCGAGCAGGAATACGTCCAGCTCTTCGCGGGTCCAGACCAGGCCCGCGGCGCCGGCCTTGGCCAGCGCCCCCGAATAGCCGAAACCGGGGACGCCGGCGGCCTTGCGGCCGACGACGCCGAACATGCCGGGACCGGCCAGCGGCGACAGCTTCGCATCGACCGTGTGGCAGCTGGCGCAGTTGTTCTGGAAGATGGTGCGGCCGGCGGTGACTTGCGGCGCGGAGGCGGCATGAGCGACGGATACCGTCGCCAGGCTGGCGAGCATGAGGACATGCAGCGTCAGGGAGTTGGCTTGCAAGGTTGTCTCCTGGTCAGGCGGGAAAAATCGCCATCATAGGGCAAGTCATCCCCGTACGGGCATTTCATATGGTTCAAGTTAGCCCGGTGTCGCAATAAACGAGCGGGCAAGAAAAACCCCGCACATGCGGGGTCTCGATGCTGCGATGCCGGCTCGGATCAATCCCAGCTCAGCGTGCCGCCGGTCTGGTATTCGGTCACACGCGTCTCGAAGAAGTTACGCTCCTTCTTCAGGTCGATCATCTCGCTCATCCACGGGAACGGATTCTCTTCGTTCGGGAACAGTGGCTCCAGGCCGATCTGCACGGCGCGGCGGTTGGCGATGAAGCGCAGGTAGCCCTTGAACATCGGGGCGTTCAGGCCCAGCACGCCGCGCGGCATGGTGTCTTCGGCGTAGCGGTATTCCAGGTCGACCGCCTGCAGGAACAGGGCGTTGATCTCTTCGCGGAATTCCGGAGTCCACAGCTGCGGGTTTTCCATCTTGATCGTGTTGATCAGGTCGATGCCGAAGTTCACGTGCATCGACTCGTCGCGCAGGATGTACTGGTACTGCTCGGCGGCGCCGGTCATCTTGTTCTGGCGGCCGAGCGCCAGGATCTGGGTGAAGCCGACGTAGAAGAACAGGCCTTCCATCAGGCAGGCGAAGACGATGATCGACTTCAGCAGCTTCTGGTCGTTTTCGGTCGTGCCGGTCTTGAATTCCGGGTTGGTCAGGACGTCGATGAACGGGATCAGGAACTGGTCCTTGTCGTGGATCGACTCGATCTCGTTGTAGGCGTTGAAGATCTCGCCTTCGTCCAGGCCCAGCGATTCGACGATGTACTGGTAGGCGTGGGTGTGGATCGCCTCTTCGAAGGCCTGGCGCAGCAGGTACTGGCGGCACTCGGGGGCGGTGATGTGGCGATAGGTGCCCAGCACGATGTTGTTCGCGGCCAGCGAGTCGGCGGTCACGAAGAAGCCCAGGTTGCGCTTGACCAGGCGGCGCTCGTCTTCCGACAGGCCGTTCGGGTTTTTCCACAGCTCGATATCGCGCTGCATGTTCACTTCCTGCGGCATCCAGTGGTTGGCGCAGCCGGCCAGGTACTTGTCCCAGGCCCATTTGTACTTGAACGGCACCAACTGGTTCACGTCGGTTGCGCCGTTGATGATGCGCTTGTCGTCGGCGTTGACGCGCTTCGCAACCTCAGCGGCGGGAGCGGCGTCGGGATTGGCGGCTTGTGGGGCGCGCGGGGCGCTGGTTGGTTCGTCGTCCCAGGAGAGCATGGTGATTTCCTTCTTTTGTGGCCTGGCGCGAGCAAGCGCGGTGAGGTCACATGGTGTGTTGATAGCGGAGATGAATGGTGCGCGCCGACCGTCCGGTCGGCCCGCACCCGGTTACAGCATTACTGGCAGGCTTCGCATTCCTCGAAACCATCGTCGCCCGGACGCAGGTAGCAGGCGGCGCCTTCGGCTTCTGGCGCGGCTGGTGCTGCGGTCACTGGCGCTGCCGCCGGCGCTGCATGGCCTGCCTGCAGGCCGCCCGAGACCGGCACGGCGTTCAGGGCGCCGGTGCGGGTGGTCGACTTTTCCAGGTGGGTCGCGGCGATGGTGCGCAGGTAGTAGGTGGTCTTCAGGCCACGCAGCCACGCCAGTTTATAGGTCTCGTCCAGCTTCTTGCCCGAGGCGCCGGCCATGTAGATGTTCAGCGACTGCGCCTGGTCGATCCACTTCTGGCGGCGCGAGGCGGCTTCCACCAGCCACTTCGGCTCGACTTCGAAGGCCGTCGCATAGAGGTCGCGCAGGTCTTGCGGCACGCGGTCGATCTTCGACAGCGAACCGTCGAAGTACTTCAGGTCGGCGATCATGACTTCGTCCCACAGGTCGCGCGCCTTCAGGTCGCGCACCAGGTACGAGTTGATCTCGGTGAATTCGCCCGACAGGTTCGACTTCACGTACAGGTTCTGGAAGGTCGGTTCGATGCAGGCCGACACACCGATGATGTTCGAGATGGTCGCGGTCGGGGCGATCGCCACGCAGTTCGAGTTACGCATGCCGAACTGCTTGATGCGCTCGCGCACCGGGGTCCAGTCCATCACTTCGCTGGTGTCCTGCTCCAGGTAGCCGCCGCGCTCTTCCGCCAGCAGCTTGATCGAGTCCTGTGGCAGGATGCCGCGGTCCCACAGCGAGCCGGTGTAGGTCTCGTAGCGGCCGCGTTCCTCGGCCAGCTCGGTCGAGGCCAGGTAGGCGTAGTAGCAGACGGCTTCCATCGAGACGTCGGCGAACTTCACCGCCTGTTCCGAGGCGAACGGGATGCGCATCATGTGCAGGCAATCCTGGTGGCCCATGACGCCCATGCCCACCGGACGGTGGCGCAGGTTCGAATTCTTCGCCTTGTCGACCGCGTAGTAGTTGATGTCGATGACGTTGTCCAGCATGCGCATCGCGGTGCGGATGGTCTTTTGCAGCTTGACGTGGTCCAGGCCATCGCCCTTCATGTGCTGCGGCAGGTTCACCGAACCCAGGTTGCAGACGGCGATTTCGTCGGCGCTGGTGTTCAGGGTGATCTCGGTGCACAGGTTCGACGAGTGCACCACGCCCACGTGCTGCTGCGGCGAACGGATATTGCACGGATCCTTGAAGGTGATCCATGGGTGGCCGGTTTCGAACAGCATCGACAGCATCTTGCGCCACAGGTCCATCGCTTCGATCTTCTTGAAGACCGCCATCTCGCCATTGGCGGCCTTGGCTTCATAGCCCACATAGGCTCGTTCGAAGGCCTTGCCGGTCAGGTCGTGCAGGTCCGGCGTCTCGGACGGCGAGAACAGGGTCCAGCTGCCTTTTTCCATCACGCGCTTCATGAACAGGTCGGGAATCCAGTTCGCGGTGTTCATGTCGTGGGTGCGGCGGCGGTCGTCGCCGGTGTTCTTGCGCAGGTCCAGGAATTCTTCGATGTCCAGGTGCCAGGTTTCCAGGTAGGCGCAGACCGCACCCTTGCGCTTGCCGCCCTGGTTCACCGCCACCGCGGTGTCGTTGACCACTTTCAGGAACGGGACCACGCCCTGCGAACGGCCGTTGGTGCCCTTGATGCGCGAGCCCAGCGCGCGCACCGGGGTCCAGTCGTTGCCCAGGCCGCCGGCGAACTTCGACAGCAGCGCGTTTTCCTTGATGGCGTCGTAGATGTCTTCCAGGTCGTCGCCGACGGTGGTCAGGTAGCACGACGACAGCTGCGAGCGGCGGGTGCCCGAGTTGAACAGGGTCGGGGTCGAGCTCATGAAGTCGAACGACGACAGCAGGTTGTAGAACTCGATGGCGCGCGCTTCGCGGTCGCTTTCCCTCAGGGCCAGGCCCATCGCGACACGCATGTAGAAGGCCTGCGGCATTTCGATGCGCACGTCGCGCACGTGCAGGAAGTAGCGGTCGTACAGGGTCTGCAGGCCGATGTAGCCGAACTGCAGGTCGCGGTCGGAGACAATGGCCTTGGCCAGGCGCTCGAGGTCGTACTTGCCCAGCTCTTCGTCCAGCAGCTCGTTGTGGATGCCCTTGGCGATGTATTGCGGGAAGTAGGTCAGGTATTCGGCGGCGGCGCCGGCTTGCGGCACTTCGTGGCCAAACACTTCTTTACGGATGGTGTGCAGCAGGATGCGGGCGGTCACCTGGCTGTAGGCCGGGTCCTTTTCCATCAGCGCGCGGGCAGCCAGGATGGCGGACTTGTACAGCTCCTCGACCGGCACGCCGTCGTACAGGTTCTTCATGGTCTCGGCGACGATCGCGTCGGCGTCGACGTGCTTTTCCAGGCCCGAGCAGGCGGCGTTGACCAGGGCGTGGACGTCGTTGATGTCCAGCAGGCGGCGCGCGCCGCCATCGACCACGTGGATCTGCGGCGCGGCGACCGGCGCGCCGCCAGCGGCTTCCTTGGCCGCGCGGCGCTCGTCCATGCGCTTGGCGCGGTACAGCACGTATTCACGTGCGACATCGTGCTCGCCCGAACGCATCAGCGACAGCTCGACCTGGTCCTGCACGTCTTCGATATGGAACGTGCCGCCGTTCGGCTGGCGGCGCACCAGCGCGGTCACCACATTGCCGGTCAGCTGTTCCACCAGTTCGCGGATGCGCGCCGAAACCGCGCCCTGGCCGCCGGCCACGGCCAGGAAGGCCTTGGTCATCGCGACCGAGATCTTGTGCGGCTCGAAAGCGACGACGGCGCCGTTGCGGCGAATGACGCGGTAATCGCCGCGCGCGACGATCTCGGCCGGGGTTTGGCTGGTCGACGCCGATCCTGGGGTGACGTGTTGGTTGATCGAGATGTTCTGTGCTGTTTGCATTGAGCCTCCAGGATGAGCGGTCGGACCGCCTTTGTTACATGAGGACCGGGTGGCGGATGGCGCCATGGTCCGTCAACAAAATTAAAAGCAAAAACAAATCCCTGCCAGCCGGTGGCCGATGCTGGCAAACCAGAGAAGCAGGGTAAGAATAATAAATAAAGCGTTTAAATACAGCGCGTCAGAAAGTACCTAATAGACAAGTCGCTGAACAAATGTGTGAGCAATTTGTGGGCAACTTGTGGACAACATGCTGACAACTCACTGCAGGCCAATATGCTGGTGCCGTTCGGTCTGCTACCACTACATCTAGTGCCAAGCTTTGATATGAGACTAATTGTAGTACCTCGCTTGCGATCGAGGCAAGCTAATAAATGGTCATTTTTTTTGTTTTTTGGCGCGTGCAGCCTTGACATTTCAGCGTCGTACAACAGAAGGGGAGCACACGGTGAGCAAGCACTAACATCAGGAAAATCTGCACTAAACAGGCGCCTTGCGCGCGGAATCACCACGCGGCGCGCATGCTCCGCCACAGCGCATTATGCACCAAAATAATTACCGCAAAGTAACATAATCGGATGATCGACGCTGCAGGACGAATGCCTCAGTCGTCCGGGGCGCTGATGTCCAGTTTCTGCATTTGATAACGCAGCTGGCGCACGCTGATCCCCAGCAGGCTCGCCGCCTGGGTGCGGTTGAACTGGGTCTGCTGCAGCGCGCGCCCGATGATGTCGCGTTCGACCTGTGCGAGATATTCGGGCAGGTTGCCCGGCAGCTCGGCCGGCCCGAGCGCGACCGGGGCCGCCACCGGTGCGGGTGCGGGCGGCGGCGCCGGAGCAGCGGCAGGGGGCGCCGCCGTCGGCGCCGGCGCCGGCGCAGCAGCCGGCGCGACCGCCCCGCCCTGCCCTGCCTCCACCGGCCGCGCCGCCTTGAGCGACAAGTCCCCGACCTGGATCGCGCCATCGTTGGCGAATGCCAGCGCCCGCTCCAGCACGTTCTCCAGCTCGCGCACGTTGCCGGGGAAGGAATACGCCTTCAAGGCTTCCAGCACGCCCGGTCCCAGCGACGCCTGTCCCGGCCCGGCCAGCCGCTGCAGGATGCCGTCGGCCAGCAGGGCCAGGTCGTCCAGCCGCTCGCGCAGCGGCGGCAGCGCCAGCTCGATCACGTTCAGGCGGTAGAACAGGTCTTGCCTGAACTTGCCGGTCTCGACGCAGCGCGCCAGGTCCTGGTGGGTGGCGCTGATGATGCGCACGTCGACCGCTTCCTCGCCCGTCGCGCCGATCTTGCGCACGCGCCGTTCCTGGATCGCGCGCAGCAGCTTGACCTGCATCGCCAGCGGCAAGTCCGCCACCTCGTCCAGCATCAGGGTGCCGCCGTCGGCGGCCTGGAAGAAGCCGTCGCGCTCCTCGGCCGCGCCGGTGAAGGCGCCCTTGCGGTAGCCGAAGAACTCGGCTTCCATCAGGGTTTCGGGGATCGCGCCGCAGTTCACCGCCACGAACGGTTTCGAGGCGCGCGAACTCTGGGCGTGGATCTCGCGCGCCGCCAGCTCCTTGCCGCTGCCGGATTCGCCGGTGATCGAGATCGGCGCCATCGAGCGCGCCAGGCGCGCGATCTGCGAGCGCAGCGACTGCATCGCCGGCGAGTGACCGATCATGCGTGACGCGATCGCTCCACCGTCGGCCGCCGCCGCGCCCCCTTCCGACAGTTTCAGGGCCGAGCGCACCATCACGCGCAGCGCGTCGAGCGCCACCGGCTTGGCGATGTAATCGAACGCGCCGGCCTTGAGCGCCACCACCGCATTCTCGGCGCTGCCGTAGGCGGTGATCACGGCGACCGGGGTACCCTTGCCCGAGGCGGCGATCTCGCGCACCAGTTCCAGCCCCAGGCCGTCCGGCAGGCGCATATCGGTCAGCACCAGCGCGTAGTCGTGCGCCTCGAACAGGCTGCGCGCCTGGCGCAGGGTCGCGGCGCTGTCGACGTCCAGGCCCATCTTGAGCAGGGTGATCTCGAGCAGCTCGCGCAGGTCGGCTTCGTCGTCGAGCACCAGGATGCGGGGCGCGCTCATGGCCTACTCGAGCGCGAAGGTGATGACAAAGCGGCCGCTGGCCTTGCGCGGCCCCAGCGCGGATGGGTCGAACCGGTATTCATAATCGAGTTTCGCATCGTTGTTCAGGCACAGTTCGCGCGCCAGGTAGAGCCCCAGGCCGGTCCCCTTGCTCGACGTAGTATAGAAGGGCTCGAACAGGTGGTCGCGCACTTCGGTCGTGATGCCGGGGCCGTCGTCCTGCACGTGCAGCTCGCGCCGACCGGCGGCATCGCGCGCCGGGAAGATGCGGATGCTGGCCGGCCGGCGGCTGGCGTAGCGCACCGCGTTGTTCAGCAGGTTGAGCAAGACCTCGTGCAGGTGCAGCGGATCGAAGCGCACCGCGCTGCCGCCCGGATCGCCTATATAGACTATATCACCGGCCAGGCCGTGCATTTCGCAGAATTCGGCCTTCAGCTCGTCCAGGAAAGGGCCGAGCGCCACCGGTTCGCCGTTCGGCTGGGCCTTGCGCGACAGCTGCAGGATGTCTTCCACCATGCGGTTCACGCGCGTCACGTTGTCGCGCACGATCTTCAGCAGGCGCACCTCGGCCGGCCCGTGCAGGTCTTCGGCCAGCAGCTCGGTGGCGTGGCCGATCGCCGACAGCGGGTTACGCACCTCGTGCGCGATGCTGGCGGTCAGGCGGCCCATCGAGGCCAGCTTGAGTTGCTGCGCCTGGTTTTCGATGGCGCTCACGTCCTGCATGAAGATCACGCTGCGCCCGGCCGCGTCCCCTCCGTCGGCCACGCGCGCAAAGCGCAGCTTGAGGTGCACCGGCTGGTCGCGCCGGCCGCGCACGTCGCCGGCGCCGTTGCCTTCGCGATAAGGTTTCAGGGTGACGAAGGCCTTGTCGTTGCCGGGCACGGCCAGCCAGGCATCGAAGGCGAGCGCCACCGGATCGAAGGCGGGCGCCGCGCGCAGCGAAAACGCCGAGGTGTCGGCCAGGCCCAGCATGCGCCGCGCCGCCGGGTTGCCGGTGAACACGGCGCCGTCCGCCCCCACCACCAGGATGCCGTCGCCGACGTCGGCGATCACGATCTCGTTGATCGCCTGCTGGATGCGCAGGTCGGCGCCGCGCTGGGCCGCCAGTTCTTCTTGCTTGAGCAGGCGCGCCGCCAGGCGGTTGACCATCAGCACGCCGGCGAAGAAGGCGGCGCCGAACAGGCCGGCCTGCATCAGGGGCGGGTTGCGCCCCTCGACCACCAGCTGCCAGACGTTCAGCCCGAGCAGGAACAGCGTCGCGACCGCCGCCGCGAACAGCGCCAGCAACAGCGGCGCCAGGATCGCGGCGCCGGCCAGCGGGAACAGATACAGGATGCCCAGGCCGCTGCGCATGCCGCCGGCGGCCAGGTAAAGCAGCGAAATCACCAGCAGATCGACCGCGATCTGCAGCCCGAGCTGGATCAGGAAGCGTTGCTGCCAGCGCGCCGCCAGCGCGAACAGCGCCGCCGCCAGCACATAGACGACGCAGGTTTCGGTGTTGACCGGGTCCGGGCGCAGCTGTCCGCTTTCCAGGTCGACGCCCAGGTACAGCAGCAGCACCAGCGCAATGACGATGCGGGTGACGGTGAAGGTCTGGAGCGAACGCCACAGGGTCACGCGCGCTCCCGCCGACAGCCTGCCGGGCGCGGACTTCAACTACTTGGGCGGCAGGCGCACGTGGCCTGGCGAGCAGTAGTCCTGGCCGTCGGCGTGCACCGATTCGGACGCCGGGAAATATACGCCGCAATGGGCGCACTGGGCCATGGCCTCGATCTGGCCGGTCGGCGCGGCCGGGCCGCGCCCCATATCGGGCGGAACCCCATGGCGTTTTGCCAGCGCGCGCAGCTTGCTGCGCACGGCGAAAACGATGAGGACGATGAGGGCAATCCAGAACAAGATACGCATCAGTAGACTCCCCGGTGCAGGACGACCTCGAGCACGAAGCGACTACCGACGTAGGCCAGCGCCAGGGTGGCGAAGCCTGCCAGCGTGAAGCGCAGCGCGGTCTTGCCGCGCCAGCCCTGCCACTTGCGCCCGGCCAGCAGCGCCGCGAACAGCGCCCACGAGAGCAGCGCGAACACGCTCTTGTGGTCGAGCAGCAGCGGCCGGCCGAACACCTGTTCGGAGAACACGAAGCCCGACAATACCGTCAGGCTGAGCAAGACGAAGCCGATCCAGATCACACGGAACAACAGTTTTTCCATGGTGAGCAACGCCGGGAGCTGGTCGAGCGCGGAGCCAAACCAGCCGCCGCCGGCGTTGCGGGTATGCAGCCGCGTTTCCTGCAGCGCCATCAGCACGGCGTGGAAAGCGGCGATGGTCAGGGTGCTGTAGGCCAGCACCGCGACCGCGATATGCCAGCCGAAGGCGGCGGTCTTGCCGGCCAGCGGCGTCAGGGTGCCCGGGAACAGCAGCGGCAACAGGGTGGCCGCCGCCGCGAACGGCATCACCAGGCGGCGCAGGCTGTCGAGGGCGAAATTGCGGTTCTCGACCCAGTAGGCGGCCACCGACACCCACAGGGCGCTGGAAATCATGATGGCGAAGCCGACCCGCAGCCGTCCCGGCACCATCACGTCCATGCCGAGCGCGACGCCATGCAGGATCCAGGCCGCGGCGGTCACGCCCGAGATGACGGCGCCCAGCCGCGACGGCAGCAGGGCGCATACCGCGTACAGGAAGGCAGCGGCAAGGAAGAGGGAATTCTGCATAATAAGAGTCTACACCATTGGCCGCGGCCAATGGTGTAGACGTAGGCTGGGCCGGGGCGCGCAGCCGGCTCTGCCGCCCGGTGGTGATGGTTGGCGGCGAGATCATCCGGCACGATGGTGCAGACGGTTACCGATCGACGCGTCGGCGGCAGAGCCGCCAACCCTACATATATAGATCAATCCACTGCCGCCATCCGCAACTCGTCGTTGTGATGCCGCTCCTGCTCTTCCATCACCATCAGCCCCAGCTCGCGCTTGAGCAGGTTGAATTCCGGCGCCGCCGGGTCGCGCGGGCGCGCGATCTCGACCAGCAGATCGCGCTTGATCGTGCCCGGCCGGTACGTCATCACGACGATGCGGTCGGCCAGGTAGATCGCTTCCTCGATGCTGTGGGTGACGAACAGGATCGTCTTTTTGAGCTCGGCCCACAGCCGCAGCAGCTCGTCCTGCAGGTTGCGCCGGGTCAGCGCGTCGAGCGCGCCGAACGGCTCGTCCATCAGCAGGATCGGCGAATCGAGCGCCAGCACGCGCGCGATCGCCACCCGCTGGCGCATGCCGCCGGACAGGTCCTTCGGGTAGCGGGCGCGAAAGTCGGCCAGCGACAGCAGCCCGAGCAGGTCGTCCACCCGGCGCGCGATCTCCGGAGCGCGCATGCGCTTGATCTCGAGGCCGAAGCGGATGTTCTGCTCGACCGTCATCCAGGGAAACAGCGCATACTCCTGGAAGACCATGCCGCGCTGCGGCCCCGGTCCGGTGACCGGGCGGCCGTCGACCAGGATCGACCCGGAAGACGGCGGCGCGAAGCCGGCCACCGCGCCCAGCAGGGTCGACTTGCCGCAGCCCGACGGGCCGAGCAGGCAGGTGAACTGCCCGCGCGGGATGTCCAGGTCGATGTCCTGCAAGGCCACCACCTCATGGTCTTCGGCGCCGAACACCTTGTTGACGCCTTCGATGCGGATGTGGATATCGTCCATGTCAATGCTCCAGGCCGCGGTGCCAGCGCAGCAGATGGTTGTTCAGGCGGTTGACGCCGATGTCGATCAGGAGGCCCAGCACGCCGATGCTGATCATCCCGGCGATGACCTTGTCGGACCAGAAATACTCGCGCGCCTCCGAGATGCGGAAACCCAGGCCGCTGTTTACGGCGATCATCTCGGCCACGATCACGACGATGAAGGCGGTGCCGATCCCGATCCGCACGCCGGACAGGATGTAGGGCACCGCCGCCGGCAGGATCACGCGCAGGAACATCGTCAGCTTGCCGGCGCCGAGGTTGCGCGCCGCGCGCAAATAGATGCCGTCGACCTGGCGCACGCCGGCGACCGTGTTCATCAGGACCGGAAAGAAAGCGCCGATCGCGATCAGGAACACCGCCGGCGGATCGCCGAGCCCGAACCACAGCATCGCCAGCGGGATGTAGGCGATCGGCGGAATCGGCCGCAGCACCTGCACCAGGGGGTTCATCCAGGCGTGCACGCGCTGGCTGGCCCCCATCGCCAGCCCGAGCGGCAGCGCCAGCCCGGCGCCGATGGCGAAGCCCACCACCACCCGGTACAGGCTGGCGACGACGTCGAGCGGCAATTCGCCGGACAGCGCCCATGCGAGCCAGCCGCCGTCGGTGTACTGCGCGAACGGCTCCAGTGGCAGCAGGTAGTCGACCCACTTGCGCCACACGTCCAGCGGCTCCGGCAGCACCTGGCGGTCGACCAGGCCGCTGGCCGCCACCCATTGCCAGAGGGCGATCGCCAGCACCGGCACCACCAGGCCGGTGGCCGCGTCGTTCCATCGCAGTCGCTGATTGCGCGCTCCCTGGCGCGACGTGCGCGGCCCCTTGCGTCGTTCAATGCGTTCCATGATCAATGCTCCCCTACTTGATGTTCAGGCTTTTCTTGGCCGAGGCCAGCAGGTCGGTGCGGACCCAGTCGCTGGCCAGCGGCGGACGCGCCATGCGCCCCACCCCGGTCTGCGCCATGACGTCGGTCGTGACCTGAATGTGCTGCGGCGTGATGTCGTAGGAGTACGGCGAATTGGCCATCGCCGCGCGGAAGTCGGCCACCGTGATCTGGCCCTTGAACATCGACTGGCGCACGTAGTGTTCGGCGATGTCGGGCCGGTCGATGAAGGTGCGCGTGGCCTGGACGAAGCAGCGCATGAACTTCTCGGCCAGCGGCCGGCGCTCGCGGTAGAACTTCTCGGTCATGACCATGGTGCGCACCGGCTCGCCGATCGGCGTCCCGTAGGGCTTCATGACCTCCACCCCGAAGCCCATGTTGATCGCCTGCGACGATTGCGGCTCGGATTGCATCATCGCGTCGATGTGCCGGCCCAGCAGCGCCTGGTTCAGCTCCGGATAGGACAGGTACACCAGCTGCACGTCCTTGCGGCCGCTGGTGTCGGCGCTCAGCTTGTTGCGCGCCAGCTCGGCCATCAGGAGCACTTCCTGGATGCCGCCGCGGGTGACGCCCACGCGTTTGCCCTTGAGCTGGAGGACGGACGAGATCTTCTGTTCGGGCCGCGCCACCAGCCGCGCCCCGCCGCGCGCGAAGCCGGCCACCACCACCACCGGGGCGCCGCCGGCGCGGCCCTGGATCGCGGCCTCGGACGCGGTGGCCCCCACGTCCAGCTCGCCGGCGATGATGGCCTGCATGATGTCCAGCCCCTTGGCGAACATTTTTTCCTCGACCCGGATGCCGCAGCTCGGGGCGATTTCCTTGATATAGGACACCGCGCCGAAGTGCGCCAGCTTCAGGTTCCCCAGCCGCACGACGTCCTGGGCCGCGGTCGTGCCACCCGCGCCCACGAGCAGCAAAGCGATCAATGTCTTGCCGAACATCTTCCTCATGCGTTTTCTCCTTGGCTCGATTTCTAAGATTAATGCTTGCCGGAAAGGCGAGTAGGCAATACACCATGCGGGCCGCGCGTCATGTTTGCGCTATGCCAAAAGGCGACGCCGTTGGCGAAAATTGGTCGGGACAGGCCTGGTTCGGCGCGATGTGCTGTGCCGGGAGGCGGCGCTGCGAGGTAAAATGGCGCGTTGGCGAACCTGCGCCAACGCGAATTGCGCTTCTTTCTGCTTCTTTCTATTAGGTCGACATGCTAGATAACCTCACCCAACGCCTTGCCAAGGTCGTCAAGACCATGCGCGGCGAGGCCCGCCTGACCGAGGCGAACACCGCGGAAATGCTGCGCGAAGTGCGCATGGCCCTGCTCGAGGCGGACGTGGCGCTGCCGGCGGTGCGCGAATTCATCGCCAAGGTCAAGGAAAAAGCCCTGGGCGAAGAAGTCGTGGGCTCGCTGTCGCCGGGCCAGGCCCTGGTCGGCGTGGTGCAGAAAGAGCTGGCCGCCCTGATGGGCGCCGACCTCGGCCCCGAGGCGACCCAGCTCTCGTTCGCCCAGCAGCCGCCCGCGATCATCCTGATGGCCGGCTTGCAGGGTGTCGGCAAGACCACCACCACCGGCAAACTGGCCAAGTACCTCAAGGAACAAAAGAAGAAAAAAGTCCTGACCGTCTCGGCCGACGTCTATCGTCCCGCCGCGATCGCCCAGCTCGAATCGGTGACCAGGCAGGTGGGCGCCGACTTCTTCCCATCCAGCGCCACCGACAAGCCGGTCGACATTGCCCGCAACGCGCTGGACTGGGCCAAAAAGCATTACCACGACGTCCTGATCATCGACACCGCCGGCCGCCTGGGCATCGACGAAGCGATGATGCAAGAGATCGCCGCCGTGCACAGCGCCGTCAATCCGGTCGAGACCCTGTTCGTGGTCGACGCCATGCTGGGCCAGGATGCGATCAACACCGCCAAGGCCTTCAACGACGCCCTGCCCCTGACCGGCATCGTGCTGACCAAGCTCGATGGCGATTCGCGCGGCGGCGCGGCGCTGTCGGTGCGTCACGTGACCGGTAAACCAATCAAGTTCGCCGGCGTGTCCGAAAAACTCGATGGCCTCGAAGCGTTCGACCCCACCCGCATGGCCAACCGCGTGCTGGGCATGGGCGACATCCTGGCGCTGGTCGAAGAAGCGCGCAAGGGCGTCGACGCCGAGGCGGCGGCCGAACTGGCCAACAAGATCAAGGTCGGCGGCCGCTTCGACATGAACGACTTCAAGGCGCAGCTGACGCAAATGAAGAAAATGGGCGGCATGGCCGGCCTGATGGATAAACTCCCGGCCCAGTTCCAGCAGGCCGCGAGCGGCGCCAATATGGACCAGGCCGAGAAATCGGTGCGCCGCATGGTCGGCATCATCGATTCGATGACCCCGGCGGAGCGCGCCAAGCCCGAGCTGATCAAGGCCAACCGCAAGCGCCGCATCGCAACCGGCGCCGGCGTGCAGGTGCAGGAAGTAAACCGCATGCTGAACCAGTACGACCAGATGCAGACCATGATGAAAAAGCTCAAGGGCGGCGGCCTGATGAAGATGATGCGCGGGATGAAGGGAATGATGCCCGGCATGCGCTAATCCGCATCCCAATCGGCGAGCACCGCGCAAAGTATCGCTTTGCGCGGTTTTTTTTCGCCGCTTGTCAGCGTTTTTTCGTTCTCATGCGTTGTTGTGTGCGATAACGCCCATTTGGCGAGTTTTACGAGTGAAAAAGTTCTGAAAAAGACTTGCACGTTCCGTAAAACGCTACCAATATAGGCGTGCGA
This sequence comes from Massilia sp. UYP11, assembly GCF_050434805.1. Taxonomy (NCBI): domain Bacteria; kingdom Pseudomonadati; phylum Pseudomonadota; class Betaproteobacteria; order Burkholderiales; family Oxalobacteraceae; genus Massilia; species Massilia sp. UYP11. The sequence goes on from NZ_JBNDJE010000004.1 coordinate 133,179, forward strand.
TAAATTACGCACTTTTCCACGTGTTCGTTTTAGGAGGCTCGAAGATGGCAACAGCCAAAAAAACCACCGCAGCGCCAGCAAAAAAAGCCGCTGCCAAGCCTGCTGCAGCGGCCAAGCCGGCAGCAAAAAAGGCAGCTCCAGCAGCGAAATCGGCCGATAAGCCGGCAGCCGCGCGCAAGCCGAATGCTGCTTTCATGAAAGCAATGACCCCGTCCGCCACGCTGGCTGCCGTCGTCGGCGACAAGCCGCTGCCGCGCACCGAGGTGACCAAGAAGGTCTGGGAATACATCAAGTCGAAAGACCTGCAAGACGCAGCAAATCGCCGCATGATCAATGCCGACGACAAGCTGAAAGCAGTTTTCGGCGGCAAGGCACAAGTCTCGATGTTCGAAATGACCAAGCTCATTTCGGATCACCTGAAATAAGCCAAGCTTTATTTTAAAAGCTTCAGCTTAAACAAAAGCCCCGGTTTCAAAACCGGGGCTTTTGTTATTTAGCTGTAAATACTAGTGGCAAGTGGTTAATGAATGCCGGGATCGGCGCGGCGCGCCGATCCGGATCCATTACAAGCCCGCTGCCGCTTTCATCAGATGAAACACCTGGGTATTCTCGATCGTACCCTTGAAAGACGCCGATCCGGCCCCGGTCGCATACAGTTTCACGTCGCCGCCGCCATGGGTTTCCGACGACTTGTGCACGCCGGTTTCTTGATGATAATCGTCGCCTTGCGCCACCACGCTGTCGACGTCGGCGCGCACGTCCGGGCGGTTCGGACCGTTGCCGAACACCAGGGTCGTGAAGGTCTTGCCGTCCGCATCCTTCTTCGGCTCGCCCGACGCATAGTCGCGCACGATGTCGGTGATCGGATTGCCGCGCTTCGGGTAACCGTTGATCTGCATCGTGTGGTCATGGTCGGCGGTCAGCACGATCAGCGTGTTCTGCAGGCCCGGATCGATGGCGCGCATGCGCTCGATCGCCAGCTGCAGGGCGTCGTCGAAGGCCACCGTCTCTTCCAGCGCATGCTTGGCGCGGGTGTCGTGCAGGGCGTGGTCGATCTTGCCGCCTTCGACCATCAAAAAGAAACCATTCGGATTCTTCGACAGCAGGTCGATCGCCTTGCCGGTCATCTCGGCCAGGGTCGGCTGCTCGGGACGGCGCTGGTAGGCGTAGTCGAGGTGGCTCGTGGCACTGAAAATGCCCACGAACTTGCGGCCTTCCCTGGCGGACATCATGCCGGCGCGGGTGCCGGCCACGTAGTAGCCGGCGCCGGCGAATTCGGCCAGCAGGTCGCGCCCGTCGGGGCGGCCCCTTGGATTGGTGGCGGGGTCGCGCGGGGTGAAATGGTTGCGCCCTCCTCCCATCAGCACGTCCACGCCGTCGCCCAGCGCCTTGTTGTAGCCGGCGCCGCCGGGCACGATCTGCTGCGCGATCGCATACACCGCGTCGCGGCTGCAGCTGTGCGCGAAGGTCGATGCCGGCGTGGCGTGGGTCAGTTCGGTGGTGGTGACGGCGCCGGTCGCCTTGCCCTGGGCCTTGGCCAGTTCCAGGATCGTCACCGCCGGCGTGCCGTTGTCCTGGCCGCAGCGGTCGACGCCGTCCTTGCCCGGCTCGATCGGTCGCGCGCCGGCATGCGAGATGACGTCGTTGTTCAACTTCAGGCCGGTCATGTAGGCGCCCATCGACGGCGCGCTGTCGGTGGTCTGGTAGTCGAGCGAATAGGTCTTGATGCGCGCGGTGCGCTCCATCAGGCGCTCGAAGTGCAGCAGGCTGTCCTCGCCGCCGCGGTGAATGCGGGCTGCGGTGATGACGGACGGGCCCATGCCGTCGCCCAGGAAGAAGAGGATGTTCTTCGCCTTTTGCTGGGCAATGGCAGGCGTGGCGAAAGCAGCGGCAAGGGCTGGAATACATGCGGCGGCCAGCAGCAGTGGAGTAAAACGGGGGAAAGTCATGGTGGCTCCTGGTCGCGGCTTACAGGCCGGCGGCGGTCTTGATCAGATTGAACACGCGGGTGTTGTCGATGGTTCCGCGGAACAGTTCGGCGTTGGCGCCGGTCGCGCCCAGGTAGACGTCGCTGCCGCCATGGGTCTCGGCGCCCGCGCGGGTGCGCACCACGGCTTCCTGGTGGTAGTCGTCGCGCGTCACGATCTCGTCGGTCAAGGGCGCACTGCGATTGCCCGCGTGGCGCTGCTCGCCGGTGCCGAAGCCGATGATCGTATACGGCTGGCCCTTGCCGTCCAGCGTCGGCTTGCCGTCGGCGGTGCGCACCAGGCCGATCACGCCGGGGTTGGACGGCGTGGTCTTGCCGGTGCGGGCCGCGTAGCCGTTCAGGACCAGGGTGTGGTCATGGTCGGCGGTGGCGACGATCAGGGTGTGCTTCAAGCCCGGGTCGAGCGCTTCCATGCGCTCGATCGCCGCCTGCAGCGCCGCGTCGTAGGTCACCGCTTCTTGCAGCGCGCGCTTGCCGAGCGTCGCGTGCAGGGCGTGGTCGATCAGGCCGCCCTCGACCATCAGGAAGAAGCCGTTCGGGTTCGGCGCCAGGAGCTCGATCGCCTTGCTCGCCATCGCCGCCAGCGCCGGCTGGCGGCTGGCGTCGCGCACGGCGTCGAAGTCCATGTGGTTCGGTGCGAACAGGCCGACCGCCGGCTGGCCCGGGGTCAAGGCGTTCAATTGCGCGGTGTCGTTCACCACGCGAAAGCCCCTGGCCTGCAACTCGGCCAGCAGGTCGCGGTTGTCGGCGCGCTTGCCGCCGCGGTCGAACGGCGTGAAATTCCGGGCGCCGCCGCCGAACAGCACGTCCAGGCCGCGCGCGCCGAGCGCCGCGTTGTAGCCGGCGCCGCCCGGCACCAGGCTGGCGGCGATATCGGTTTCCAGCCTGCGGTGGCAGGCGTGGGCATAAGTCGCGGCCGGAGTGGCGTCGGTGACGCTGGTGTTGGTGACCACGCCGACCGCCATGCCGCGGCGCTTGGCCAGTTCGAGCAAGGTGACGGCGGCGGCGCCGCTCTGGCCTTCCTCGCAGCGGCTGACCAGGGCGTTGCCGTTGGCGTCCTTGCCAGGGGCGATCGAGCGGGTGCCGAAGGACATCGAGACCACGCCGTTATTGTGCTTCACGCCGGTCATGTAGGCCGCCATCGCGGCGGCACTGTCGGTGACCTGGGCATCGTTCGAGAAGGTCTTCACGAAGGCCGACTCGGGCAGCTTGTCGATCGCCAGCTCGCCGTCTTCGCCGGCGGCGAAGATGCGCGCCGCGGTCAGGGTGTTGATCCCCAGGCCGTCGCCGAGGAAGAAGATGACGTTCTTCGCGCGCTGGTCGATGGGATTGGCGGCGGCGGCGCCTGGCGCGACGGCGGCGGATGGGTTTGACGCGGGCGGCGGCGTCGCGCAGCCGGCGAGTGCCGCCAGCAGCGCGGCGAAGGCAAGAGTGGTCGGTCGCATGCAGTCCTCTGCTTGGGAAAGCGGAAAGTCTACACTGCTAACGTGACGCGTTGGTGAACTGATATGTTGAGATTTTGTACAGCGGGAGCGGGGTCTTCAGGCGTAGGTTGAACGCGTCGGCAGAAATCTGCCGACCCTACGCAGGGTTGGCAGCTATGCTGCCGACGCGTTCCGTCGACGCAGGACTACCCTGCGCACGCGCATTCGTCGCCGGCGTGAATTCCCACTTCTTCCACGCCGCCAGCACCGCGTTCGGATACTTCGGCTTGCCCCGGCTGCCGTTGTAGCGGCCCAGCGCCAGGTACAGGTCGCCGCGCTCCATGTCGATATACATGCGCAGGATCGCGCAGCCGTAGCGCAGATTGGTCTGCATGTGGAACAGGCGACGGCGGTCGCCGTCGCCGATCACCCTGGTCCAGAATGGCATCACCTGCATGTAGCCGCGCGCGCCGGCGATCGAGATCGCGTACTTGCGATAGGCCGATTCGACCTGGATCAGGCCCAGCACCAGCGCCGGATCGAGTCCGGCGCGGGTCGATTCGTACCACACCGTCTCGAGGAACTCGGTGCGGGTCTGGACGTCGGGCATGCGCTTGGCGAGCCGGCCCGACATGGCGTCGAGCCAGCCTTGATAGCGCGCCCGCGCCTGCTCGGTACGGAAAGTCGGCCGCGGCGGGCGCGCGTCGGCGATGGCGTTGGCCAGGGCCAGGCGCACCGAATCCGACAGCGCTTCTTCCTTCTGGTTGCCGGCGAACGCCTCGCCCCCACCCAGGCCGAAGGCGCACGCGAGCACGGCGCCGCCCAGCCAGGGGGCGAGGCGCATCCGCATCACTTGCCCAGCTTGCCTTTGATGAAGGCGACCATGTCGGCCACCGGCACGCTGCTCGCCGCTTCGTCGCGACGGCCCTGGTATTCGAGGTTGCCTTCCTTCAGGCCACGCTCGCCGATCACGACGCGGTGCGGCACGCCGATCAGTTCCCAGTCGGCGAACATCGCGCCCGGACGCAGGCCGCGATCGTCGACGATCACGTCGACACCCGCCGCCAGCAGCTCGTCGTACAGCGTTTCGGTGGCGGCTTTGACCATCTCGCTGCGGTCCAGGCCCATCGGGCACAGCACCAGCTCGAACGGAGCGATCGAATCGGGCCACACGATGCCCTTGTCGTCGAAGTTCTGCTCGATCGCCGCGCCCAGGATGCGGGTCACGCCGATGCCGTAGCAGCCCATCTGCAGCGGCGCCGGCTTGCCGGCTTCGTCCAGGAAGGTCGCGCCCATCGCTTCCGAATACGCGGTGCCGAGCTGGAACACGTGGCCCACCTCGATGCCGCGCTCGATCGCCAGCACGCCCTGGCCGTCCGGCGAAGCGTCGCCCTCGACCACGTTGCGCAGGTCGGCCACCAATGGTTCCGGCATATCCCGGCCCCAGTTGGCGCCCATGTAGTGGAAGTCCGCCTCGTTGGCGCCGCACACGAAGTCGGCCATGTTGGCGACGGTGCGGTCGGCAACGACGTTGACCGGCAGCCTGGTATTGATTGGACCCAGATAGCCCGGCACGGTGCCGAACACCTCGAGGATTTCGGCTTCCGTCGAGAAGCGGAAGTCCTTCAGGCCGGCGACCTTCGACACCTTGATCTCGTTGAGCTCGTGGTCGCCGCGCAGCAGCAGCACCCAGTACTGCTTCTTGCCTTCGTTCTCGACGGTCAGGGCGATGGTCTTGACGGTCTGCGACAGCGGCAGCTTCAGGAGCTCGGCCACGCTCTCGCACTTGGTCTTGCCTGGGGTCGGGACCTTCGTCAACGCCTGGGTCGCCGCGCCGCGGGCGCCGGTGGCCAGCGCTTCGGCCGCTTCGATATTGGCGGCATAGCTCGACGTCGGGCAGTACACCAGCGCGTCTTCGCCGGTGCTGGCGATGACGTGGAATTCATGCGAGCCGGTGCCGCCGATGGCGCCGTTGTCGGCCGCCACCGCACGGAACTTCAGGCCGAAGCGGTTGAAGATCCGGGTATAGGCGTCGAACATGGTCTGGTAGGACTTCTGCATGCCTTCCAGGTCGCGGTCGAACGAATAGGCGTCCTTCATGGTGAATTCGCGGCCGCGCATCAGGCCGAAGCGCGGACGGCGCTCGTCGCGGAACTTGGTCTGGATGTGATAGAAGTTGATCGGCAGCTGGCGGTACGATTTGATTTCACTGCGCACGACGTCGGTGACCACTTCCTCGGAGGTCGGCTGGATCGCGAAATCGCGGCCGTGACGATCCTTGACGCGCATCAACTCGTCGCCCATCTTGTCCCAGCGGCCCGTCTCTTGCCACAGCTCGGCCGGCTGCACCAGCGGCATCAGGAGTTCGATCGCGCCCGCGCGGTTCATTTCTTCACGGACAATCGCCTCGACCTTGCGGATGACGCGCAACCCGACCGGCATATAGGTATAGATGCCGGAACCCAGGCGCTTGATCATTCCGGCGCGCATCATCAGCTTATGGCTGACGATCTCGGCATCGGAAGGCGCTTCTTTAAGAGTTGAAATAAAAAATCGTGAGGCGCGCATATCAGTGAATTCTTTTTAAAAAGAGAGGGTTATAATCGACCTAATTTTAAAGGATTAGCCGGCTGATGCGTCCAATCTTTCTACAAACAGGGTCCGGAACCAGCAGCATGCGCCGTACAAACGGCGCCGACACCCCGCGGGCGTACAGAATTTGTAGGTAAAAACATAAGGACACGTGCCCACAAGGGACGATCCGCCGGCAGAAAGTATCGAGGTGCACTTATGCTCGACCGTGAAGGGTTTCGGCCCAACGTCGGCATCATCCTGCTGAACGCTAACAACGAGGTCTGGTGGGGCAAGCGGGTGCGCGAGCACTCATGGCAATTCCCGCAAGGGGGTATCAAGTACGGGGAGACGCCAGAACAGGCAATGTACCGCGAGCTCGAGGAAGAAATCGGCCTGCGCCAGGAGCACGTCAAGATCATGGGGCGAACCCGCGACTGGCTGCGCTACGAGGTGCCCGACCACTTCATCAAGCGCGAGATCCGCGGCCACTACCGCGGCCAGAAGCAGATCTGGTTCCTGTTGCGCATGATTGCGCGCGACAACGACGTCAACCTGCGCCTGACCGACCACCCGGAATTCGATGCCTGGCGCTGGCACGATTACTGGGTGCCGCTGGACGTCGTGATCGAGTTCAAGCGCGACGTCTACCAGCGCGCCCTGCAGGAACTGTCGCGCTTCGTCACCTGGCCTGCCCGGGGCCAGCAAGGCGAGCGGCGCCACAGCGCGCGCTACCTGCGCCAGCCGCATGGCAGGTCGCAAGGCGCCAAGCCGGCCCAGGACATGGTGGCTGCGGCAAGCGGCGCCGGTCCGGCGGGGCCGGAATCGCTGGCGTTGGCGCGAAACAAGTAATTTTGTCTGTACGGAAACGGTGGCCTGCGCCCCCGTTTCCGCCGGATTTCTCCCGCGCGTCATTTCATGCGCAAAGCATTGCCTCGCAGGCAACTCCAGCCAGTAGAATGGGGCATGACTTTCATTGCCCCAGTGCTGAGCGTGTTTCTCGCTCCCCTCCTCTTTCTCCTGCCTCTGCATGCCGCGGCGCAAACGGCGTGCCAGTTCCTGCAGGTGGCGCAGGTGCCGCTGCACTATGCCGGCTCGGGTCTGGGGTTGACGATGACCGGCGAGATCAATGGCAAGCGCGCCACCATGCTGCCCGATACCGGATCCGGGATCACTTACCTGACCCGCACCGGGGTCGAGCGCCATGGCCTGACCCAGCGGCCCACCGGCAGCTACGTCCAGGGCATCGCCGGCAAGTCGCGTCTGTACGACGCCAAGGTGACGGAGTTCGTCATCGGGCCGGTGCGCGCCCGCGACCTGTACCTGTCGGTCGTCGGCGAAACCTCGTTTACGCCGCCGTTCGACGCCATCGTCGGCGCCGCCTTCCTGCTGCAAAGCGACCTCGAATTCTCGCTGGCCACCAAGGAACTGCGCTTTTTCCGCCCGCAACGCTGCGGCAGCACCTGGCTGGCCTACTGGGACAAAGACGCGAGCGTGATCCCGTTCCGCCAGCACGATGAACTGACGGCGAATCCGCAGTTCTTCGTCCACATCAACGGCACGCGCCTGACCGCCATGATCGACAGCGGCGCATCGGTCACGACCGTCACCAGGCGCGCGGCGCATCGCGCCGGCATCGACCTCGATGGCCCGCGCGCGCAGCGCGTGGCCAATGCCCACGGCGTCGGCAGGCAGTCGGTGGACGCCTGGATCGCCAGGGCGGACACCTTCAGGATCGGCGACGCCACCGTGCACGATCCCGAGTTCGACGTGATCGACAGCCAGCTGAACGTCGACGTGCTGCTGGGCGTCGACTTCCTGCGCGCGCACCGCGTGCTGTTCGCCATGAGCCAGGGCAAGCTGTACGTATCGTACCTCGGCGGCCAGCCGTTCGACTCGCGGCGCGAGGTCAGGCCCTGGATGCGCCAGGAGGCCGAAGCCGGCAATGCCGACGCCTGGTACACGATGGCGGGCATGGCGACTTCGGAGCGCAGCACGCGCAAGGATCCGGCGGCCGCGATCGCTTATCTGGAGCGGGCGGCAGCGCTGGGCCAGCGCGAGGCGAGCCTGTCGCTGGGCGTGCGGATGCTGGTGCAGGGCAAGCCGGAGCAGGCGGCCACGTTCTTGCGGGCCAGCCTGGGAGAGGGGCACACCGGCCGCAATGGCGCCCTCTGGCTCTACCTGGCCCGGCTGCGCGCCGGCGACCCGCAGGCCCGCGCCGAACTGGAAGCGCCATTCAGGGAGCGCAGCGACTGGCCACGTCCGGTGGTCGATTATTTCCTGGACAAGATCGACGGCGACGCGCTGCTGGCGGCGGCCGTTACCCCGGGACGCGCCTGCTTCGCCGCCAACCTGGCCAGGCTGCACGCGGAAATACTTGGCAAGCCGGCCAGCGTCGCCCTGCCCAAGGATTGCAAGGCGATCCGTGAGCGGTACCAGGACGCAGGCACGGACACGGCGCTGTGACGCCAGGCCGGCATCGCGCTACAATGCCGGCTCCCTTCCCTTCCTGCCGCATTCCGCCATGTTCACTCCGTCCTCGCACGACGTGCGCCGCTTTTTCTGCGAAGCCTACCGCAAGCACCGCAACGGCGAGATCCTGACCCCGATGGACGCGATCGCGGCCGACTGGATCGTCCAGCATCCCGAGTACCACGGCCAGTTCGAGGACGTCGAGGCGGCGATCGCGGCCGACTATTCGGTCGAGGGCGGCAAGGCGAATCCCTTCCTGCACCTGTCGATGCACCTGTCGATCGCCGAGCAGATCTCGATCGACCAGCCGCGCGGCATCCGCGCCGCCCATGACGCCCTGGTGGCCCGGCGCGGCGCGCACGACGCCCACCACGAGATCATGGAATGCCTGGGCGAGATGATCTGGGCCTCGCAGCGAAACGGCGTGCCGCCGGATACCGAGGCCTATATCGACTGCGTGCGCCGGCGCGCATTCGCGTAATTCATGCAATGCGCAGGGTGGACGGCTACGCCGTCCACGCGGTGATAGTTACCGGCCCCGATTTCGTGCCGGATGATCTGGCTGCCAACCATCACCGCGTGGACGGCCGAGCCGTCCACCCTACGACGACGCCAGCGCCTTGTCCAGCAGCGCGCGGCAGTCCGGGCCCAGGTGGCGCAGGTGCAGGCGCTTTCCCAGCAGGCGATAGCGCTCGGCCAGCGCGTCGATCGCCTGGATCGCCGAATGGTCGACCACCCGTGCCTGCAGGAAGTCGATGATGACGTCCTGCGGATCGTCCTTCGGCGCGAACAGCGCCTGGAACGGCGTCACCGAGGCGAAGAACAGCGTGCCCTCCAGCGTATAGATCTTGCGGCCCTGCTCGTCGTGCGAGACCGCGGCCCGGACCTGCTTGGCGTGCTGCCAGGCGAACACCAGCGCCGACACAATCACGCCCGCGATCACCGCCAGCGCCAGGTCGTAGACCAGGGTGATGCCCGCCACCAGCACGATCACGAACAGGTCGGCGCGCGGCACTTTTCCAACCAGGCGGAACGTGCCCCACTCGAAGGTCTTTTCGCACACCACGAACATCACGCCGACCAGCGCCGCCAGCGGGATCGCCTCGATCCAGCGCGCACCGAACAGGATGAAGGCGAGCAGGAACAGCGCGGCCGCGATGCCCGACAGGCGGCCGGTGGCGCCGCTGTTCACGTTGATCATGCTCTGGCCGATCAGTGCGCAGCCGCCCATGCCGCCGAACAGGCCGGCCGCGACGTTGGCCGCGCCCAGCGCCAGCGACTCGCGGTTCGGCTGGCCGCGGGTGTCGGTGATCTCGTCGATCAGGGTCAGGGTCAGCAGCGATTCGATCAGGCCGACCCCGGCCAGCACCAGTGAATAGGGGAAGACGATGCGCAGCGTTTCCAGGTTCCACGGCACGTCCGGCAGCGCGAAGCCCGGCAGGCCGCCGGCGATCGACCCCAGGTCGCCCACGGTCCTGGTCTCGATGCCGAGCAGCGCGCAGCCGACGCTGGCCACCAGGATGCCGACCAGCGTCGACGGCACCGCTTTCGTCAGGCGCGGCGTCAGGTAGATCACCGCCATCGTGACCACGATGATGCCGGCCATGACCGCCAGTTCGGAAGCGGCCATCCACGCTGGCGCCCCATCCGGGCCCGCCTCCTTGAAGTGGTTGAACTGGGCCAGGAAGATCACCAGCGCCAGGCCGTTGACGAAGCCGAGCATCACCGGATGCGGCACCATGCGGATGAATTTGCCCAGGCGCGCGGCGGCGAACAGCAGTTGCAGCACGCCCATCAGCACCACGGCGGCCAGCAGGTATTGCGCGCCATGCTGGACCACCAGCGCCACCATCACCACCGCCAGCGAGCCGGCGGCGGCCGAGATCATGCCGGGCCGGCCGCAGAAGCTTGCCGTGATGAAGGCGACGATCACCGCCGCGTACAGGCCGGTGAGCGGGGACAGATGGGCGACCAGGGCGAAGGCGATCGCCTCGGGCACCAGCGCCAGCGCGACGGTGAGGCCGGCCAGCAGGTTGATCTTCAGGTAAGCGGGGGTAAACGACGGCACGGCGGCTCCAGCGGCAAGATGACGATCCCCTCGCTGCGCTGCAACAAAGGGGTTCGCATGTTACCAGCTGACGCCCACGGGCGTGTGGCGGCCCTGCTACTGGCCCCGCTACTTCTTGACCACCAGCTGCGACGGCAGGCTGGCCAGATAGGCGCCGAGGTCGGCCATGTCCTGATTCGACAGCGGCTGCGCGATGCCGGCCATGATCGGGTTGACGCGGCCGTTGGCGCCGGCCCCGCGCTTGTAGGCGCGCAGCGCATGCGTGAGATAGTCCGCATGCTGGCCGGCCAGCTTCGGATAGGTCGGGTCGATCGGCTTGTTGTAGTCGGCGCCGTGGCAGGAGGCGCAGTTGTATTTCTGGGCCAGGGCTTCGCCGCGCTTGACGTCGTTGGCGGACGCGCCGAGCGACGCGGCGCCGAGGACCAGCAGGAGCATCGTGTTCTTCATGGCGGTCCTCATCGCTTGGCGGTCGCCTGGACCGACGATTGCTGGGAATAATAGGCCGCCACGTCGGCGATGTCCTGGTCGCTCATCGAGCGCGCGATGCCGGTCATGGAAGGATGCTTGCGGTCGCCCTTGCGATAGGCCTTGAGTGCGGATTCGATGTACTTGGCCGACTGGCCGCCGATCATCGGCACACGGTACACCTCGGGAAATGCCGTCTTGTAGCCGCCCGGGATGGCGTGGCAGCCGATGCACATCTCGATCTTGGCGGTGGCCGCCTGGGGATTACCGACCACTTCCGCGGCGGATGCGCTGCCGGCGGCGCCGGCAAGGAGCGCCAGCGCCAGTGGTACCAGAGTTTTTTTCATGGGCGTCTCGTTAGTTATATGTCGAAAATCGCAACCGCACAAAAACTTAGCAAAGGCTTACCAACTGGCCGATTCTATCCGAAGACTTGATACCAGTCTACAAACCGGCGTCCGGCGCGGGACCGGCTGCAGGCGCACATTTTTGTCATATACTCGGCCCATCTTCTTCGATTTCGCCCCCACCCGCCATGCATGCTTCTTCACGCTTCGAAGGCAGCGACAACTACGTCGCGACTCCCGACCTGAAACTGGCCGTCAACGCCGCGCTCACGCTGGGCCGCCCGCTCCTGATCAAGGGCGAACCGGGCACCGGCAAGACCATGCTGGCCGAAGAGGTGGCAAGCGCGCTGAACATGCCGCTGCTGCAGTGGCACGTGAAGTCGACCACCAAGGCCCAGCAGGGCCTGTACGAATACGACGCCGTCTCGCGCCTGCGCGATTCGCAGCTGGGCGACGAGCGCGTGCGCGACATCCAGAACTACATCGTCAAGGGCGTGCTGTGGCAGGCGTTTACCTCGCCCGAGCCGGTCGTGCTGCTGATCGACGAAGTCGACAAGGCCGACATCGAGTTCCCGAACGACCTGCTGCGCGAACTCGACCGCATGGAGTTCTACGTCTACGAGACGCGCGAGATGGTGGTGGCCAGGCACCGCCCGCTGGTGATCATCACTTCCAACAACGAGAAGGAACTGCCCGACGCCTTCCTGCGCCGCTGCTTCTTCCATTACATCCAGTTCCCGGACCGCGAGACGATGGCCGACATCGTGGGCGTGCACTTCCCGACGCTCAGGCAAGACCTGCTGGCGGCCGCGCTGCAAAGCTTCTATGCGCTGCGCGACGTCCCCGGCATCAAGAAGAAGCCGTCGACCTCGGAATTTCTCGACTGGCTCAAGCTGCTGCTGGCCGAAGGCGTGCCGGCCGAAGCGCTGCGCGCGGAAAACGCGGCGCCGCCGCTGCACGGCGCCCTGCTCAAGAACGAACAGGACGTCGCGCTGTTCGACCGCCTGATGGCCATGGCGCGGAACCGGCGATGATCACGGTCGCGCCGCGCGTGAAGGCGCACCTGGAGGCGCGCCTCGCGCATCACGCCGGAGGATAAGCGATGCTGATCGACTTCTTCCGCGCCCTGCGCGAGGCCAAGGTCCCGGTCTCGATCCGCGAATTCCTGACCCTGCTCGAAGCCCTGCAGCGCCAGGTGATCCTGCCCTCGCTCGACGAGTTCTATTACCTGGCGCGCCTGACGCTGGTGAAGGATGAAGCCCACTTCGACAAGTTCGATCGCGTGTTCGGCCTGTGGTTCAAGGGGGTCGACGCGGTGTTCGACGAGAAGGCAGAGATTCCGCTGGAGTGGCTGATCAAGCGCTTCGAGCGCGAGCTGACGCCGGAACAGAAGGCCCAGCTGGAAAAATTCGGCTACGACAAGCTGCAGCAGCGCCTGCAAGAGCTGCTGAAAGAGCAGAAGGAACGCCACGCCGGTGGCAGCAAGTGGATCGGCACCGGCGGCACCTCGCCCTTCGGGCACGGCGGCACCAATCCGGAAGGCATCCGCATCGGTGGAACGGGCCGCAACCGCAGCGCGGTCAAGGTATGGGAACAGCGCACCTTCCGCGACTACGACGACGAGCGCGAGCTGGGCACGCGCAATCTGAAAGTCGCGCTGCGCCGCCTGCGCCGCTTCGCGCGCCAGGGTGCGGCAGACGAGCTGGCGCTGGACGACACCATCCGCGCCACCGCCAGCAATGCCGGCTGGCTCGACATCCGCATGCGGCCCGAGCGCAAGAACCGGATCAAGGTGGTGATGCTGCTCGACGTGGGCGGCTCGATGGACGACCACGTCGAGCGCACCGAAGAACTGTTCTCGGCCGCCAGCAGCGAGTTCAAGAACATGGAGTTCTATTACTTTCACAACTGCGTCTACGACTACCTGTGGAAGAACAACCGCCGCCGCCACAGCGAGCGTTTCGACACCTGGGACGTGCTGCGCAAGTATCCGCCCGACACCCGCCTGATCTTCGTCGGCGACGCCACCATGAGTCCCTACGAGGTGATGGCGCCGGGCGGCTCGGTCGAGTACAACAACGAAGAGCCGGGCGCGGCCTGGCTGGCGCGCTTCGTGTCCACCTTTCCCCATTTTGCCTGGCTCAATCCGGAGCCGGAACATTTGTGGCAGTACCGGCAGTCGATCGCCCTCATCCGCCAGATCGTGAACAACCGCATGTTCCCGATCACGCTGGACGGCCTGGAACGGGCGATGCGCCTGCTCAGCAAGTAATTCCCGTCAACAACTCATGTCTTTACGCACTGTGTTAGTGCGGACACGGACAGCCGGGCAGGAATCGCTATGATCGAACCACTCGCCCGCCGCTCGCCGTGCCTCAACACAAGGCGCGTGGACGGGCGAGCCAGAACAATCGTGCGCGCCACGTCCGCTTGTAGAATCCGCGGACGCCGGGGCCAAGCGCACCGAATAAAAGAATAGAGGGGAAGACGAATGCCAGACCTGCTGTCCTTGTTGACGAGCCTCGCATGGCCGCTGGCGATCGCGCTGGCCTGGCTGGCCGGCGAATTCGGCCAGCGCTGGACCGGCCTGCCGCGCATCAGCTTCTATGGCCTGGTCGGCTTCGCCCTCGGCAGCACCCAGATCGGCGCCCTGCCCGCCCCCGACATGGGGCCGGTCTCGCTGCTGGCCAACGTCGCCTTCGGCCTGATCCTGTTCGAGCTGGGCAACCGCATCAACCTGCGCTGGCTGGTCAACAATCCCTGGATCGGCGTGGCCGGCCTGGTGGAGGCGGCGCTGACCTTCATCCTCGTGTATGCCGTCACCAGCGCCTTCGGCGTCGGCCGCCTGACGGCCCTGTTGATGGCGGCGCTGTCGATGGCGACCTCGCCCGCCACCGTGGTGCGGGTGGTCAATGAACAGAAAAGCTCGGGCCAGATGACGGAGCGGGTGCTGCACCTGTCGGCCCTGAACTGCGTGCTGTCGGTGTTCGCCTTCAACGCCATCATCGGCATCTGGCTGTTCCGCACCTATGACGCGGTGGGCGAAGCGCTGTGGCAAAGCCTGGTGATGCTGGCCGCCTCGATCCTGATCGGGGCCATCTTCGGCGTAATCGTGCCGGCCCTGCTGCGCGCGATCGGCAATCCGCAGCAGGACACCACCGTCGCCTTCGCCCTGGCGATCATCCTGCTGGTGGCCGTATGCGACAGCGCCGGCCTGACGCCGGTGGTGGCGGCGCTGGCCTTCGGCCTGACGGTGCGCTACCGGCGCGTCGCCTTTACCCAAACCCAGCGCAACTTCGGCGCGCTGGGCGAGGTGCTGACCGTGCTGCTGTTCGTGTACGCCGCCTCGACCCTCGACTGGCGCCTGGTCACCGCCGGCGCGCTGCTCGCCATCAGCGTGGTGCTGGCGCGCATGGTCGCCAAGGTGGCCGGGGTGACGGCGTTCGCCCACCTGTCGGGCGTCACCTGGCGCAAGGGCGCGCTCACCGGCCTCGGGCTGGCGCCGCTGGCCGTGTTCGTGATCCTGCTGCTCGAGCACGCGCGCTATGCCGGCCTGAAAGTGGTCGAAGAACTGTATGCGATGGCGGCCGTGACGATGCTGCTCGAAGTCTTCGGCCCGATCATCATCCAGCGCGCGCTGATCTGGGCGCGCGAAGCACCGGAGTCGAACCATGTCGCTTGAAGCCTTCAACGCCTCGCAGCCGCTCACCTTCGGGGTCGAGCTCGAACTGCAACTGGTCAGCCTGTCGGATTTCAACCTGACCGCGGCCAGTCCCGACTTGATGCACCTGTTGAAACGTAAACCGTTCCCGGGCAACGTCACGCCCGAGATCACCGAGAGCATGATCGAGATTAACTCGAGCGTGCACACGGGTTACGCGCCGCTGCTGGCGGAACTGACCGAAATCCGCGACACCCTGGTGGCGGCCAGCGACGTGCTCAATATCGGCATCGCCGGCGGCGGCACGCATCCGTTCCAGCACTGGTCCGACCAGCGCATTTCGGCCAAGCCTCGCTACGAATACCTGTCGCAGCTATACGGCTACCTGGCCAAGCAGTTCACGGTGTTCGGCCAGCACGTGCACATCGGCTGCGCCAACGGCGACGACGCGCTCTACCTGCTGCACGCGCTGAACCGCTACCTGCCGCACTTCATCGCGCTGTCGGCATCCTCTCCCTATGTGCAGGGCCACGACAGCCTGTTCGAATCGGCGCGCCTGAATTCCGTGTTCGCCTTCCCGATGAGCGGCCGGGCGCCGTTCATGCTCTCCTGGCAGGAGTTCACCGACGTCTACTTCGCCAAGATGGAACGCACCAACATCGTCAAGAGCATGAAGGATTTTTACTGGGACTTGAGGCCCAAGCCGGAGTACGGCACCATCGAGCTGCGCGTGTGCGACACGCCGCTCACGGTGGAGCGGGCGGCGGCGCTGGCCGGCTACCTGCAGGCGCTGTGCCGCCATCTGCTGGAGCGCAAGGAAGGAGCGCCGGTGGAAGAGATGCCTGTAGAGGACGACTACCTGGTCTACAACTACAACCGCTTCCAGGCCTGCCGCTTCGGCCTGGAAGGCAGCATCACGCATCCGAAGACCTACGACAACGTGCCGATGCGCGAAGACATCCTGGCGACGCTCGAAGCCATGCTGCCGCATGCCGAGGCGCTGGGCAGCGTGGACGCCTTGAAGCACCTGGCGGCGGCGGTGCACGACGGCAGCGACGCCACCATCCTGCGCCGCCACGTGGAGCGCGAAGGCAGCGTCGAGGGCATGGTCAATGCGGCGATTCAGCACTTCCGTGGCGGCAGCACGAGCTAGGCGCAGCGTCAGCCGGCCAGCGGCGCGGCCTTGCCGGCCCAGCCGCCTTTCATGAAGCGCGCCAGCAAGGGCTGGCGTGCAGGCGCCGGCGGCGGCAACTTGGCGTCGACCACGACCGCCCACTGGTCGGCCAGCTGTTCGCAGGTGGCGCGCAGCACCGGATCGATGTTCGGCAGGCGCGACAGCGCGCACAGGTGGCGCTCGATCACCGACGCCAGCTTGACGCATGGCTGCTCGCCGTCGCCGCGCGCGGTGTAGTTGGACATCAGGTGCAACAGCGAAGCAACCAGCAGCGTATCCGGGCTGCGCGGTTCCGACGGCGTGGTGTGGGAGGTGGACATGGTCATGCAAGCGTCTCCAAAATAGCCGGGTAGCGCTACGATCGGCAACGATCCGGCGTGGGAATATCGGCATTCGATATCGGCATTCGCAACAAATGCGAATGATTCTCATTTATTATTCACGCGTCGCGCGGCGAAAGCAAGCGTTTTCGGAAATGGACATAGTCCGGACGCACACGGGTGACGAATGATTCCTAGCGACAATAATGCGGGACGTTACAGCGAATGCCGTTAAGTTAAGCCGCTGAGCTAACCGTCAACTACGTCGTCCCCGCGCAGGCGGGGACCCAAGTTCTGCAAACGTTGTCGAAACGCTTGCAAGATTGGGCCCCCACCTTCGTGGGGACGACGTTTTTACGCTAACTCAAGAAGACTTTCGCCTTAACTTGACGTCATTAGGACGTTACAGGCGGGTTTCACGCGCCGCGCGCAGGAATTCATCGAGCACCGGCGTGCAGTCGAGCAGGTCGACGCCGCCGGCGCGGTGGAATTCGGGGTGCCACTGCAAGCCCATGACGAAATTGGCGCGCTGGTAGCGGATCGCCTCGATGATGCCGTCCGGCTCGGACATGGCTTCGACGCGGATGTCGCGCCCGAGATCCTTGACCGCCTGGTGGTGGATCGAATTGACCATCGCCCGCTCGACCTTGGGGAACATGCGGCCCAGCGACGAGCCCTTCGGGAACACGATGGCGTGGCGGTGCGCGTCGTACATGTCGTGCACGTGGGCCAGGGCCTCTGGCATGTCGGTGGCGACGTCCTGGTGCAGGGTGCCGCCGAAGGCGACGTTGATCAGCTGGCAGCCGCGGCAGACGCCCAGCACTGGCTTGCCGGCGTCGACGAATTCGTGCAGCAGTTCGAGTTCGTAGACGTCGCGCGCGCGGTCGCCGCTCCATTCGGGACGGGTGGGCGTTTCGGAATAGGTTTGCGGCGCCACGTCGGCCCCGCCCTGCAGCACCAGGCCGTCGAGATGGCGCGCATAGTGGCGCAGGGTAATATTACTGGGGTGTAGCAGGCCGTTGGTATTCACGGTGGGGATCATAAACACCAGCACGTCGCGCGACATCACCCACTGCGCGATCGATTCCTCGAGGTACTGCAGGTTCTTGCTGAGCAGGCCCTTGGCGCCGGCTTCCGGATGGAAAATGCGGGCCGAGACGCCGATGTGCAGCGTGCGCTGCATGAAGTCGCGGTTGAAGCGCTCGCGCAGCGAGCGAAAACGCGAGGTAATGACACGGCCGGCCAGGGCGACGGCATTGTCGCCATCGCGCAGGTAGCGGGCGGGACCGCGCGACTGGGCGCCGCTGGCGCGGCGTTCGGGCACCCGCACGCGGGTCTCGCGGCGCTCGTCCACGTCCGCCGCCGGATCGTCGTTGCGCTTGATTTGATCGTCTTCAGCCATGGTTATTAATATAACTTCGCCACTGTCGCGCACAATAAAAAGTTGTTACAAAACGTCGCGTTCCGCCGACACCGGCAAGCTATACCGGAAGGTCGAGCAGCTTCTGGAAGGTCAGCATCCAGTGGCGGCCGGCGACCGGCGTCGTGAGCAGGCCGCGCGCCCCGGCGTGGCGCGCACGCACGCTGTCGTAGTGAAAGGAATGCTCGACCAGGAACACCACTGGCGTGCGCTGCGCCCCGTCCTGCGACTTGATCGAACTGCACACCCTATACGGTTCGATGCCGACCGCCGCCGTGTTGATCAGCACCAGCGCCACCTTCGTTTCGTCGCACAGGCGCACCGCCGCGCACAGGCTGTCGGTCCATTCCACCGGCACCCGGCGCGGGTCGAGCACGCGCGCCACCTGGTTACGCAGCCCGCATTCCTTGTCGATGATCAGGACCGCCCCATCTACCGGCCCACGACGCAGGCGCGTGTAGAATGCCGGCGTTTCGCAGTCTGGCGCCAGGCGCGGACGGCGGCGCCGCTCGGCCAGCACGCGCCGGGTGGTGCGGCAACTCTGCTGCACCAGCACCTGGACCCGGGTCTCGAGCAGGTCGGCCAGGGCTTCATGCAGTTGCAGGGGGTCGACCGGCCGAGTCAGGGTGCGCCAGGGTCCGGCGCCGGGGTTGCCGGGGTCGTCGCCGATCACGAGCGCCGGCTGCAACGATGCGGGCGGCAGGCAGCCGAGCCGGGTCAGCGCGGTCGGGCTGTCGCCGTTGGCGATATACAGGTCCGGCTCTTGCAAACTGTCGTCATGCAGGCAAGAATACGGCGGCCCCGCGCCCGGCGCCCGCGCCAGCAGGGCGCTCATCCGCACGCATTCGCCAGGCGTGAACCCGAGCAGGCGTACGGACAACGGATAGCTGGACGGGTGCATCATTAATGCCCCTCTTTGGCATTGCCGTGGTTATCCAGCTTAATCTAGCACAAACGTGCGAAGCGAAAAGCACGTCACGGCGAAAACTACTGTATATTTAAACAGTAAAAAAGCCAAACCTTTTCCTACCGACAAGTTAGAATGCCGAAGCATTCGACAAACAACCTCCAAGATGGCCTCCAAGAAACCCGCTCCAGACTACAGCGAATCATCCATCCGCGTCCTCAAGGGACTCGAACCTGTGAAACAGCGTCCGGGCATGTACACCCGGACGGAGAATCCGCTCCACATCATCCAGGAAGTGATCGACAACGCTTCCGACGAAGCGCTGGGCGGTCACTGCAAGAACATCGGCGTGACCCTGAACCCGGACGGTTCGATCACGGTCGAGGACGACGGCCGCGGCATCCCGGTGGGCATCCACCCGGAAGAAGGCGTGTCCACGGTCGAGATCGTGTTCACCCGCCTGCACGCCGGCGGCAAGTTCGACAAGGGCTCGGGCGGCGCCTATGCCTTCTCGGGCGGCCTGCACGGGGTCGGCGTCTCGGTCACCAATGCGCTGTCGAAGCGCCTCGAGATCGAGGTGTGGCGCCGTGACGACCAGGGCAACGGCCAGCACCGCCTGGTATTCGCCGACGGCGATGTGATCGAGCCGCTCACGTCCGGCCCCGCCGAACGAGGCGGCAAGAAGAACGGCACCCGCGTCACCGCGTGGCCGGACGGCAAGTATTTCGATTCCCCGAACATTCCGCTCGGCGATCTGCAGCGCCTGCTGCGCTCGAAGGCGGTGTTGCTGCCGGGCGTGACCGTCACGCTCACCAACGGCAAGACCGGTGACGTCCAGACCTGGCGCTACGACGAAGGCCTGCGCGGCTACCTGAACGAAGCGCTGGCCCAGAGCTCGAGCGGCGAAACCCTGATCCCGCTATTCGAAGGCGCGCAATTTGCCGCCGCAGGCGACGACAGCTTCGCCGAAGGCGAAGGCGCCGACTGGGTGGTGGCCTGGACCGAGGAAGGCGGCGTGGTGCGCGAGTCGTACGTCAACCTGATTCCGACCGTGAGCGGCGGCACCCACGAAGCGGGCCTGCGCGACGGCCTGTTCGGCGCGGTGAAGAACTTCGTCGAGCTGCACGGCCTGCTGCCGAAAGGCGTCAAGCTGCTGCCCGAAGACGTGTTCGCGCGCGTCTCGTTCGTGCTGTCGGCCAAGGTGCTGGACCCGCAATTCCAGGGACAGACCAAGGAACGCCTGAATTCGCGCGACGCGCTCAAGCTGGTGTCGACCTTCACCAAGCCGCCGCTCGAGCTGTGGCTGAACCAGCACGTCGAATACGGCAAGAAGCTGGCCGAACTCGTCATCAAGCAGGCCCAGTCGCGCCTGCGTTCACTGCAAAAGGTCGAGAAAAAGAAATCGTCCGGCGTGGCGGTATTGCCGGGCAAGCTGACCGATTGCGAATCGACCGACATCACGCGCAACGAGCTGTTCCTGGTCGAGGGCGACTCGGCCGGCGGTTCGGCCAAGATGGGCCGCGACAAGGAGTTCCAGGCCATCCTGCCGCTGCGCGGCAAGGTGCTCAACTCCTGGGAAACCGACCGCGACCGCCTGTTCGCCAACAACGAGATCCACGATATCTCGGTGGCGATCGGCGTCGATCCGCATGGACCGAACGATGCGCCCGACCTTTCCAGCCTGCGCTACGGGAAGATCTGCATCCTGTCCGATGCGGACGTCGACGGCTCGCACATCCAGGTGCTGCTGTTGACGCTGTTCTTCAAGCACTTCCCGGCCCTGTTCCACAACGGAAACATCTGCATCGCGCGTCCGCCTTTGTACCGTGTCGACGTGCCGGCGCGCGGCAAGAAGCCGATCCAGAAGCTGTACGCGCTGGACGACGGCGAGCTGCTGGCGATCGAGGACAAGCTCAAGAAAGAGGGCCTGAAGGAAGGCGTGTGGAGCATCTCGCGCTTCAAGGGCCTGGGCGAGATGAACGCCGAGCAGCTGTGGGAAACCACGATGAACCCGGACACGCGCCGCCTGCTGCCGGTGTCGTTCGGCCAGTACGACATGGCCGAGTCGGCATCGCGCTTCAATATGCTGATGGGCAAAGGCGAAGCCGCCGCACGCCGCGCCTGGATCGAGGAACACGGGAACGAGACGGAGGCGGATATCTGATGAGGATGTAGCCTGCTAGATGACTTGGGTCCCCGCCTGCGCGGGGACGACGTGCCTGGGCCACTGGCCAGAAGACCGTCGTTCCCGCGCAGGCGGGAACCCAAGTGTGGCACCGCAGCCTCCAACGCCCGCCAGAACACGAATAATCACCATGACGAATCAACCTAGCCTTTTTGAGCAACAACACGAGCCCTCGGACGTCGAGACGCTCACCCTGTCCACCTTCGCCGAGCGCGCCTACCTCGACTACGCCGTCTCGGTGGTCAAGGGCCGCGCGTTGCCGGACGTGTCGGACGGCCAGAAGCCGGTCCAGCGCCGCATCCTGTACGCGATGAACGAACTGGGACTGGGCCCGACCGCCAAGCCGCGCAAGTCGGCTGCCGTCGTCGGCGACGTGCTGGGCAAACTGCACCCGCACGGCGACCAGTCGGTGTACGACGCGCTGGTGCGCATGGCGCAGGACTTTTCGCTGCGCTACCCGCTGATCGACGGCCAGGGCAACTTCGGCTCGCGCGACGGCGACGGCGCCGCGGCGATGCGGTATACCGAAGCCCGCCTGACGCCGATCTCGCGCCTGTTGATGGACGAGATCGACATGGGCACGGTCGACTACCAGCCGAACTACGACGGCTCGACCCTTGAGCCGCGCACGCTGCCGGCGCGCCTGCCGATGGTGCTGCTCAACGGCGCCTCGGGCATCGCGGTGGGCCTGGCCACCGAGATCCCGTCGCACAATCTGCGCGAAGTCGCGGCGGCGGCGGTAGCGATGATCCGCAACCCCAAGATCACCCACGCCGAGCTGATGACCCACATTCCCGGCCCGGACTTCCCGGGCGGCGGCCAGATCATCACCCCGGCATCATTGATCGCCGACATGTACGCGGTCGGTCGCGGCTCGATGAAGGTGCGCGCGCGCTGGAAGATCGAAGAGCTGGCGCGCGGCCAGTGGCAGGCGGTGGTCCATGAACTGCCGCCGGGCTGCTCGTCGCAACGCGTGCTGGAAGAAATCGAAGAACTGACCAATCCAAAGGTCAAGCCCGGCAAGAAAGCGCTGCTGCCGGAACAGCTGGCCCTAAAGAACACGATCCTGGGCGCGCTCGACGCGGTGCGCGACGAATCGGGCCGCGAGGCCCCGGTGCGCCTGGTGTTCGAGCCGAAGTCGAAGAACGTCGACCAGGGCGAGTTCATGCTGATGCTGCTGGCGCATACCTCGCTCGAGAGTTCGGCGCCGATCAACCTGGTGATGATCGGTGGCGACGGCCGTCCGCGCCAGAAGGGCTTGACGGCGATCCTGCAGGAATGGGTCGACTATCGGTTCACTACCGTCCGCCGCCGCACCGAATTCAAGCTGGGCAAGGTCAACGACCGCATCCACATCCTGGAAGGCCGCGAGACGGTCCTGCTGAACATCGACAAGGTGATCGCCATCATCCGCAATTCGGATGAGCCGAAGGCGGCGCTGATCGAGGAATTCAACTTGAGCGAACGCCAGGCCGAGGACATCCTCGAGATCCGCCTGCGCCAGCTGGCGCGCCTGGAAGCGATCAAGATCCAGCAAGAGCTGGCCGAACTGCGCAGCGACAAGGAGAAGCTCGAGGACATCCTCGAGAACCCGTCGTCGATGAAGCGCCTGATCATCCGCGAGATCGAAGCGGACACCAAGCAGTACGGCGACGAGCGCCGCACGATCATCGAGGAAGCGCAGCGCGCGGTGGCCGAGCAGAAGGTCATCGACGAGCCGGTGACCGTGATCGTGTCGGAAAAAGGCTGGGTGCGCGCGCGTACCGGCATCGGACACGATCCGGCGCAGTTCACCTTCAAGGCCGGCGACTCGCTGTACAAAGCCTTCGAGTGCCGCACGGTGGATCATCTGCTGGGCATCGGCGACAACGGCAAGGTGTATTCGGTGCCGGTCAATGCGCTGCCCGGGTCGCGCGGCGACGGCGTGCCGATCACCACGCTGGTCGATCTGTCGGGCGGCGTGCAAGGTAAGCCTGTACGTCTGCTGCATTACTTCGCGGGCAATCCGGAGACGCGCCTGCTGATCTCGACCTCGGATGCCTTTGGTTTCATCACCAAGGCCGGCGACATGGTCAGCCGCCTGAAGGGCGGCAAGTCGTTCATTACCCTGAACGACGGCGCGGCGCCATTGCCGCCGCGGGTCGTGACCGACACCGCCGGCGCGATTGCCTGCCTGTCGGAAAAGGGCCGCGTGCTGGTGTTCGGCATCGACGAGATGAAGGTGCTGACCAATGGCGGGCGCGGCGTGATCCTGATGGAGCTGGAGCCGAAGGAGAAGATGCTGGCGGCGCAACCGATCACGCAGAAGGGTGTGAATGTGGTCGGCACCTGGGCTGGTGACAAGGCGCGGACCGTCGAGCTGTTCGCGTCGGGACTCGAGCCGCACTTTGGCAAGCGGGCGCGCAAGGGCAAGGCGTTGTCGGCGAGGTTGAAAGCGCAGGATTTGGCGATGAGGGCGACCGACGCGTCGTAATCCCGAACGTTCCCGACGTTCAGACAAAAAATGCCGGCGCGAGCCATAATGAGGTTAAGTGAAGGCGAAAGTCTTCTTGAGTTAGCGTAAAAACGTCGTCCCCACGAAGGTGGGGACCCAATCTTGCAAGCGTTTCGACGACGTTTGCACAACTTGGGTCCCCGCCTGCGCGGGGACGACGTATTTGGCGGCTAGCTCAGCAGTTTAACTTAACCGCATTATGGCTCGCGCCGGCATTATCGTGTCAACCTCGGGGCTTAGTTGCGGGCGGCAGCCTTGTGCACGTCGGCTTGCGCTTCAGCACGCACCTGCTCGGTCTTGGCCGCAGCGGTGGCCTTGTCGGCTGCCGCATCGACTTGTGCCTTCAGCACTTTTTCGTCGGCCTTGATCATTTTCTTTTCGGCTTTCAGGTTGGCGTCGGCCACCTTCTCTTCGGCCTTGGCCATCGCCTTGGCGCGGTCTTCCGGATCGGCCTTGGCCACGTTCGCAGCCGCGTCGGTGTGCGACTCGACCAGGTTGGCGTGGGCCTTCGACTTGGTCTCGGCGGCCTTGGCCATGGTCTTGTTCACTTTTTCGTCCGCTTTGATGGCGGTCTTGATTTCTTTCTGTTCTGCCTTGATCACGTCTTTTTCGGCATTGGCTTCCGCCTTGACAATGCGGCTGTCTGCGGCGACGGTTGCCGACGTGGTTTGAGCGTGAGCAGCGGTAGCCATCAGGCCGGCGATGAGGGTAGCGATCAGTTTGTTCATGATGTATTTCCTTTCTGGTGGGTCGCTGCACGGGTCGGGTTGCCTGTGCAGTCGTTGTTGTTGTTCAGTGATTCCAGAATAGGCCGATCGCTTTGCCGGGTCTGTTAGTCAGCCCACAGTCAAATTGTCAGAGTTGTAAGCAAAGATTACCGCTGCAACGGGCCCGCATACAGATCGATGATGTCTGTGACACCGTCCTGGCACACCGGGCAGAACGAGTCGCTACGGTCGAACATCAGGCATTGCATGGCCGGACGGTAGTAACCGCTGGCTTCATAGTTCGCGCCTTCGAAGGCGCCGATTGCATGGCGGTGCGGCTGCTGCGCGAACAATGCATTGGTGCGCTTCAGGTCTTCATGGAACAAGGCGCTCATCTCGGATTCCGGACGATTCCCTGCGCGCAGCGCGGCGCGCTTCTTCTGGAAGACGCGCGCCGCTTCCTCGTATTCGGCCTTGGGCCACGGCGTCGGCAGCGGCGTGCCGTCCTTCACGTGGCGCTTCCATTTGAGCTTGGCGGGGTCGCGCAGCGCCGTGACGTTCGGCTCCCACGGTTCCATGCGGCCGCTGGCCGGCTGGTATGCCACGGGCGACGTGTAGTACTCGTCGGCCAGGCCCGCGAAATGGTGCCCGAATTCGTGCACGAACAGGTAATCGGCCCAGTCGTTGCCCGCCGCCGCGGTGCTGAACTGGCCGAAGATGCCGCCTCCGCCATAGGTGTCGTTGTTCACCAGGATCTCGATGAACTCATACGGCGCGTGCTGGGCGATGTCGCGCAGCGCGCGGTTGTCGAGCGTGAGCACGTAGCGTTCGCTGCCGAAGATGTCGTAACGCGTGCCCAGCGCGGACGGATGATGCACGCCGGTCGACGGCCGGCTGATGCCGGATCGCTCGGTCGGCACCGCCATCGCCCATACATTGAAATCCCCGGCGCGTTCGCGAAACGGCGACACCGAGAACAGGTGTTTCGTCAGGCGCCGCGCATCCTGTTCGAACTTCTTGATGTCCTTCCGGGTGTAGCCGTCGCCCAGGATCAACAGGTCGACCTTGTCGGGAGATGGGCCGCTGGCGTGGATCGCGACCGGTGTCGCCAGGGGCGGCGGCTGGCGCCTGACGACGTCCTGCGCAGTCGGATCGACCTCGACGCTCCAGGCCACCGAGAAATCGTTGCGCTCGTCGCGCTCGAGGATGCGCACCCGCACCGGCTGTTCAAATTGCGGGAACCGCACCGATTCCTGGAACGAACGGCTGATGCGGTTCGCCTCCCCGGTGCTGCGCCATTCGCCGAACACGGTCGAGAAGCCGCGCGAGTACAGCAAGTCGCCGGTTTTCGCATCGACGACCTCCACGCGGTTCTGGCCGCGGTTGGTGTCGTCGAGGTTGCGCGCCATGCTGCCCGGCCAAGGAAGCGGTTCGATCACCACGCGCTCGATGGCGTAACTGTCCTGTAGCGCGTTGCCGCTGTGGGTGTAGTCGAGACGAACCGTGGCAGGCTGGGCGGCCTCTACCTTCGGCAGGAACGTCGCGCCCAGCAGCAGCGCGGCAAAGGACTGGATCAGGAGACGGCGCATCGCGATTCCTCGGCAATCAGAGATCGCGCTATTCTAAGCTCATCGATACTGATACAGCGGCCTTTGCACCACGATCGGCCGGATATCGAGCCGCACGTTATACACCGAATAGGCTTCGCTGAATGCCGACTGGTAGCCGACGCTCTCATCGACGCGACTAAGCTTGAACTCGAAGCCGAGGTCGGGCCGTTCGGCGTTGGGGCTGTCCAGCGACAGGCCGATCGCGTCGACCTGGTCGCTGTCGATCAGCTTGGCCATCAGGTCGACCACCGTGCCGTTGCCGAGGATGTCGGCCGAGAACAGCGGGCCACGCCAGTACGGCTTCTTGGGGTCGACCTTGCCGTGCGCCTTTTCGGGCGCCGGCGTGAAGGTCTTGGTGGCCAGGTTGAAGCGGTCGCCATTGTCGAGGTAACTGAGGCGCCCGTTGGCGAGATTGAAGCTGCCGTCGCGGGTGGCGGCCTCGCTCAGGTCGACCAGCAGCGCGCCGCGGTAGCCGATCACCTCGACGTCGCGCTTGGCATTGACCACCATCGCCGTGTTCTCGTCGATCCCCAGGCCGATCTTGTAGCCCTTGGCCAGCATGGCCGGCAGCATGCGCGCGAAGCGTCCGCGCACCAGCAGGTGCTGGTCGATGAAGACGTCGTCGCCGATGAAGCCCAACCCGCGCGTGATCTGGCGGCCGTCGTCGACGCCATGCTGGAGGGTGGACAGGATCGAGCGCGGGTGGCCGAACATGGTGCTGCTCATGATGGCGGCGCCGGCGCTCGAGCCGGCGATCACGCCGCCGCGCCGGTACATGTCCCACAGGGCGTCGAGCACCTGCGTATTGCTGCCGTCGGACCGGCGCAGCACGCGCGTGATGCGTCCCTGGTCACCGCCCGAGAAATAGGCGCCGCCGGCCGTGCGCACCGCCTCGGCCAGCCGGGGGTCGTCGGCCGCCGCGCGCCCGTCGGCGCCATCCAGGCGCTCGGCGACCGGGACGAAGAACGCGTCGGCGCCATAGCGGTTCAAGCGCTCGACGAGATAATTGCCGGCCCGTTCGGGACTTGCCGAGGCGGAGGCGAACACGGCGATGCGGGCGCCTTTGCCACCCGCGAGCGCGACAATGCGTTCCCATACCGCATCATTGTCGGCACGCAGGGCGCCGCCGATGATGACGAGCGAGCCTTTCGGTGACTTGGGTTCCACGTCGGCGGCATGGCTGGCACTGCTCGCCAGCAATGCCAACGCGAGAATGGCATGGACGACGATCTGGAGCATAAGACTTCCTCTGATGAGCCATCAGAGTAAGCCTGATTCCAGATTCACGTCGCCATGTTGAGTCCGCTCAGGACAAATAGATGTTGGGGAAATACCGCTCCATCAATGTCTCTGGATGCAACGGCGGGGTAAACCCGAAGCGCGCGTAGAGGTCGTGCGAGTCGGTGGTGGACAGGATGAAGCGGCGCAGTTTCTGCAGGCTGGGGTGGCGCAGCACGACGCCGATCAGCTGCTTGCCATAGCCGTTGCCGCGGTACTCGGGCACGACGAACACGTCCACCAGGTTGGCAAAGGTGGCGTAGTCGGTGATCACACGCGCGAACGCGATCTGGCGGCCGTCGAGGTAACCGCCGAAGCACAGCGAATTCTCGATCGCGCGCTCGACGATTGGACGGGAAATGCCCACGGCCCAGGTCGACTGTTCACTGAGGAAGCGGTAGATCATCGGGATGTCGAGCCGGGATTGGTCGGTACTGACCTGGAAGCTGGAATCATTCGTAATCATTGGGCTTGCAATGCTGGCAAAAAAACCATTCTAGCGCCGATTGGCCTGCGTACTGCTCGCGATTGCGCTCGGCAGGGAGCTTTTTTTCGCGAGCTTTCTCCGGGTAATCTTCCTATCGGAAGACATCGGGCAACGCGGTTTATAATCGTCGGATCCCCAACCGGAATTCCACCATGACCGAACAATTCTCCAAAAAAGCCGAAGCCTGGTCGGCCCGCTTCTCCGAACCGGTATCCGATCTCGTCAAGCGCTACACCGCATCCGTGTTCTTCGACAAGCGCCTGGCGCCATACGACATCCAGGGCTCGCTGGCGCACGCCGAGATGCTGGCGGCCCAGGGCATCATCAGCGAGCACGATCGCGCCGAGATCGAGCGCGGCATGGCCCAGATCCGGTCCGAGATCGAGGCCGGCAGCTTCGAGTGGCTGCTCGACCTGGAAGACGTGCACCTGAACATCGAGAAGCGCCTGACCGAACTGGTCGGCGACGCCGGCAAGCGCCTGCACACCGGCCGCTCGCGCAACGACCAGGTCGCCACCGACATCCGCCTGTACGTGCGCGCCGCCATCGACGACATCCTGGTCCTGCTCAACGGCCTGCGCGGCGCCCTGACGGATCTCGCCGAACGCCACGCCGACACCATCATGCCGGGCTTCACCCACCTGCAGGTGGCGCAGCCGATCACCTTCGGCCACCACATGCTGGCCTACGTCGAGATGTTCGGCCGCGACGCCGAGCGCATGCAGGATGCACGCCGCCGCGTCAACCGCCTGCCGCTGGGCGCCGCCGCCCTGGCCGGCACCACCTTCCCGATCGACCGCCTGCGCGTGGCCAGGACGCTGGGCTTCGACGACGTCTGCCACAATTCGCTCGACGCCGTGTCCGACCGCGACTTCGCCATCGAATTCACCGCCGCCGCCTCGATCCTGATGATGCACGTCTCGCGCTTCTCGGAAGAGCTGGTGATGTGGATCAGCCCGCGCATCGGCTTCATCGACATCGCCGACCGCTTCTGCACCGGCTCGTCGATCATGCCGCAAAAGAAGAACCCGGACGTGCCGGAACTGGCGCGCGGCAAGACCGGCCGCGTCTATGGTCACCTGACCGGCCTCCTGACCCTGATGAAAGGCCAGCCGCTGGCCTACAACAAGGACAACCAGGAAGACAAGGAACCGCTGTTCGACACCATCGATACGGTCACCGACACGCTGCGCATCTTCACCGACATGGCCTCGGGCATCACGGTCAAGCATGAAAACATGCGCGCCGCGGCGCTGCAGGGCTATGCCACCGCGACCGACCTGGCCGACTACCTGGTCAAGAAGGGCCTGCCGTTCCGCGATGCCCACGAAGCGGTGGCGCATGCGGTGCGCGCCTGCGACCAGGCGGGCTGCGACCTGTCCGGGATGTCGCTCGAGACGCTGCAGGGCTTCTCGCCGCTGATCGAACAGGAAGTGTTCGAGGTGCTGACCCTCGAGGGTTCGGTGGCGGCGCGCGACCACGTGGGCGGCACCGCCCCGAACCAGGTGCGCGCGGCAATCGTGCGCGTGCGCCAGCAGCTGGCCGGGTAAGCTATTTGTCGTTACCTCCACTGGAGGTAACGACTCCCCGCGAAGGCGGGGACCCAAGTACTGCCAGCATCGTCGTTACGCGACATACTTGGGCTCCCGCCTGCGCGGGAACGACGTATCTGGGGCCTCGCCCAAGGCCCCACTCCCCTCTGTTCACCTTTCTACAGCAACGAATCCATGACAGCCCTGCCCGCACGCGACTACGCCGCCTTCCTGTTCGACATGGACGGCACCATCCTCACTTCGATCATCGCCGCCGAGCGCGTCTGGGCCGCCTGGGCGCGCGGCCATGGCCTGGACGTCGACGTCTTCCTGCCGACCATCCACGGCAAGCGCAGCATCGACACGGTGCGCGGCGTCGGCCTGCCCGATATCGACCCGGAGGCCGAAGCGCAGCGCATCACGCAGGCCGAGATCGAGGACGTCGAGGGCATCGAGGCGATCGCCGGCGTGGCGGCGTTTCTCGCCACCCTGCCGGCCGACCGCTGGGCCATCGTCACGTCGGCCCCGCGCGCGCTGGCCGAGGCGCGCATCGCCGCGGCCGGACTCCCGACGCCGCCGGTGATGGTGGCCGCCGAAGACGTCCAGCGCGGTAAACCAGCGCCGGATCCGTTCCTGCTGGGCGCCGAAAAGCTGGGCATGCGCGCGCAGGACTGCCTGGTGTTCGAGGATACGCTGGCCGGCCTGCAAGCGGCCGAGGCGGCCGGAATGGACAGCATCGTCGTCACCGCCACCCACCACGAGCCGCTCGAGACGAACGTGACCGGCGTGCCGGACTACGACGAGCTGCGCGCCATCCGCACGCCGGAAGGCCTGCTGCGGCTACAGCGCACGCGGTCCTGAATCTCGGTCCTGAATCGTGCTCCTGAATTTCGCTCCTGAATCGTGCTCCCGCATGATGCCGGACATGGTCCCATACGGGACCAACCGCATTGTGGAGATCGATCATGCAGCGCTATGCAAATCGCAGCGGCCATTCCGGCGTCGTCGCCTATGAACTCGGGGCCGGCTCGATCACGGTGACATTCACGGGGGGCGAGCGCTACCTGTACACCGCGGACAGCACCGGCGCCGACCATATCGCGCGGATGCGCGAGCTGGCGCGCGAAGGCCAAGGGTTGGCCACCTACATCAGCCAGCATGTGCGCGAATGTTACGCGCGCAAGCTGGCGTGAAGCCGGGCTAGGCGTCCCGTTGCGGATAAGGCGTCCCGTCCCTGTGCAGGTAGCTGTTGGACGCCTGCTCGTAGCGCATGTCGATGTCGGCATAGGTCACCACGTCGTCCTTGTTGCGCGAACCGATCACGAGAAACACGCCCGGCCCCCAGCCGCGGTTGACCAGCTGGTGGCCGTCGGGTCGCCCGGCCGGGAACGCGGCGTGGTCGCCGGCGCGCATCAGGGTCTCGCCCTCGTCCGTAATGAGCACCAGCTCGCCCGAGACGACCGTGACGAATTCGTCCTCGTGCGAGTGCCAGTGGCGCTGCGACGATGCGGCGCCAGGCTGCAGTTCGACCAGGTTGACGCCGAACTGGGTCAGGCCGCCCGCATCGCCCAGCGCCTGGCGCGTGCGGCCGTCCACCGCCTCATGGAACGGCGCCGGATAGCCGGTGCCGCTCAACACCGGAATACTGCTCAGATCGAGTCTCGGCATCGCATGCCCCTTTCGGTTGCCCTGGATGAGTGAAGCGCCGGGTCAGGCGCGCTTCAGCACCAGCGTCAGGATATCGTAACTGGCCACCAGCTCGTCGCGCTGGTTGGTCACCTGCACGTCCCACGCCACCACGCCCTGTCCCCTTCCCTGCTCGTCGGCGCGGTTGCGGTCGACCTTGCGCTTGCAGGTCAGGCGCGCGCGGATGGTGTCGCCGATCGCCACCGGCGCCACGAAGCGCAGGTTGTCCAGGCCATAGTTGGCCAGCACCGGCCCCGGCGCCGGCGACACGAACAGGCCGGCCGCCGCCGACAGCACGAAGTAGCCGTGCGCGATGCGCTGGCCGAACTGCGTGTCTTTCGCCGCGATCTCGTCGAAGTGCATGTAGAAATAGTCGCCCGAGACGCCGCCGAAATTGACGATGTCGGCTTCGCTCACCGTGCGGCGGTGCGTCAACAGAGAATGCCCGATCTCCAGGTCGTCGAAGTAGCGGCGGAATGGGTGGATCTCGCTTTCCTTGACGGCGCCGCCGCGCACGTATTCGCCAGTGACCGCCCCGAGCATGGTGGGCGAGCCCTGCACCGCCGCGCGCTGCAGGAAGTGCTTGACGGCGCGGATGCCGCCCAGCTCCTCGCCACCACCGGCGCGGCCCGGGCCGCCGTGCTTGAGTTGCGGCAGCGGCGAGCCGTGGCCGGTATTGTCCACCGCGGCTTCGCGGTCCAGGATCAGCACGCGGCCGTGCGAGGCCGCCGCCACCGGCACGGCATAGGCCGCAATCGCAGGGTCTTTGGTGGCGAGCGTCGTCACCAGGCTGCCCTTGCCGCGCGCGGCCAGCGCCAGGGCCTCGTCGATGTCGCGGTAGGTCATCAGGGTGCTGACCGGGCCGAAGGCTTCCACGTCGTGCACGGCGTCGTTGTCCATGGCGTTGCGGCACAGCAGCAAGGTGGGCGAGAAGAAGGCGCCGCTGGCGACGTTGTCGCCGACCGGACTGAAGCCGTCGCGCGCGCTGAACAGCACCTCGTTGCCGCGCGCGAGCAGTTCGACCCGCTCACTGACGTCGCGCTGCTGGTCTTTTGAGGCCAGCGCGCCCATGCGCACACCCTCCACTTTCGGATTGCCGACCGTGATGCCCGCCAGGCGCGCGCGCAGCCGTTCTCCGACCGCATCGACCAGCGTTTCCGGCACGATCACGCGGCGGATCGCGGTGCACTTCTGGCCGGCCTTGCCGGTCATCTCGCGCGCCACTTCCTTCACGAACAGGTCGAATTCGGGGTCCTCGAGCGTGACGTCCGGCGCCAGGATCGCGCAGTTGAGCGAATCGGCTTCGGCCGTGAACGGCACCGAGGCGCGGATCAGGTTCTGGTTCGAACGCAGCCGGGCGGCGGTGTCGGCCGAGCCGGTGAAGGTGACCGCATCGAAGCCCGTCATGCGATCGAGCAGGTCGCCGGTGCTGCCGATCACGAGCTGCAGCGCGCCATCGGGCAGCAGCGTCGACTCCACCATCATCCTGACCACGGCATGGGTCAGGTAGCTGGTGGCGGTGGCCGGCTTGGCGATGCAGGGCATGGCCGCCAGGAAGCTCGGCGCGAATTTCTCGAGCAGGCCCCAGATCGGGAAGTTGAAGGCGTTGATGTGCACCGCCACGCCGCCGCGCGGCACCAGGATATGGGTGCCGGCGAAGCCGCCGCGCTTGCCCAGCGCCATGGCCGGGCCCTCATGCAGCACGTTCGACGATGGCAGCTCGCGCGAGCCCATGCTGGCATACGCGAACAGGGTGCCGATGCCGCCCTCGACGTCGACCCAGCTGTCCTGGCGCGTGGCGCCGGTCAGGTGCGAGATTTCATACAGCGCTTCCTTGCGCTCCATGAGGTACAGCGCCAGCGCCTTCAGGCACTGCGCGCGCTGCTGGAAGTCGAGACGCATCAGGCTCTTGATGCCGGTCTTGCGGGCAAAGCTCAAGGCTTCGTCGAAATCGATCGGCTCGAGGTGCGTGTGATAGATCAGCGCGTTGTCGAGCGCGCTGTGCAGCGCGGTGTGCGCTTGCTGGCCGTGCCAGCGGCCGGCGATCAGGCTTTGCAGGGTCGGGATGTCACCCATATCGTCGTCTCCTCAGGTTTTCTCTTCAGGCTTTCGGCTTGTGCATGCCGTCGGCGTCGAATGCGATGCGCTCTCTGGCCGGCGCGACTTCGGTATCCGCCTCGACTTCGCGCATGGTCTGCAGCGAGCGCACGTTCAGTTCGTGGTACTGGCGGGTGCCGACGCCTTTCCATCGCACTTCTTCATCGGTGAGCTCGCGCATCACCCTGGCCGGCGTGCCCATCACCATCGAGCGCGGCGGAATCACCATGCCGGCCTTCACGAAACTCATCGCGGCCACGATCGACGCTTCGCCGACCACCGCCTTGTCCATCACCACCGCGTTCATGCCGACCATCGCGTTGCGCTTCACGCGGCAGCCGTGCAGCACGGCGCCGTGGCCGATATGGCCGTCGACTTCGACCACGGTATCTTCGCCCGGGAAGCCGTGCATCACGCAGGTGTCCTGCAGGTTGGCGCCCTGTTCCAGGATCAGGCGGCCGAAATCGCCGCGCAGGCTGGCGCAGGGGCCGACGTAGCAGCGCGGGCCGACGATCACGTCGCCGATCAATACCGCCGACGGGTGGACGTAGGCGCTCGGATGCACGACCGGCCGCACGCCGTCGATCTCGTAGACCTTCACCATTCCTCTACACTCGCTCGACGATCAGGGCGATGCCCTGGCCGACGCCGATGCACATCGTGCACAGGGCGTAGCGTCCGCCCGTGCGGTGCAGCTGGTTCACGGCCGTCGTGACCAGGCGCGCGCCGGAGGCGCCCAGCGGATGGCCGATGGCGATCGCGCCGCCGTTCGGGTTGACGCGGGGGTCGTCGTCCGCCAGGCCGAGGGCGCGCGTGACGGCCAGCCCCTGGGCGGCGAAGGCTTCGTTCAGCTCGATCACGTCCATCTGGTCGAGCGTGAGGCCGGTCCGGGCCAGCAACTTCTTCACGGCCGGCGTCGGGCCGAAGCCCATGATGCGCGGCGCCAGGCCGGCGGTGGCCATGCCGACCACGCTTGCGCGCGGACCCAAGCCGTAGCGAACGACGGCTTCGCTGGACGCCAGCAGCAGCGCGCAGGCGCCGTCGTTCAGGCTCGAGGCGTTGCCGGCGCTGACCGAACCATCCGGCGTGACCACGCCCTTGAGCCTGGCCAGCGCGTCGAGGCTGGTGTCGGGGCGCGGCTGCTCGTCGGTGTCGACCACGCGCGCTTCCCCTTTCCTGCCTTGCACCGTCACCGGAACGATCTCGTCCCTGAAGAAGCCTGCTTCGTTCGCGCGCGCCCAGCGCTGCTGGCTGCGCAGGGCGAACGCATCCTGGTCGGCGCGGGCGATGCCGAACTCGCGCGCCACGTTCTCGGCGGTTTCGGGCATCGAATCGACGCCATACTGCGCCTTCATGGCCGGATTGACGAAGCGCCAGCCCAGGGTCGTATCCTCGACCCTGGCCGCGCGCGAAAAAGCGCTGTCGGCCTTGCCCATCACGAACGGCGCACGGGTCATGCTTTCGACGCCGCCGGCGATCACGAGCTGCGCTTCGCCGGCCTTGATGGCGCGCGCGGCGGTGCCCACGGCATCCATGCCCGAGCCGCACAGGCGGTTGATGGTGTTGGCCGGCACGCCCTGCGGCAGCCCGGCCAGCAGCGCGGCCATGCGGCCGACGTTGCGGTTGTCTTCGCCGGCCTGGTTGGCGCAGCCGTAGAACAGATCGTCGACCGCCGCCCAGTCGAGACTCTTGTTGCGGGCCATCAGCGCCGCGATCGGCAGCGCGGCCAGGTCGTCGGCACGGATGCTGGACAAGGCGCCGCCGTAGCGGCCGAAGGGAGTGCGGACGGCATCAACGATGAATGCGTCGATCATGGAAAATCTCCTATTTTTGTTTGGGACGACGGTCGACCACGCGCCGGGCCTTGCCGGTCAGGGTGCGCTCGATGCCCTGCGGCGCCAGCAAGGTCACGCCGGTGGTCACGCCGACATGGGTCTTGATGCAGTGCTGGAGCTCGCGGCGCAGCGCGTCCACGCTGTCCGGCGGCGTGCTGGCATCGCGTAGTTCGCACAGCACCTCGAGCGTGTCGAGGTGGCCGTCACGCGCCACCACCAGCTGGTACTGCGGCGCCAGCGCCGGCATCCCGAGGATCAGTTCCTCGATCTGGCTCGGGAACACGTTCACCCCGCGAATGATCAGCATATCGTCCGAGCGGCCGGTGATGCGGCCCATGCGGCGCATCGCGCGCGAGGTCGGAGGCAACAAGCGGGTCAGGTCGCGCGTGCGGTAGCGGATGATCGGCAGCGCTTCCTTGGTGAGCGAGGTAAACACCAGCTCGCCCTCCGCGCCGTCCGGCAGCACCGCGCCGGTGTCGGGGTCGATGATCTCGGGGTAGAAATGGTCTTCCCAGATCACGGGACCGTCCTTGCTCTCGATGCATTCGCTGGCCACGCCCGGCCCCATCACTTCGGACAGGCCGTAGATGTCGACCGCATCGATGCCGGCGCGCGCCTCGATCTCGCGCCGCATCGCGTCGGTCCACGGCTCGGCGCCGAAGATGCCCACCTTCAGCGACGACCGGGCCGGATCGAGACCCTGGTGCATGAACTCCTCGACGATATTGAGCATGTACGAGGGCGTGACCATGATGATCGACGGCTTGAAGTCCTGGATCAGCTGCACCTGCTTTTCGGTCTGGCCGCCCGACATCGGAATCACGGTGCAGCCCAGGCGCTCGGCGCCGTAGTGGGCGCCCAGGCCGCCGGTGAACAGGCCATAGCCGTAGGAGACCTGCACCAGGTCGCCCTTGCGGCCACCAGCGGCGCGGATCGAGCGCGCCACGACGTCGGCCCAGGTGTCGATATCGTTGCGGGTGTAGCCGACCACGGTCGGCTTGCCGGTGGTGCCCGACGAAGCGTGCACGCGCACCACCTGCTCGCGCGGCACGGCGAACAGGCCGAACGGGTAGTTGTCGCGCAGCGTCTTTTTCTCGGTGAACGGAAACTTCGCCAGGTCGGCCAAGGTCTTCAGGTCGCTCGGGTGCACGCCCGCTTCGTCGAATGCGGCGCGGTAGTGCGGGACGTTGTCGTAGGCATGCTGGAGCGTCCATTGCAGGCGCCGCAGCTGAAGCGCCTGCAGCTCGTCGCGGCTGGCGCGTTCGATCGGTTCCAGCTCGTCGCCGGCGGGAATGCGTTGCACCATCTCGATCTCCTTCTTACGTGTCGACGCACGCGTCCATCGGCACCACGGTGCCGGCGACGCGGTGCGACTTGCCGCGCAACAGCGCGATCGTGCGCCCGTCCTGGTCCGTCACGGCGACGTCATAGATGCCGGTCTTGCCCTGCAGCGCCTGCTCGATCGCCTCGGCCACCAGCAGGTCGCCGGGACGGCCGGGCGCGAGGTAGTCGATCGTGCAGCCGGCGCCGACGGTATTGAAGTTGTGCGAGTTGCAGGCGAAGGCGAAGGCGCTGTCGGCCAGCATGAAGATGTAGCCGCCGTGGCAGGTGGCGTGGCCGTTGAGCATGTCGTCCCTCACCGTCATCGACATGCGCGCATAGCCGGGACGGATCTCGAGCAGCTGCATGCCCAGGCCCCGGCTGGCCGGATCGCGTTCGTACATCGTGCGGCCGGCCAGTTCGGCCAGCCGTTGCGCGCTATCGGGCATGGAAACGCGCTCCCTGCGGATTGGCCGCCAGCTTGCGGCGCAGCAGCGGCGACACGCGGTAGCGATCTTCGCCATAGGCGGCGGCCAGGTTGGCCAGCACGGCGACGACATGGCGCAGGCCGACCGCGTCGGCCCAGGCCAGTGGGCCGCGCGGATAGTTCACACCCTTCTGCATCGCGATGTCGACCGCGCGTGCGCTGCACACGCCCTGGTTGACGGCGTCGGCCGCCTCGTTGGCCAGCATCGCCAAGGTGCGCATCACCGCCATGCCGGGCACGTCGTCCAGGCGCGTCACGGCAAAGCCCGCGGCCTGGAACAGCCCGACCGCGGCCTGCCAGGCGCCGTCGCCGCACTGGTCGGCGCGCGCCAGCGCGATGCGGGCGGCGCCTGCGGGGTCGAGCAGCAGGTCGAACAGGACCGTGTCGCGGTGGCCGTCCGCCTCGGCGCGCTCGGTGGCGCTGCGGCCGTCGGTCAGGTAGATCGCGGCGCCGTCGCAGTACAGGCCGGGCGCGGCCTCGATGGCGACCGGATCGAACCCGGCGCCGCGCAGGCGTTCGACGATCGCGTCGACCGCACCAAGGCCACCCGCATGGCGCAGCGCCGGCGGGGTCTGGCTGGCCGCTTCGGTGTGCGGCGCCGGCGTGGCGGCGGCGTCGTCGTAGCGGTAGAAACCGCGTCCGGTCTTGCGGCCCAGGAAGCCGGCGCTGACGAGTTCCTGCTGCAGGATCGAGGGCGTGAAGCGCGGGTCGTTGTAAAAGGCGGCGAACACCGACTTGGTGACCGAGAAATTCACGTCGTGGCCGATCAGGTCCATCAGCTCGAACGGGCCCATGCGAAAGCCTCCGCAGTCGCGCATCACGGCATCCAGCGTCGCCACGTCGGCGGCCTGTTCCAGCAGCAGGCGCAGGGCTTCGGCGTAGTACGGCCGGGCCACACGGTTGACGATGAAGCCGGGCGTCGACTTCGCACGCACTGGGCTCTTGCCCCAGCGTTCGGCAAGGTCGTGGACGAGGTTCGCGACATCGCCGCTGGTCGCCAGGCCTTCGACCACTTCGACCAGCGCCATCAGCGGCACCGGATTGAAGAAGTGCATGCCCACCAGGCGCTCGGGATGCCGCAGTGGCGCGCCGATCGCCGTGACCGAGATCGACGAGGTATTGGTGGCCAGGATGCAGTGCCGGCCGACGATGCCTTCCAGTTCGGCGAACAGGGCGCGCTTGGCGTCCAGGTCCTCGACGATGGCCTCGATCACGAGGTCGGCGCCGGCGGTTTCGCGCAGCGACGCGATGCGCTTGAGGCGTTCGCGCGCCAGGTCGGATTCGACCGCACCCATGCGGCCCTTCGCGACCAGCTTCGCGTAGGTTTTGCCGATCTCGAGGATGGCCTTGTCGGCGGCATCAAGCCGGGTATCGAACAGCAGAACCTGGTGGCCGGCGGTGGCCGCCACCTGGGCGATGCCGGCGCCCATGGCCCCGCTGCCGATCACGGCGACCGTGCTGCCTGGAGGGATGGCGTACATGCTCACTCTCCCTTGAAATGCGGCGTGCGCTTGGCCACGAAGGCGGACACGCCTTCGCGGTAATCGTGGCTGTAGCCGAGTTCGCGCATCATGCCGGCCTCGAGCTGCAGCTGGTCTTCGAGTGAGTTGGCGTAACTGGCCTGGAACGCCTTCTTGGTGAAGGCCAGCCCCTTCGTCGGCGCGGCGGCGAAGTGTTCGGCCATCGCCATCGCTTCGATCATCAGGGCTTCGTCGGGCACGCAGCGCCAGATCAGGCCCCACTCCTCGGCTTTCTCGGCGCTGAGCTTTTCGCCCAGCATGGCCAGCCCCATGGCGCGCGCATGGCCGATCAGGCGCGGCAGGTGCCAGGTGCCGCCGGTGTCCGGAATCAGGCCCAGCTTGCTGAAGGCTTCGATGAAGCTGGCCGATTTGGCGGCCAGCACGATGTCGCAGGCCAGCGCCAGGTTGGCGCCGGCGCCGGCGGCCACGCCGTTGACGGCGCAGATCACCGGCAGCGGCAGGTTCTTCAGGGTGAGCACCAGCGGAGCGTAGAACTGCTCGACCGATTCGCCCAGGTCGACGCCGGGCTCGCCCGGGTCGACGGCGCGATCGAGCAAGTCCTGGCCGGCGCAAAAGCCGCGGCCGGCGCCGGTCAGGACCAGCACCCGGACGGATCGGTCGGCCTGCACCTTGCCCAGGGCGTCGCGCACTTCGAGGTGCATGGCCCGGGTGAAGCTGTTCAGGCGCTCGGGGCGGCTCAGCGTCAGGAGCGCGATGCCGTTCTCGATCTTGAACTGTATGGATTCGTAGGTCATTGTTGTCTCCACTATTTTCGTTATCGCTCGCACGTCGTCTTTTGGCTACGGGCTACGGGCTATCGATCGATTCGCTCACTCGTGGATGTCGAAATCGACGACGACCTTGTCGGTGACCGGAAAGCTCTGGCAGCTCAGCACGAAGCCGCGCGCGACTTCGTAGTCTTCGAGCGCGTAGCTCACGTCCATCTCGACTTCGCCATCGAGCACCTTGCAGCGGCAGGTCGAGCAGACGCCGCCCTTGCATGAGTAGCGCATGTCGAGCCCGGCGCGCAGGCCGGCCTCCAGCAGCGACTCCTTGTCCTTGTCCATTGTGAAGCTGGCGGCGCTGCCGTCCATGATCACGGTCACTTCGGTCAGGCTTCGCGCTGCCGGTTGCACGGCGCGCGGCATGCGCGCGCGCGCCGGCGCGCTGGCGGCAAAGAGTTCGATCCGGATCCGCTCCTTCGGCAGGCCGGCCGCCTGCAGCGCGCGCGAGACGCCGTGCATCATGTCTTCCGGGCCGCAGATGAAGGCGACGTCGATGTCCCGGATATCGATCCAGTGGCGCAGGAACTGGCGGCACTTGTCTTCGGTGATGCGGCCGTTGAACAGCGCGATGTCCTGCTGCTCGCGGCTCATCACGTACACCAGCCGCAGGCGCTCCATGTACTGGTCCTTCAGGTCGGTCAATTCATCGCGGAAGATCACGCTCGACGAGGCGCGGTTGCCGTAGACGATGGTGAAGCGGCTCTCGGGTTCGGCCTGCAGCGTGGTCTTCACGATCGACAGGATCGGCGTGATGCCGCTGCCGGCGGCGAACGCCAGGTAATGGCGGCTGCTGGCCGCGTCGAGCGGCACGTTGAAGTTGCCGGCCGGCGGCATCACTTCCAGCGTGGCGCCGGGTTGCAGGCTGTCGTTGGCCCAGCTGGAAAACAGCCCGCCGCTGCAGCGCTTGATCGCCACCCGCAGCTGCGCGTCCTGCACGGCCGAGCAGATCGAATACGAGCGGCGCACGTCCTCGCCATCGATGGTGGCGCGCAGGGTCAGGTACTGGCCCTGGCGGTAGGCGAAGGCGTCCTTCAGCTCGGGCGGGACGTCGAAGGTGACGGCGATGGCGTCGCGCGTCTCGTGCTTCACCTTCGCGACGGTCAGTGGATAGAACCTGGTCATTGCGGCCTCAGTGGCAATTTAGTAGCAACTTAGTGACAACTTAGTGGCATTTGAAATAGTCGAACGGCTCGCGGCAGTCGAGGCACTTGTACAGCGCCTTGCACGGGGTCGAGCCGAATTCGCTGGTCAGTCGGGTGTGGGGCGAGCCGCAGTGCGGGCAGGCGACGTCGGGCGCGGCGCGGCGGCGGATGCCGGCGTGCAGGCCGCTGACGTCGATCGCCTGCTGCACCGGCGGCGCGATGCCGTAGCCCTTCAATGCCGCCTTGCCGGCCGCGCTCATCCAGTCGGTGGTCCAGGCGGGGGACAGGCGGCGCTCGATGCGGACCTGCTCGAGGCCATGCGCGTGCAGGGCTTCGCTGACAGAATCCGAGATCACCTGCATCGCAGGACAGCCGGAATACGTCGGCGTGATCGTGACCACGCATTCCTCACCCTCCAGGCGCACGGCGCGCACGATGCCGAGATCGACCACCGAGATGACCGGGATCTCCGGGTCGGCGACTTCGCCGAGCCAGCTCCAGACCTGGTCGAGGCTGACGTCCAAGGCGGTCATTACCAGGTCGACCCCGGATAGGCGCGCTGCAGGAACTGCATCTCGGCCAGGATGAAGCCGAGGCGCTCGCTGTGGCGGCCCTGCTTGCCGCCGCGCTGCATCCAGGCGTCCGGCGGCGGCATGCTCAAGGTGGCGTCGTTGAAGATGTCGGCCATGTGGTCGAGGCACTCCTTGCGCAGCGCGTCGGCCGGCGGCGCCACGCCCTGCGCCACCATCGCATCGTCGATCTCGTCATAGAGGAACATCTCGCCGCTGTACATCCACAGCTCGTCGAGCGCCGTCTGCATCATGGCGCGGCTCTTGTCGGTGCCGTCGCCCAGGCGCACCACCAGGTCGCCGCTGCGGCGCAGGTGGTAGGTGACTTCCTTGACCGACTTGGCGGCGATCTCGCGGATGCGCTCGTCGCTCGAGCGGGTCAGGCCGTCCATCAGAAAATAGTGCCCGGTGTCGAACAGGAACTGGCGCATCAGGGTGTCGGCATAGCTGCCGTTGGGCTGCTCGACCAGCAGGCAGTTGCGGTACTCGATGGCATCGCGCAGGAAGGCCAGGCGGTCTTCGTCGCGGCCCTTGCCTTCGAGTTCGCCCGCATACGTCAGCCACATGCGGGTCTGGCCCAGCAGGTCGAGCGCGACGTTGGACAAGGCCATGTCTTCTTCGAGCGCGGGGCCCTTGCCCACCAGCTGGCACAGCTGCTGGGACAGGATCAGGGCGTTGTCGCCCTGGCGCAGCAGGTATTCGTACTTCGCGTCCATCTCATCGGCCTCCAGGCGCGCTCACAGGTTCTTGACTTCTTCCGGCATCGGGAAGAAGGTCGGGTGGCGGTAGACCTTGCTGTTGGCCGGCTCGAACAGCGCTTCCTTATCAAGCGGGCTGCTGGCGACGATGTCGGCGGCGCGCACCGCCCAGATTGACACGCCTTCGTTGCGGCGGGTGTAGACGTCGCGCGCGTTGTTGATCGCCATCTCGGCGTCAGGGGCGTGCAGGCTGCCGACGTGCTTGTGGGCGAGGCCGTGCTGGCTGCGGATGAAGATTTCCCACAGGGGCCATTCTTTGCTCATGTTGCTGTCTCCGTTAGTGCGGTGCGCCGGCGTGGATTGAACGCGTGGACGGCGGAGCCGTCCACCCCACGGATTTCAGGCTGTTCTTATGCGGCGGCTTGTTTGGCGGCTTGCTTGTCGGCGTGGGCGACGAGGGCGTCGCGGAACCATTCGCCGTCGTCCCATGCCTTGACGCGCGTGCGCAGGCGCTCGCGGTTGCAGGGGCCGTTGCCCTTCAGGACGTTATGAAACTCGGACCAGTCGATCGCGCCGAAATCGTAGGAGCCGCGCGCCTCATTCCACTTGAGGTCGGGATCGGGAATCGTCAGGCCCAGATACTCGGCTTGCGGCACGGTCTGGTCGACCATGCGCTGGCGCAGCTCGTCGTTCGAGAACAGCTTGATGCGCCAGGCCGTCGATTGCGCGCTGTTGACCGATTCGGCATCCGACGGGCCGAACATCATCAGGGACGGCCACCACCAGCGATTCAGCGCATCCTGGGCCATCGCCTTCTGCTCCGGCGTGCCCCTGGCCAGCGCCATCATGATGTCGTAGCCCTGGCGCGCGTGGAAGGATTCTTCCTTGCAGACGCGCACCATGGCGCGGGCGTACGGGCCGTACGAGCAGCGGCACAGCGGGATCTGGTTGATGATGGCCGAGCCGTCCACCAGCCAGCCGATCGCGCCCATGTCGGCCCAGCTCAGGGTCGGATAGTTGAAGATGCTCGAGTACTTGGCCTTGCCGGCGTGCAGGGCCGCCAGCAGCTCGTCGCGCGAGACGCCCAGCGTCTCGGCGGCGCTGTACAGGTACAGGCCGTGGCCGGCCTCGTCCTGGATCTTGGCCAGCAGGACCGAC
This sequence comes from Massilia sp. UYP11, assembly GCF_050434805.1. Taxonomy (NCBI): domain Bacteria; kingdom Pseudomonadati; phylum Pseudomonadota; class Betaproteobacteria; order Burkholderiales; family Oxalobacteraceae; genus Massilia; species Massilia sp. UYP11. The sequence continues at coordinate 175,585 of NZ_JBNDJE010000004.1, forward strand.
TTGCGCTGCAGGGTCGGCGCGCGCGTCACCCAGTTGCCCTCCGGGAGTTGGCCGACGATCTCGGAATGCGCGTGCTGCGAAATCTGGCGGACCAGCGTCTTGCGGTACGCTTCCGGCATCCAGTCCTGCGGTTCGATCTTGATCCCGGCGTCGATGCGCGCCTGGAACGCCTGCTCTTCGGCGCTCATGTCCTGTTCTGTGCGGACTTTCTTGAGGCCGGTCTCCACCATCTGTGCGTACATCGCTTCCCCCGTGGTTCTCTACAATTGCAAACCCGTCCAAATCATAATACGATACAAAAAACTTGATGTACACAATAATTTTGAATCATATTGCATCACTAAAACTTGACCTTAATCATGAAACGACTGTCCAGCGCTGAGTGGATCGCCCACGACCTGGCCCTCGATCCGCCGCGCCACAAGTCGCTGGTGGTGACCGTGTGCGGCGACACCATTGCCCCGCACGGCGGCGCCTTCTGGCTGGGCAGCATGATCGACCTGGTGGGCCCGCTCGGCGTGGGCGACCGGCTGGTGCGCACCAGCGTGTTCCGGCTGGTGCAGGAAGGCTGGCTGACGGCCAGCCGCGAGGGCCGGCGCAGCCGCTATGCGATCGAGCCGAAGGCGCTGCCGCGCTTCGAGCGCGCCAACCGCCGCATCTATTCGGCGCCGGGCCTGGACTGGGACGGGCGCTGGACCTTCGTGCTGGCCCCGCATGGCAAGGGCGCCGGCATCGACGCCGAGCTGCGCGCCCTGCTGCGCAAGGAACTCGAGTGGGAGGGCTTCGCGATGCTGGCCACCGGCGTGATGGCGCATCCGGCGCCCGAGCGCGACACGCTGCGCGAGATCCTGGCGCGCGCCGACGCCACCGACAAGGTATTCGTGTGCCAGGCCGACGCGCTGCCCGGCATGGGCACGCGGCCGCTGCCCGAGCTGGTGGGCGACTGCTGGAGCCTGGAAGCGGTGGTCAATGCCTATCGCGGCTTCATCGACCGCTTCGCGCCCTTGCCCGACATGCTGGGCAAGGGCGACGTGACGCCCGAGCATGCGTTCGCGATCCGTACCCTGCTGATCCACGCCTACCGCCGGGTGCAGCTGGACGACCCGATGCTGCCGCTCTCCCTGTTGCCGCAGCCGTGGCCAGGGACCGACGCCTACGCGCTGGCGCGCGCCATCTACCGCCTGTGCCACGCGCGCGCCCAGGAGCACGTGCTGGCGATGCTGCGCAAGGAAGACGCGGCGACGCCGGAAGCCGACGCCGCTTATTACGGCCGCTTCGGCGGCCTGGAAGGGTGACTCAGGCCTTGCCTATCGGGATAGCTTCTAACCGAAAACGGGTATCATCGCTGCTTCAACGTACCCTCTCAACACAGGACAACACCATGTCTATCAAGATCAGCAGCCAATTCGACGCTGGCGCCATCGAGGTCGTGAACGCCACCAGCGCCAACGCCATCGACCTGAACATCCGCAAGGACTCGCACGCCGACATCATCCAGTGGTTCTACTTCCGCCTGCAGGGCGCGCAGGGCGAAGCCTGCTCGATCCGCCTGCTCAACGCCGGCCAGGCCGCCTATCCGGCCGGCTGGGAAGGCTACCAGGCGATGGCGAGCTACGACCGCGTGAACTGGTTCCGCGTGCCGACCAGCTACGACGGCCAGGTGCTCACCATCGAGCACACGCCGGGCATGGACAGCGTCTACTACGCCTATTTCGAGCCGTATTCGTGGGAACGCCACCTGGAGCTGCTGGACCGCGCCCAGATGTCGGAAAACGTGCGCATGCTCGACCTGGGCTCGACCGTCGATGGCCGCGACCTGAACATGCTGGTGATCGGCGAGCCGGCCGAGGGTAAAAAGAAGGTGTGGGTGATCGCGCGCCAGCACCCGGGCGAGACGATGGCCGAATGGTTCGTCGAAGGCATGCTCGACGCGCTGCTCGATCCGGCCCACCCGTTCGGGCGCCAGCTATTGAAAGAGTCGGTGTTCTATGTGGTGCCGAACATGAACCCGGACGGCTCGGTGCGCGGCAACCTGCGCACCAACGCGGCCGGCGCGAACCTGAACCGCGAGTGGCTCAATCCGAGCATGGAGCGCAGCCCCGAGGTGTTCCTGGTGCTGCAGAAGATGCACGAGACAGGGGTCGACCTGTGCCTGGACGTGCACGGCGACGAGGGCCTGCCCTATGTGTTCGTGGCCGGCAGCGAATCCCTGCCGAACTTCACCACCGAGCAGCGCCAAGCGCAAGACCGCTTCATCGCCGACTTCAAGATCGCCAGCCCGGACTTCCAGGACGCGCACGGCTACGGCGCCACCCCGTACACCGACGAGACCCTGACCATGGGTTCGCCGCACGTCACCCACGCCTTCGGCTGCCTGTCGCTCACGCTGGAACTGCCGTTCAAGGACAATGCCAACGACCCGGACCCGCAAGTCGGCTGGGACGGCGCGCGCAGCGCGCGCCTGGGCGCGGCGGTGCTGCAGCCGGTGCTGAACGCGATCCGCGCGGTCAGGTAAGCACGGTAAGCACGCTCCGCTGTCGCGACAACGCCCCGCATGCGGGGCGTTGTTGTTGTTGTTGTTGCTGGTGTTGGTGGTGGTGGTAGTGGCGCGCCAGGTTCAGGCCGCCTCTTGAGTCGCCGCTCCGGCGGCTGCCGCGTTCAGAGCTGGACGCCCAGGTGGGTGTTGACCCAGGCATTCGCATCCGCGCTGCTGTCGAAATGCAGGGTCGCGATCGCGGTTTTATCGTGCGCCAGGAAAGTGGCGTACACCTTGCGGCTGTCCGCGCCCGAGCTGAGCAGGTCGGACTGCGGGGCCAGCTCGACGGTGGCCACCAGGTCGAGATTGAGCAGCACCGTCTTGGGGCTGGTTTCCTTGTCGATGCGGACGAATCGGCCCATGGCGCGCTCCTGTTTCAGTTTCCGGCCACGACCATCTTTTCGATCAGGATCGAGCCGGTGGTCTTGTTACCGCGTACAAGGGTATCGTTACCGACGGCAACGATTTGCTGGAACATCTCACGCATATTGCCGGCGATGGTGATCTCTTCGACCGGATACTGGATGACGCCGTTCTCGACCCAGTAGCCCGACGCGCCGCGCGAATAGTCGCCGGTCACGTAGTTGACGCCCTGACCCATCAGTTCGGTGACCAAGAGGCCCGTGCCGAGTTTGCGCAGCATGCCTTCGAAATCGTCGCCGCGGCGGGTGTCCTTGGAGACGATCTCGAGATTGTGCGAGCCGCCGGCATTGCCGGTGGTTTGCATGCCCAGCTTGCGTGCCGAATACGAGGACAGGAAGTAGCCCTGCAGCACGCCATCGGCGATCACCTTGCGGCGCACGGTCTTGACGCCCTCTTCGTCGAACGGCGCCGAGCCGACCGCGCCGATCAGGTGCGGGTCTTCGACGATCTGGATATGCGACGGGAATACCTGCTTGCCCAGCGTGTCGAGCAGGAACGTGGATTTGCGGTACAGCGCGCCGCCCGACACGGCTTGCACGAAGGCGCCTATCAGGCCGGCGGCCAGCGGCGCTTCGAACAGCACCGGACAGGTGCGGGTGTCCAGCTTGCGCGCATTCAGGCGCGCCAGCGCGCGCTCGGCGGCGTAGCGGCCCACTTTCTCGGGCTTGGCCAGTTCCTTGGGATTGCGCGACGAGGTGTACCAGTCGTCGCGCTGCATCTGGTTGCCCTTGCCGGCGATCGGCGCCACCGAGAGCGTGTGGCGCGAGAACGGATAGCCGCCGATGAAGCCGCGCGAGTTGGCGCCGACGAAATGCGATTGCTGGACGTAGACGCTGGCGCCTTCGCTGTTGGTGATGCGCTTGTCGACCTCGAAGGCGGCGTTTTCGCAGCGCTTGGCCAGCTCCACCGCTTCTTCGGTGCTGATCTGCCATGGGTAGAACAGGCGCAGGTCACGCGGCGCGAGCTCCAGCAGGTCGGCGTCGGGCAGGCCGGCGCAATCGTCCTCGGCGGTGAAGCGGGCGATGTTGGCGGCCGCCTCGACGGTGGCCTTGAGCGAGACGGTCGAGAAATCGGAGGTGCTGGCATTGCCGCGGCGCTGGCCCACGTAGACGGTGACGCCAAGGCCCTTGTCCTTGTTTTGCTCGATCGTCTCGATGTTGCCTTTACGCACAGAAACCGACAGACCACTCCCTTCGCTGATCTCGACCGAAGCGTCGGTCGCGCCCTGCTCGCGGGCGAACGCAAGCACGTCGCGCGCCAGCTGTTTGAGCTGATCCTGGGTGTGGATAAAAGCGTTGTCGTTCATAGGTGTTTTTCTTGGCAGGCCCTAAAACAGTTATCATAGCAGCCGTTTACAGTTTTCACTGATCGGCCCTGCGCCAATCAAATCATTCATATCATGCCTAATCCAAATCGCGGCTCGGTCGGCTTCCAGTCGAACGAGTTCGAACCCGAATACGACCGCCCTTCCAAATCGGAGCTCAAGCGCCAGTCGAACGAGCTGCAAAAGCTCGGCGAGCAACTGGTCGAGGCGCCGCGCGACCGCGTCAAGCGCGTGCCGATGCCGGAGGACGTGCGCGATGTCATCCTCGAAACCCAGACCATCACCAACCACGAAGGCCGCCGCCGCGCCATGCAATTCGTGGGCAAGAAGATGCGCACCCTGGACGAGGAAGAAGTCGCCGCCATCCAGCGCGCGATCGACAGCTGGAAAGGCGCGTCGAAGTCCGAGACCGCCGCCCTGCACGCGCTCGAGCGCCGCCGCGAGAAGCTGCTGGCCGACGACAAGGCCCTGACCGTCCTGCTCGAAGAAAATCCCGAGCTCGACGTCCAGCACCTGCGCACCCTGATCCGCAACGCGCGCAAGGAAGTGGCGGAATCCAAGCCGCCGAAGGCCTACCGCGAGATCTTCCAGATCCTGAAGGACCTGAACAAGAAGAAGAAGAAAGCCGACGCCGACCCTGAAGAAGAAGGCAACGATGACGAATCCGACGACGCTTGAAGCGATGCCGGCGCATGAGCTGGTCATCGGCCTGGTGTCGGTGTCCGACCGCGCCAGCGGCGGCGTCTACGAAGACAAGGGCATCCCGGCGCTGAACGAGTGGCTGGCGGGAGCGATCACCACGCCATTTCGGGTCGAGACGCGCTTGATCCCCGACGAGCGCGCCGCCATCGAGGCGACCCTGGTCGAACTGGTGGATGGCGCGCGCTGCCACCTGGTGCTGACCACCGGCGGCACCGGTCCGGCGCGGCGCGACGTCACGCCCGAGGCCACGCTGGCCGTCGCCACCAAGGAGATGCCCGGCTTCGGCGAGCAGATGCGCCAGATCAGCCTGCGCTTCGTGCCGACCGCGATCCTGTCGCGCCAGACCGCCGTCATTCGCGAAGTACAGGACGACGCCGGCGGTCACGCGGCCCTGATCATGAACCTGCCGGGCCAGCCGAAGTCGATCAGGGAAACCCTCGAGGGTCTCAAGGACGACGCCGGCAACACGGTCGTCGGCGGCATTTTTGCCGCCGTTCCCTACTGCATCGACCTGATCGGCGGCCCCTACATGGAAACCGATCCGGCCGTGAGCAAGACTTTCCGCCCCAAATCGGCATTGCGTCCACCCGTCGCCTAACTGAAGGAAGCCATGAGCCAGCTGCTTGAGAACATCGAAATCGACACCGCACCGAACCCGGAGATCGCCATCATCTGGCTGCACGGCCTGGGCGCCGACGGCAACGACTTCGTGCCGATCGTGCGCGAACTGGACCTGGCCGGCCTGCCGGGCATCCGCTTCGTGTTCCCGCATGCGAACACGATGCCGGTGACGATCAACGGCGGCTACGTGATGCGCTCCTGGTACGACATCGTCGCCACCGACCTGGTGCGGCGCGAGGACGAAGCCGGCCTGCGCGCCTCGCAGCTGCAGGTGGAGGCGCTGATCGCGCGCGAAAAGGCGCGCGGCATCCCGGCTTCGCGCATCATCCTGGCCGGCTTCTCGCAGGGCTGCGCGATGACCCTGCAGACGGGCCTGCGCCACCCGGAACCGCTGGCCGGCATGATGTGCCTGTCGGGCTACCTGCCGCTGGCGGGCGTGGCCGGCGCCGAGCGCCATGAAGCCAGCCTGGCCACGCCGATCTTCATGGCGCATGGCGTGCAGGATCCGGTGGTGCCGTTCGCGCGCGCCGAGGATTCGCGCAAGGTGCTCGAGTCGCTCGGCTACCAGGTCGAGTGGCATGCCTACCAGATGCAGCACACGCTGTGCCTGGAAGAGGTGCAGGACATCGCCAAGTGGATTCGCAAGGTCGTCGCGTAATTTTGCGGTACTGATTTGCTGGCTGACTTGGGTTCCCGCCTTCGCGGGAACGACGGATCGATGGCGGTGGCAGTAGAAAGCTCCAGTAGCCGGCAGCATTAGCACGTCGTTCCCGCGAAGGCGGGAACCTAAGCTTTTCAACCCACCACGATCGCCTCAATTCGCAAGCGCCGCCTCCACCGCATCGCTCAGGCGCGACACGATCTCGGACAGATCCGCCGGCGTCGCGATGAACGGCGGCGCCAGCAGCACATGGTCGCCGCGCTGCCCATCGATCGTGCCCCCCATCGGATAGACCAGCAGCCCGCGCGCCATCGCCTCGGCCTTGATCGCCGCATGCAGCTTGCGCTCCGGCACGAACGGCTCCCGGGTCTCGCGGTCGCGCACGAATTCCAGCGCCAGCAGCAGCCCGCGTCCGCGGATGTCGCCCACGTGCTCGTGCACCCCGAACACGTCGCCCAGCATGCGGCGCAGCGTCGCGCCGCGGCTGCGCACCCGCGCCAGCAGGTCGTCGCGCTCGATCACCTGCTGCACCGCCAGCGCGGCGCTGGCCGCCACCGGATGGCCGATATAGGTGTGCCCGTGCTGGAACATGCCGCTGCGGCTGCGCAGGCATTCGACGATCGCCTCGTGCGCCAGCACCGCGCCGATCGGCTGGTAGCCGGCGCCCAGGCCCTTGGCCACGGCCACGATGTCGGGCGCCACGCCGTCCTGCTCGATCGCGTACATGGTGCCGGTGCGGCCCATGCCGCACATGACCTCGTCGGCGATGAACAGGATGCGGTGCCGGTCGCAGATCTCGCGCACGCCCTGGAAGTAGCCCGGCGTGGGCGGGATCGCGCCGCCGGTCGCCCCCACCACCGGCTCGGCCACGAACGCGATGATGTTCTCGGGCCCGGCGCGCAGGATGGTCGTCTCCAGTTCGTCCAGCAGCGCGGCGGTGTAGTCGTCGACGCTGACGCCTTGGGCGCGGCCGCGGTACTCGTAGCAGGCCGACACCCGCAGCGCATCCTTCAATAGCGGCGCGAAGGCGCGCCTTCTCCATTCGTTGCCGCCCACGCCCAGCGCGCCCAGCGTGTTGCCGTGGTAGCTCTGGCGCCGCGCCAGGAAGCAGGTGCGCTGCGGCTCGCCCATCTCGACCCAGTACTGGCGCGCCAGCTTGAGCGCGGTCTCCATCGCCTCGGAGCCGCCGGAGACGAAATACACGCCCCCCATGCCCTCCGGCGCGCCCTCGACCAGGCGATTGGCCAGCTGCTCGGCCACGTCGGTGGTGAAGAACGCCGTGTGGGCGTAGGCGCAGCGGTCGATCTGGCGGTGCATGGCGGCGATCACGTCCGGGTGGCCGTGGCCGAGCGAAGAGACGGCGGCGCCGCTGCTGGCGTCGATGTAGGTCTTGCCGTTGCTGTCGCGCAGCAGGATGCCCTCGCCGCCGGCCGCGAGAGGCGGCACCTGGCGCAGGCTGCGATGGATGATGTGGCTCATGGACGCTTCTCCGATCTCCGATAGGGACGACACTTGACGATAAGCGCGCATGCGTCGGCTTTCTTTGATTTTTAGCGCGGGCCGTGCGAATATTTTCTTGGGATCACTATTGGAGCAACAGATGAGTGCGCACATGACTGAGCAAATAAGCGAGCGCCTTGGCCCCATCCCCGATCATGAACTGAGCGACGCCCAGCGCGCCGCCGCGCAGGAGATCATCGCCGGCCCGCGCGGCGCCGTCTACGGCCCCTTCGTGCCGCTGCTGCGCAGCCCCGAGCTGATGCGTCATGCGCAGCGCATGGGCGAGTACCTGCGCTACCGCAGCGCGATCGGGGCACGGCTGTCGGAGCTGGCGATCCTGGTCACGGCGCGCCAGTGGGACCAGCAGGTGGAGTGGGCGATCCATGCGCCGATCGCGGCCCAGGTGGGCATTCCGTCGTCGGTCATCGCGGCCATCGCGGCGCGCGAACGGCCTGGCGACATGCTGGTGGACGAGGCGGTGGTGCACGACTTCTGCGTCGAGCTGCACCAGCGCAAGGCGGTGTCGGACCAGGTGTACGCCGACGCGCTCGCGCTGTTCGGCGCGCACGGCGTGGTCGACCTCATCGGGATCAACGGCTACTACACGCTGCTGGCGATGGTGATGAACACGGCGCGCACCAGCGTGCCCGCAGAGGGCGACTGGCGCATGCCGGATTGAGGCCCGAACTTGGGCTCCCGCCTTCGCGGGAGCGACGTGCTATTGGCTTACTTGGGAAACGCGACCACCTCGGCCTGCTGCTCACCCAGCCCCGCGATCCCCAGGCGCAGCTTGTCGCCCTTTTTCAGGAAGCGCTGCGGCGAGCGGCCCATGCCCACGCCCGGCGGGGTGCCGGTGGTGATGATGTCACCCGGCTCCAGGGTCATGAAGCGCGACACGTAGCTGACGATCTGCGCCACGCTGAAGATCATGCTGCCCGTGTTCCCGGTCTGCATGCGCTTGCCATTCAGCTCCAGGTAGAGGTCGAGGTCCTGCACGTCATGGATGTCGTCGCGCGTGACCAGGAACGGGCCGACCGGGCCGAAGGTGTCGCAGCCCTTGCCCTTGTCCCACTGCGAGCCCATCTCGAACTGGAAGGCGCGCTCGGAGACGTCGTTGACCACGCAGTAACCGGCCACGTATTTCAGCGCTTCTTCTTCGCTCACGTACTGTGCGCGCGCGCCGATGATCACGCCCAGCTCGACTTCCCAGTCGGTCTTCTTCGCGCCTTTCGGCAGCAGGATCGCATCGTCCGGGCCGTTCAGGGAGCTGATCGCCTTGGTGAAGAACACCGGCTCGGTCGGCATCGCGGATTTGGTTTCGGCGACGTGGTCGGCGTAGTTCATGCCGATGCCGATGAATTTGCCGACGCCCTTGACCGGCACGCCCAGGCGCGGATTGCCGCGCACCAGCGGCAGGGTCTTGTGGTCGATCTTCGCCAGCTTGCGCAGCGCCTTGTCCGACAGCTGCGACGCGTCGATGTCGTCGATGATGCCGGACAGGTCGCGCAGGCGGCCTTCTTCGTCGAACAGGCCCGGCTTCTCTTTGCCCGGGCGGCCATAGCGCACCAATCTCATTGTGGTCTTCCTCGTCGTGAACGTGGGGCCGCTGGCGGCCCGCATCAAACCGGCGATGATACCAAGGATCGGCTAGCGGCTCAGAAGATAGGCGCTGATGTCGATCGCATCGCGCTCGCTCACGCCCATGGCCGGCATCGCGTTGCCCGGGTCGATCGCCTGCGGGTCCATGATCCAGCGCACCAGGTTGGCCTGGGTGTTGGGCACCTTGCCGGCGATGTAGCGGCGCTCCGCCATGTCGGCGAGCGGACGGCCGACGAAGACCTGCGAGCCGGCGATGCTCGGCACCGCATGGCAGGAATGGCAGGCGTACTGGGTCAGCGCGATCTTGCCGCGCTCGGGATCGCCCTGGATGCCGGGCGCCGGCCGTGTCGGACCGCAGGCCGCCAGCAGCATGGCCAGCGCCGTCAATGCGGTGATGCGTGCCGTGCTCATGGCGCCTCCTCTCGTGTTGCGGAGCGCGCGCCGTCCTCGCGGGCGGTCATGCGCCGAAAATCTTGCGACGTCATGGTCGGCAGGGCCGACACGAACGCCACCACGTCCCAGATGTCGCCGTCGCTCAGGTGGTATTCCCAGGCCGGCATGCCGCTCATCTTGATGCCGTTGCGGGTGATCCAGTACAGCTCGCGCGTCTCCCAGTTGACGTCGGCGTCGACCAGGGGCCCCGGCACCGGCTGCATGCTCATGCCCTGCCTGAGCGGCGCCACGCCCGGCCCGCCATGGCACTGGATGCAGTTGGCCTGGTAGACGGCGGCGCCGCGCAGCACCTGCTCGGGCGCGCCCAGCCCCTCCGGCACCTGGATGTCGCGCGCATGGTTCTGCACCGAGTACTGCAAGCCTTCCTCGAACACGGTATAGATCAACGGGTAGTGCTGCTGGGTGGCGGCGATGTTGTAGAACCCGCCGCGCAGGACGATCGCACCGATGACGGCGCCGATCAGCCCTGCCCCCGCAAGGGTCAGCACCATGGTCTTGACGATAAGTCGTGTGCGATTGGATAGCATAACCTAGGGCGTTCAGTTAAAAAAATGACATCTGATTTCTTGTATTATAAAAGCCACAGCCTTTTTACGAAAAATCAACCGTGCGCAAGAATACCTGTCAAGACGGCCTCCCCCACCTGTTGCGCGCCGGCGCCATGCTGCTGTGCGCCGCGCTGGCGAGCGCCTGTGGCAGCCAGGACCAGCCCGGCCGCGTCGAAGGCGGCGATCCGGAGCGTGGCCGCCTGCTGACCCAGCAATACCAGTGCGCAGCCTGCCATTTCATTCCGGAAGTGCAGGGCACGAACGGCGACGCCGGCCCGTCGCTGCAAACCATGGGCCGCCTGAGCTATATCGCGGGCAGCATCCCGAACCAGCCCGAGAACATGGTTCGCTTCCTGCGCAACCCGCCCGCGGTCAAGCCCGGCACCCTGATGCCGGCGCTTGGCATTTCCGAAGAAGAGGCGCGCCACATGGCCGCCTTCATGTACACGTTGCGATGAAGCGGCTGAAATGAACGATCTGCAATCCGTCCTCCACCCGGCAGGCGCCGACGCCGCCATCATCCACCAGTTCACCTGGGTGCTGTTCGTCGGCGGCACGCTGATCTTCCTCGTCGTGATGGCCTTGCTGACGCTGGCCATGCGGCGCCAGGCGCGCCCGATCCGGCCCGCCGTCTGGATCTTCGGCGCCGGGATCGCCTTCCCGGTCGTGGTGCTCACCGCCCTTCTCGCCTGGAGCACCTGGCGCAGCGCGCAGCTGGCGCCGCAGACCTCGCACGGTGCGATGACGATCTCGGTCACCGGCAAGATGTGGTGGTGGGAAGTGCGCTACCGCGACCCGGCGACCAACCGCGAGATCATCAGCGCCAACGAAATCCATATCCCGGTCGGCGAGTCGGTCTACCTTGGCTTGAGCGCGTCCGACGTGATCCACAGCCTGTGGGTGCCGGCGCTGGCCGGCAAGCGCGACATGATCCCGGGCCGCGTCACCGGCCTGACCCTGCGCGCCGACAAGCCGGGCGTGTACCGCGGCCAGTGCGCCGAATACTGCGGCGAGCAGCACGCGCGCATGGCCTTCCACGTGATCGCCCTGCCGCGCCCCGAATTCGACGCCTGGCTGGCGCGCCAGGCGGCGCCAAGCCTGCCGGCCGACACCACGGTGCTGCAACGCGGCCGCGACGCCTTCCTGGCGCAGCAATGCCAGGCCTGCCACACGATCCGCGGCGTCACCGACGTGCCGCCGTTCTCGGAACAGGCCAGGATCGCCGACACCTCGCGCCTCGGGCCCGACCTGACCCACGTCGGCAGCCGCCGCGAGATCGCGGCCGGCACCTTGCGCAACCACCGCGGCACGCTGGCCGGCTGGATCGCCGACCCGCAAGCCATCAAGCCGGGCGTGTTCATGCCGCCTTCCCAAGACCTGGACGGCGAAACCCTGCGCGCACTGGCCACTTACCTCGAGCACCTGAAATGACGACGCGCGACGCTACCCTGAACGACGACACACTGCCCAACCCGCTGCCGCGCCCACCGCTGGAGCTGGCCCGCCTCGAAAAGATCTGGGAGACCCCCAGCGGCTGGCGCTTCTTCAAGTCGGTCAACAACACCAATATCGGCCTGCTGTACATCGGCACGGCGATCCTGTTCTTCATCCTGGCCGGCATCCTGGCCCTGATCATGCGGGTGCAGCTGGCGGTGCCGGACAACGACCTGGTGGCCGCCAATACCTACAACCAGATCTTCACGATGCACGGCACCGTGATGATGTTCCTGTTCGCGATCCCGATCGTCGAGGCGATCGCGGTCTACCTGTTGCCGAACATGCTGGGGGCGCGCGATCTGCCTTTCCCCCGATTGTCGGCCTACGCCTTCTGGGCCTATGCCTTCGGCGGCCTGGCCTTCTTCTGCACCCTGTTCTGGGGCCTGGCGCCGGACGGCGGCTGGTTCATGTATCCGCCGCTGACCAGCATAAAGTATTCGCCCGGCCTGAACGCCGACTTCTGGCTGCTGGGGATCGGCTTCATCGAGATCTCGGCGATCGCCGGCGCCATCGAGCTGATCGTCGGCATCCTGTTCACCCGCGCGCCGGGCATGACCCTGCGCCGCATGCCCGTCTACGCCTGGGCGATGCTGGTGGTGGGCGTGATGATCATCATCGCCTTCCCGGCCGTGATCGCCGGCACCACGCTGCTCGAACTCGAGCGCGCATTCGACATGCCGTTCTTCGATCCGGAGCGCGGCGGCGACCCGCTGATCTGGCAGCACCTGTTCTGGTTCTTCGGCCACCCCGAGGTCTACATCATCTTCCTGCCGGCGGCCGGCATGATCTCGACCATGATCCCGACCATCGCCCAGAACCGCCTGGTGGGACGGCGCGTGATCGTGGTGGCGCTGGTCGGCGTCGGCATCTTCAGCTTCGGCCTGTGGGCCCACCACATGTTCACCGCCGGCCTGGGCGTGCTCGAGATGAGCCTGATCTCGGCGGCCAGCATGGCGGTCGCGATCCCCACCGGCATCCAGGTGTTCGGCTGGATCGCCACATTATGGAGCGGGCGCATCAGGATGAATGCGCCGACTCTGTTCATGCTCGGCTTCATGTTCATCTTCGTGCTGGGCGGGCTGACCGGCGTGATGGTGGCCGTGGTCCCGTTCGACTGGCAGGTGCACGACACCTATTTCATCGTCGCCCACCTGCATTACGTGCTGATCGGCGGCATGGTGTTCCCGGTATTCGCCGCCATCTATTACTGGCTGCCGCTCGTCAACGGCAACCAGATGTCGGAGCGCTGGGCCAAGTGGATCTTCTGGCTGCTGTTCGGCGGCTTCAACCTCACGTTCTTCCCGATGCACATCACCGGCCTGTACGGCATGCCGCGGCGCGTCTATACCTACTCGCACGAGATGGGCTGGGACTGGCTCAATATGCTCTCGACCGTCGGCGCCTTCATGTTCGCCCTCGGCATCGTGGCCATGATCGTCGACGCCACCCGCACCCTGCGCCGCCCGGCCAAAGAAGTGGGCAATCCATGGAACGCGGCCACGCTCGAATGGCTGCCGTCCGAGGACTACGGCAACCGCAGCATCCCGATCGTCACGTCCGACGACCCGTTGTGGGACCAGCCGACCCTGTCGAAGGAAGTGGCGGAAGGCCGCCATTACCTGCCCAATACCGTCACCGGCCGCCGCGAGACGATCTCCACCAGCCCGGTCGCCGCGAAGCCCAACTACCTGATGATCCTGCCCGGCGACAGCTGGCTGACCGTGATCGGCGCCGCCGGCACGGCCGGCTTCTTCCTGCTGCTGACCGTGAAGGCGGTGGTGCCGGCCTTCATCTGCGGCTTCATCGCGATCGTCTGCATCATCAGCTGGCTGTGGGAATCGGACCGCAGCGTCAACATGACGCATGCGTCGATCGGCGGCGGCATCAAGCTGCCGATCGGCGCGGTCGGCACTGCCTCGCATTCGTGGTGGGGCACCTTCATCATGCTGATCGTGCTCTACGCGATCTTCTGGTCGTTCGCCTACACCTATATCCATACGTCGATGCGGCTCGAGATCTGCCCGCCGCCGGGCGCGTCGTTGCCCGATGGGATGTACACCATCGGCGCCGCCGCCCTGCTGCTGGCGGGGTCCGTCCTGGTCTGGTTCAGCGGCCGCCTGAAGGGCCACGGCATGGCCTGGACCACGCTTGCGGCGCTGGCCTGCACCACGGCCGCCTTCCTGCTCGACGTGCACAGCTGGCGCCTGGTGCACCTGGACTCTACCCGCGACGCGTGGAGCGCCTCGATCTCGATCATGCTCGGCTTCCAGGGCGTGATGGTGTTCGTGCTGCTGCTCGCGGCGCCCTACCTGTGCGTGCGCGCCTGGCGCGGCCTGGTCAAGCCGGAAAACCGCGCCACGCGCGACAACATCGCGCTGATCTGGCATTACGTGACCCTGCAGGGCATCACCGCCATGGTGGTGATCCGCGGCCTGCTGCTGGTGATGGATTGAATATGGACGACCGCTTCTTCCAGCGCGCCACGCGCGCCTCGCTTCCCCTCCTGATCTGGGCCGCGCACTTCGGCTTCAGCTATATCGTGGCCGCGGCCCAGTGCACGCCGGGCGCCTGGCGGCCCGAAGGGCCGAATCCCTGGCTGCTGGGCGGCGCCACGCTGCTGGCGCTGGCCGCCTGCGCATGGAGCGGCGCCGCCGGCGGCAAGCGACTGCGGCAGGGGTCGACCGAATTCGTGGATTACGTGGCCGCGGCCAGCTCCGTGCTGGCGTTCGTGGCAATCGCGTGGACCGGGATTCCAGTCCTGTTAGTGGCGGGTTGTGCGTAGGGTTGGCGGCTACGCCGCCGACGCGGTGATCGATCACGATCCCGGTTTCGCGCCGGGTGATCTTGACGCCAGCTATCACCGCGTCGGCGGCAAAGCCGCCAACCCTACGAATTAACCCGGCTCCGGCACCAGGCGCCAGATCACGTTGCCGACGTCGTCGGCCACCAGCACCGCGCCCTTGCGGTCGACCGCAACGCCCACCGGCCGGCCATGGGCCTCGCCATCCTGATTGACGAAACCGGTCAGCATTTCCACCGGCTTGCCCGCCGGCCGTCCATCCTTGAACGGCACGAACACCACGTTGTAGCCCGAACGCGGCTTGCGGTTCCAGGAGCCGTGGTTGCCGATGATGGCGCCGTTCCTGTACTGCGCCGGCAGCAGCGAGCCTTCGTAGAAGGCCAGGCCCAGCGCCGCCACGTGGGCGCCCAGCGCATAATCCGGCACGATCGCCTTTTCCACCAGGTCGGGACGCGGCGGCTTGACGCGCGTGTCGACGTTCTTGCCGAAGTAGCTGTACGGCCAGCCATAGAAGCCGCCATCCTTCACCGAGGTCAGGTAGTCCGGCACCAGGTCGCTGCCGATCAGGTCGCGCTCGTTCACCACGGTCCACAAGGCGCCGGTCTCGGGATTCCAGGCCATGCCGTTGGGATTACGCAGGCCCGACGCGAACACCCGCGTCTGGCCGCTGGCGACGTCGATCTCCAGGATCGCGGCCCGGTCCTTTTCCTCGTCCATGCCATTCTCGGCGACGTTGCTGTTCGAGCCCGTGGTCGCGTACAGCTTGCTGCCGTCCTTGCTGGCGATGATGTTCTTGGTCCAGTGGTGGTTCAGCGGACCGCCCGGCAGCGGCGCCACCTGCTGCGGTTTATCCAGGATCTCGGTCGCGCCCTCCTGGTACGGAAAGCGCACCACCGCGTCGGTATTGGCCACGTACAGCGTGTCGCCCACCAGCGCCATGCCGAACGGCGAATTCAGGTCTTTCAGGAACACGCGTTTCAGCTCGGCCACGCCGTCGCCGTCGGCGTCGCGCAGCAGGCTGATGCGGTTCGCGCTCGGCACGCCGGCGCCGGCGCGCGCCATCACCTTGCTCGTCACCCAGTTGCCGATGCCGCTCTTGGCGGGACGCTCCGGCGCGTTGGTCTCGGCCACCAGCACGTCGCCATTGGGCAGCACATACACCCAGCGCGGATGGTCGAGCGCCGTGGCGAAGGCGTTGACCGCCAGGCCCGGCGCCGCGACCGGCGCCGTGTTCGCCGGCCAGCTCCTGGCCGGGGCGATGTGGACGGTCGGAACCAGCGTCTTGTTCGGCTCCGTCAGGGTCGGCTGCGACCCCATGTCGGCGCCGGCCGGCAAGGTCGACTTGTCGCCGCAGGCGGCCAGCAGGAGCACGGCGGCGCCGGCGACCATGAACGGCAGTGGTTGATGCATGACTTCCCCCAAAAATAGAATGGGGGAAGTGTATATGACAACGCGACCGTGTATGTCACGGCTGAGAAGTCCCAAGGGCCGTGCGCCGGCGCGCGAAACGCCACAGGCCGGGCAGCTGGATCGCCACCAGCAGGGCAAAAGCGGCGCGGTAGGCTTCGGGCGGCGCGCGGCCGAGCAGGTCGGGCTCCCACAGGCCGATCACCAGCCCGAAGCCGGCCTGCACCAGGAAGGCGCCGATGAAGATCAAGAGGTTCAGGAAAGTCGCGGCGCGTCCCGTCAGTTCGCGCGGCATCGATTGCGCCACGATGGCGTACTCGATGCCGGTGATCGTGCCCACCAGCGTGAACATCACCGACAGCATCGCGAAGCTGGGCCGGTAACCGATGACCATGGCGGCCTGCACCAGCACGAAGAAGGTGATGCCGGCGGCCGCCACGTCGAGCGGCGGCATGCCGCGCCGCCCGGCCCATTCGGTGACCATGCCGACCGCGATCGCGCCGAACACCACCGCCGCCATCCCCAGGTAGAGCAGATAGGCGACCGCGGGCTCGGAATAGCGGCCGACGTCGAGCAGCCAGCGCCCGATCCACAGGCCCTGCACGCCGAAGAACACCGCATGCGGGATCAGCACCAGCGAGGCGACCGCGCGAAAGCTCGGCGCGCGCCAGACTTCGCGCAGGGCCGGCAACAGCGGGCCGCGCTGCGCGACCGCGCCGGTGGCCTTTGGATACAGCAGCGCGATCAGTAGGCCAGTGCAGGCCACCAGCGCCGCCAGCAGGCAGAACAGGCCGCGCCAGTCGGTGTATTCCAGCACGGCGCGCACCGGCATGGTGGCGCTGGCGGCGCCCATGCCGCCGACCGCGATCAGGTAGCCGTGCACCGACGGCAGCCGGTTCGGCGCGATCCAGGTGGAAATCGCCTTGACCGCCGCCATGAAGCAGCCGCCCAGGCCGCAGCCCATGATGGCGCGCGCCGCCAGCAGGCCATAAAAGCCGTCGCAATTCGCGAACAGGAGCGCGCCGCACGAGGCCAGCAGCAGCAGCACCACCTGCACCCGGCGCGGCCCGTAGCGGTCCAGCGCCATCCCCACCGGCAGCTGGACCAGGGCGAAGGCGAAGAAGAAGGCGCTGGTGAGCAGCCCGAGCTGGCCCGGCGTGAGCGCCAGCGCCCCCACCAGGTGCGAGGCCAGCACCGCGTTCACGTTGCGCAGCAGCGAAGACAGGAAGTGCCCCAGCGCGAACGGCAGGAACACGTAGACGAACACCCCCACGCCGGACAGGCGCAGGGGCGCCGCGCAAGCCACGGCGCCCGGCTGCATCATCGGCCCCGCGCCTGGCATCAGGCCGCGTCGGGCTGGGCTTCGCCGCGCTGGCCCATTGGCACCAGCGGGATCACGCGGCCGCCGGGTCCGCGCAGCGGACCGCCGCTTTCCATTTCGAAGAAGAAGCGGTCGCGCCCGAACGCGGGTTTCAAATGATCGAGCCAGGTGGCGTCGGGGTCGAACCTGGCGAAGAACGGGCGGCGCACCCACTCGGGATTGCGCGCCTGCAGGAACTGCAGCGCGAACAGCTTTTCGCCGTTGATGGTCACCACGCCGTCGATCACGACCTTGCCGGGGAAGGCGCTCATCGACGGCCCGCGCACGGTGCGCGACAGGCCCGAGACCATCGAATAGGCCTCCTGGAAGATCTCGTGGGCGCGCGCCAGCGGCAGCGAGAAGTAGTCGCGCGGGCCGGTGTCGCGCTCGACGAACATGTAATAGGGGATGGCGCCCAGGCGCACCCCGGTGGTCCACAGTTCGGCCCAGCTCTTCGGGTCTTCGTTGATGTGGCGGATCAGCGGGCCCTGCATGCGCAGGGTGGCGCCGGTGCCGACGATGCGCTTGACCGCCTGCTGGGCGATCGGCGCGCGCAGCTCGACCGCATGGTTGTAGTGGCCCATGATGGCCAGGTTCTTCCCGCTCGCCACCACCTTCTCGAACAGGCGCATCAGGTCGTCGCTGTCCTTGTCCGACACGAAGCGCTGCGGCCAATAGGCGACCGACTTGGTGCCGATGCGGATGTTCTGGATGTGGGCCAGCTCGGGGGCCAGCAGGGGTTCGAGGAACTCGCCGAGCGAGCGCGTATTCATGATCATCGGGTCGCCGCCGGTGATCAGGACGTCGGTCACGTCCGGATGCATCTTGAGGTAGCTCACCAGCTCGCCGCACTCGCGCGCGTCGAACTTCATCTCGTCCATGCCGACGAACTGCGGCCAGCGGAAGCAGAAGGTGCAGTAGGCGTGGCAGGTCTGGCCGGCGCTGGGGAAGAACAGCACGGTTTCCTTGTACTTGTGCTGCAGGCCCTTGAGCGGCGCGTCGTTCACGCGCGGGACGTTGTGCGTCATCTGGCCGGCCGGGTGCGGATTCATGCGCATGCGGATGTCGTGCACCAGGCGCGCGATCGCGGCGTCGTCCTTCTTGTACAGCACCAGATCGCGCAACTGCTCGTATTCGTGGGCCGGCAGCATGTCGCGGTGCGGGAAAGTCAGGCGGTAGATCGGATCGTCGGGCACGCGCTTCCAGTCGATCAGCTCATCCATCACATAGGCATTGGTGCGAAACGGCAGCACGTGCGATACCACCTGCACGGCTTCCTGCAGCTCGGGCGTGAGCCATTCCCATTGGCGCGCTGTAACGATGGACTGGCGAGTATATGGTTTGAACTTGGAAGGCGTCGATGCAGTCGTGGTCACGAGAATTCTCCAGTGAGATGACAGGCGGCAAGTTGCCGGTAAGCACTCATCTTAGGGAGCCTGTATGCAACTGGAATTGCCTTCCATCAACGTCATCGCTTCTCCGGCTCGCTTTAAAACAAACCTGTGATGTAGTCCGGCGAAGTGACGCAAGGACACAACGCGATGGGCTCGCGACCTCTGTCGTTGTGCGAACGCAATCCGGCGCCGTCGCGGCTCGGTACATTAGTCGTGCACTTGAGAAATATCCTACTGAACACACCCGAAAGGAAAGCCACCCATGAAGATGTTCGCTACCGCCGCCGCCCTCTGCCTGGGACTGGCCGCTCCCACCGCCTTTGCCAACGAACCGACCGAAAAGGACGCCATCGCGATGGCCGAGCGCGGCGCCGCTGTCATCAAGGCCAAGGGCAAGGCCGAGATGATGAGGCTCATCAACGCCAAGGATCCGAGCTTCGTCCAGGGCTCGCTGTATGTCGACCTGCGCGACGTCAAGACCGGCATCGTGCTGGCCCACCCGTACAACCCGTCGATCGTCGGCAAGGATCTGACCGACGTGCCGGATGCGAACGGAAAAAAATACCGGCGCGAGATCATCGAGCTGGCCGCCGCCAAGGGCAAGGGCTGGGTCGATTACCAGTACAAGAATCCGAGCACCGGCAAGATCGAGCCCAAGACCACGTATATCCTGCTGGTCGACGACGTGGTGCTCGAAGCCGGCATCTATAAGAAATAATTGCGGTTCGCGTCGCGTGGACGGCGCCGCCGTCCACGCTGCGCGCCTCTAGGAGTGACTCCCATGCTGAACAAACTGCGGATCGGCCAGAAACTGTTGCTGGCCCCGGGCCTCGTGCTCGTCCTGCTGACCCTGCTTTCGGCGGCCGCCTACTACGGCATGGTGCGCCAGAACGCGTCGCTCGAACACATGGTGCAGGTGCGCGCCGCGCGCCTGCAGGCGGTGGCCGACGTGGCCGGCGAGGCGCGCTTCGCGCATGCCAACGCCTACCAGTTCCTGGCCTGGGTCAATGGCAGCTTCGCCCAGAACCGGTTGGCCGCCCTGTCCGCCGATATCGGGCGCAGGCACGCCGCCATCGGCGAACAGCTGGACAAGTTCGCGCAGGCCGCCGAACAGCACGAGCGCGCGCCGATCGAGGCTTCGCAGGCGGCGCTGGCGCGCTACCGCAAGGCAGTCGGCGAGACGATCGAAATGGCGTCGGTCGACCAGTCGATCGCCACCAATTCGATGCAGAAGGCCGAGCAGCAGTTCGTCGCCCTCGACGCCGAACTGACGCGCCTGGCCCAGCTCGAGAAGAAGATGAGCGAGGCCGCCCACGCCGCCGCCAAGGCCGAGTTCCGCAGCCTGGGCTTGAGCATGGCCGGCCTGGTGCTGCTGTCGATCGGGCTGTCGCTGGCGGTGACGATGCTGGTGCGGCGCTCGATGCTGGGCGGGATCAATGCGATCGCGCGCACGGTCGGCGAACTGGCCGAGGGCCGGCTCGACGCGCCGCCCTTGCACGCGAAAGGCCGCGACGAGATCGACGACACCGCGCGCGCGCTGGACCACACCATCGCGCGCCTGAACGCCGCCCTGCACAGCGTGATGAACGCGGTGCGTTCGATCGACACGGCGTCGCAGGAAATCGCCAGCGGCAACCTCGACCTGTCGACCCGCACCGAGATGCAGGCCGGCTCGCTCGAGCAGACCGCCAGCACCATGGAAACCCTGACCACGGCGGTCAAGGACAATGCCAGCAATGCGCGCCAGGCGTCGGAGCTGGCGGCCGAAGCGGCGCAACTGGCATCGCGCGGTGGCCAGGCGGTGCAGCAGGCGGTGACGACGATGGAATCGATCCAGGCCAGCTCGCGCAAGATCGTCGAGATCATCGGCGTCATCGACGGCATCTCGTTCCAGACCAATATCCTGGCCCTGAACGCGGCGGTGGAAGCGGCGCGCGCCGGCGAACAGGGACGCGGCTTCGCGGTGGTGGCCTCCGAGGTGCGCACCCTGGCCCAGCGCTCGGCGGCGGCGGCCAAGGAGATCAAGGGCCTGATCGCCGATTCGGTGAACATCATCGAGCGCGGCAACGCCTCGGTCAGCGAGGCCGGCGCCAGCATGGGCGACATCGTGTCCTCGGTGCGCCAGGTGAACGACATCATCGGCCGCATCAGCATCGCCAGCACCGAGCAGGCCGACGGCATCGCCGAGGTCAATCGCGCGGTCGGGCAGATGGATGGCATGACGCAGCAGAACGCGGCCCTGGTCGAACAGGCCGCGGCGGCGGCCGAAAGCCTGCACGAGCAGACCGTGAACCTGGCCAAGGCGGTGGCGATCTTCCGCATTGCGCCAGACCTGGACGCCGACGCGGCGGGCGTCGAAACGCAACAGGAGACGATCGCGGAAGACGCGCCGGAATCGGGCTTCCAGGGCGTGGGCGAGCGGCGCGCCTCGGGCAGCGCGATGCGCGGCGGCCCGATGCGCGCCCTGCCCGCGGCGCCCGCGCGGCGGCGCGCCTGACGCGCGACCCGGCGCGGCCATTCCGCGCGCCGCGGCTAGCGGAACGGCCGGCTGACGAAACGCGAGCCGGCCAGCCCAAACCGCCAGGGCACGTCGACCGCCTTCGAGATGCCGATGCGCGGGCCGGCCACGAGCGGCAGGCTTGGTGCGGCCGGCAGCAGTTCGAATGGTTGCTGCGCCAACGCCATGCCGTCGTGCGCACGGTTCACGCCCAGCGCCTGGCACAGCTTGCCCGGCCCGGAACACAGCGAACGTGCGTCCAGCGCATCGCGCCGCGCGCGCATGCGATCCAGTCCCGCCACCGGTTCCAGCGCCCGGATCAGGACGCCGGCGCCGTGTCCAGGCTCCTGGCACACGAAGTTCAGGCACCAGTGGATGCCGTACGATCTGTAAACATAGGCATGCGCGGGCGGGCCGAACATCGACGCGTTGCGCTCGGTCGGCCCGGAATACGCGTGCGAGGCCGGGTCTTCGTGGTCATAGGCTTCCGTCTCGACGATCCGGCCGCCGACGCCGTCGACCAGCACCGTGACGCCGATCAGCTGCTGCGCCACGAGGTGCGCCGGCTTTGAGAAATCGATTCCTGCAATGGTTGAGATAGCCATGCGAAGATTCTAGCGTGGGACAGCATGACCCGCCGTTTTGGTGAAATTGATACAAGAACAGAGCAATGAAGGCATTGCCTTGCTGCAATAACTAAATGAGTCGGGTATAGTGACAGCGTCCTCCGTATTTCCGCGAAGCCTATCCGCGCCTCCACTTCCATGAACACCGTCGTCGAGCCCATTCCGCAGATCGACCAGGTCGATGCCCTGATCAAGTCGATCCGCATCCCGCCTCGGCCCAGCCTGCTCGCCGACCTGCAGCGCGAACTGACGGCGGAAGATCCTTCGCTGGATGCCATCGGCACGATCGTGGCGAGCGACGTCGGCATGTCCGGCGCCCTCCTGAAACTTGCCAATTCGTCGATCTATGGCGGCCGGCGCAAGGCCAAGTCGGTCGAGCAGGCCATCCTGTTCCTCGGCATTAACCAGGTGGCGGCGCTGATGACCGGCCTGCTGGCGCGCCGCGCGATTCCGGCCAACAGCGCGGCCCTGGCCAGCTTCTGGGACATCTCGACGCGCCGCGCGCAGGCGATGGTGTTCCTGTCGCGCCGCCTGCGCATGGGCGAGGCGGACGTGGCCCACACCTTCGGCCTGTTCTGCGATACCGGCGTGCCGCTATTGATGGAGCGCTTCAAGGATTACAACGTCACCTATGGCGCGGCCTCGCTCGAAGCGGTTCGTCCCTTCACCGCGCTCGAAGTAGAACGCCACGACACCAGCCACGCCGCCGTCGGCTGCCTGCTGGCGCGGAACTGGGGGCTGTCGGACCACGTGTCGTGGGCCATCCTGCACCACCACGATTACGCCGTGATCGACGACGCGTCGACGGCCTCGCCGGTGCGCTCGCTGGTGGCGCTGTCGCTGCTGGCCGAGAACGCGATCTGCCGCTACCAGGGCCACGCCGAATCGACCGAGTGGAACAAGGGCGGCGCCGCGGCCTGCGCCTACCTGGGCTTGTCGAGCGAGGAAACCGCCGAGATCCTCGACGAACTGCTGGAAGCCTTCCACGAAGACTGAAGCCTTTCACGAGGATTGAAGCCTTTTGACTTCTGCCTGACGCAAGCGGATACTGGAAAGTCACTACCCGCGCGTACAGGGAGGAGACATGAAGCGCCTCGTGACCGGACTGCTGTCGCTGTCCCTGCTGCTGGGCGGCTGCGCCAGCACCTCTCCCTCCCCTTCTTCCGTTCCGCCATCGGCGCTGTTCGCCGACGAGCGCTTCGCGCCGCCGTCCGAAGCGGTCGGCGCGCAGGACCTGTTCGCACTGAGCCCCGCGATGCGCGACTACCTGCACAGCGCCGCCTTCACCCAGCGCCTGCACGCCAAGGGCATGCGCCATGGCCTGGTGGACGCGCTGTACAGCAAGACCGACCTGAAGCTCGAATACGAGTCGCGCATCACGCGCACCGCCAGCGAAACCTACGAAGCGCGCATGGGCAACTGCCTGTCGCTGGTCATCATGACGGCCGCCTTCGCGAAGGAACTCGGGATGCCGGTGCGTTTCCAGAGCGTGGAGGTGGCCGACAGCTGGAGCCGCACCGCCGGCATCTACCTGTCGAGCGCCCACATCAACATCGGCCTGGGACAGCACGCGTCCGACGTCCTGCGCGGCCATGACCCCGACCGGGTGCTGGTGGTGGACTTCATCCCGCGCGAGCAAGCCGCGAGCCTGCGCACCCGCGAGCTGGACGAACAGGACGTCGTCGCCCTGTACCTGAACAACCGCGCCGCCGAAGCGCTGATACAGGGCCGCATCATCGATGCCTACTGGTGGGCGCGCGCGGCGGTGGCGGCGCGTCCCGGAACGGCGAGCACCCTCAATACCCTGGCCGTGATCTACCACCGTCACGGCGAGCTGGCGCTGGCCGAGCGCGCCTTCCAGGCCGCGCTGGCGCGCGAGCCCGAGAACCTGTCGGTGCTGCGTAACCTGGAGCTGCTGCTGCTGGCGCTGGGCCGGCCGCTGGAAGCGCAGGCGCTGGCCAGGCGGATCGCCTCGATCGAGCCGACCCCGCCGTATCACTACTTCGACCTGGGCATGGCGGCGCTCGAGGCCGGCGACTTCGACGCGGCCGTGGCGCACTTCGGGCGCGAGGTGAAACGCTCGCCGTACAACGACGAGTTCAGGTTCTGGCTGGGGATCGCGCACTTCAAGCTCGGGCATATGGGCGATGCGCGCGAGCATATCGCGCTGGCGGTCGATCACAGCACGCGCGGGGATATGCGCGAGGTGTATTCGGCCAAGCTGGCGCATTTGCGCAAGGTGGCGGGGACGGGGACACGGTTTCGTTAACAGCGTCCGATTCACGGACTACACGTTACTGTTCCTCCCACAGTGGATTCCAGCCGGCTCATCCAAGTGCCCAGGAACGGCTGACGAACAGCGTCGTGGTCTATCGACCGCAACAGCTGCGCGCCGCCTCGAACCGATTTGGCCGCCACAGGATGCCTCGCCTTATTGCAGCACCACCGCTTCCCATTCGTCGAACGCCGGGTCGGCCGCGGCATGCGCGAGCCATCGCTCTTCCCGCTGCCGTATGACGCTTGGCCGATCCGCCCGGCCGTGATAGTACCGGGCATTCAGCTTCAGGATGATGGGCGCGCGTGTCGCTCGACGTTGCCGCCAACTCGCCCGCTCGAACCAACGAGCTTGGAAGCAGGAAAATGATGGGATAGCGCTAAATGTGGATCAATGAAGGAGCACTGCCTCCCTGCTGCGTGAGTCGGAAAGGCTGCGAATTCTCAACGTTTCCCACGGCCCCCTTCCTAGAATGAACCTATGGCGCACAGCGTGTGACGCGACTAGACGGGAGAGAACATGGCGCCGCTGGCTGAAAGAATTGTCCGTCATCTCGCCAGGCCGACTGGCACCTTCGGCGGCGCACTTCAGGGCCGTCCCCGATATCGGCCACACCAGGGGGGGGCTTTTGCCGTGATGTCCGTGCCAGCCATGCTGGTCATGCTGGCCATGTGTGGGCTGGCAATCGATATCGGAATGATCTACAACCGGAAGGTCGAGCTTCATGGGATTGCCAAGACGGTTGCGCTCGCAGCGGTACGGGAGCTGGACGGCACCGCGGACGGCATCACCAGGGCATTAGGTGCAGGAAGGACTGCCGCGAGCGCTCATACCTACCGTTACGGTGTGGCCATTCCATGGCTGGACAGCGCAATTTCGTTCAGTACTACACCAGGGCCGGGTGCAGAATGGATAAGCGACGCCACCGCAAGGTCGCGGCCGGCCGCAGTCTTCTACGTCAAGGTCGACACCTCAGCACTGGATAGTGCCGTAGGAACAGTGGGAACCATTTTTATGCCGGTCATTTACGGCGCTATCGGATCGGGTGAGGTTAGTGACAAAGCGGTTGCGGGACGATCCGCACTCAACGTCACCCCTTTCGCGGTATGCGCCATGTCGGCGGTTCCTGGCGCTGGACGTACGAATTCCACTGGTAATAGTGAGCTGGTCGAGTACGGGTTTCGGCGAGGTGTCACCTACGATCTGATGGCACTGAATCCAAACGGCACGACTCCTGTTAACTTCGTGGTAGATCCCGTCTCTCCGCCAGGAGGACTGGGCGCTACCGACAACACCAGCGCTGGCACAGTCGCACCCTTCATCTGCACCGGTCGCATGTGGACACCGCGCGTGACGGGAGGGGCCATCAGGGTTACCTCTCCGTTTCCAATCGGTTCGCTCTACCAGCACCTCAACTCGCGCTTTGACGACTACAGCGGCGGCAGCTGCAATCCGCATGGCGCCCCGCCTGACTTCAACATCAAAGCTTACGCCTATGATGTCACGAACGGCATTCCGTGGATGAATCCCAAGCCGACATCGCACAGCGCCGCGCCCCAGGTCGACGGAGCCAGACTTCAAACGGTCGCCGATTCCTCGAGCGCTCCTGCCAGTGCCGGCATGTACGGCCCTCTCTGGTCTTATGCACGGGCAGTGAAATTCTCTACATACAGGGAAGGGGTTGCCGAGCCAACCGGAGGGTACCCACGCTTTGCAACGTCAGACTGGTCAAAACTTTATCCGTCCGGGCCGAGCGCAACATCCTACCCTTCCTCCAATCCATATTTCGCAACCTCAGGAAATATGTACTTGGCGCCGCGCTCGACGCATCTATCAATTTCGGAGCAGAACCGACGTGTACTACATATCCCCTTACTGTCGTGCCCTGTCTCTGCGGGCACCAACGTTGGCGCCACTGCCTTAGCTGTCGGCAAATTTTTTATGACGGTCCCAGCAACACCTACCAGCTTGTTTGCCGAATTTGTGGGGATCGCACACGAGTCCACTATTCCTGGCCAGGTAACACTCTATCCATGAAGCCGATTCCCCACTCCCTCAAGCAGCAACGTGGTGCAGCCGCTGTCGAGCTAGCATTCATTCTTCCGATATTGGTGCTGCTGATCTTCGTCCCACTTACCTTGGGCCGCCTGTTCTGGGCTTATACGGTCACGCAAAAGGCAGCTCAGGACACTGCTCGATACATGTCCACGATCTCGGCGCAGGAGATGCGCGACCAACCTCTTGCCACGGCCGCGGCCAACGTCGGTCGCACCATCGTAAATGAGGAACTGGCAGACCTGAGGTGGGGCTCGTCCACGCGGGCCGTTGAAATTCTCTGCAACAACGTCAGCTGCAGCAGCGGCGTTGGTTCTCGCCCCCTGCCCTCGACAGTCAAGGTTGTTGTCCAGGTCGACTTCCTCGACCCAACAGGGTTCTTCAATCTGGGCCGGTATGGAATTCCCCTACAGGCAGTAGCGGAGATGCGTTATGTCGGCAACTAGAGCGGCCATGGCTAGGAGATTGGGTCACCGGCATCAACGTGGCGTGGCAGCGATCGAGGTGGCCTTGCTTGCCCTCGTGTTCTTCATGGTCGTCTTCGGCGTCATTGAAACTGCCCGAATGATGTATGTCTTTAACACCGTCCAGGAATCGACCAGGCGAGCAGCCAGCGCAGCCAGTTTGGTGAGCCATCGGGATACTGCCGCTCTAAATCGCATTCGCCAGAACGCGGTCTTCAGGACCTCGCCCGGGTCCCTCGTTTTCGGGGCTCCCGTGTCAGACCAGAGTGTCCGGATCGACTACATGGCGCTGGTCAGAGATGGCAGCAGCCTCACCCTGACTGAGATTCCAGAAGGTTCACTACCGACATGTCCTCGAGAGAACCGGCGGGTTTGCATGAACAATCCAAACGCAGCTAACTGCATCCGCTTCGTGCGCGCCAGGATCTGCGAAGGAGGAACCAACTGCAGTCCGGTCCGTTATACACCCATCATTCCCCTCTTATCACTGACAGTCGACATCCCACGGTCGACAACCATACACGTCGTTGAGTCTTTCGGCTCCATGCCGGAAGGGACCCCCTGCCTGTGAACCCGCTGAGCAGACCCCAGGCAAGCAAAGCCGTGCTGAGCCTGACTATCGATCCATGCGCGCCTCCGGCTTGCGTTTGGCGTCCTGCCCAATGACGCCGTGGAGCGCTTCATCCCCATCCTCCACGCTCACTCGGGAAAGCATCGATGGATCGAGGCCAGGGTGGCAGCAACGGCTGCAGCCCCGATGGTACGCGGCGATTGGTGCCAGCGCTTCGCTCGCTTCGATCGCTATCCGGATCACCCGTGCGCGGGCAACAATCGGATCAGTCGGTCCGAGAACCTCAATCTCGCGGCGACCATTGTGGCTCTACGATCTTCTTCCAGACGGCCAGCTTATCTTCAAAAGACATATGAGCGTAGGCTGGCGATGACGAGGGCAATGCAAGGGTCTCGAACCCTGCCGCGCTGAAGCGTTGCTCGGATTTGCCGGAGGTCTTACCGTTGAAGCAGACGCGGAAAAGATGAGGACTGTGCCGTAGCAGAACGCTGAATTCGTTGGCCTGTGCCTGGCGAATGGCAGCGTCCAGGCTTCCTTCGCGTTTGCAGGCAGCGATGGTGTCCCACAAGCCGATTTGGTGAGCGAGCAAGCGAGTCAATCGCTCGTCGTAATCCATCTCCGCAAGAGGCTCGTTTGTCACGGCAGACAAAAGGCGCCAGAACTGATTCCTTGGATGTGCATAGTATCGCTTTGCCGAAAGCGAAGCCTCCCCAGGAAAACTTCCAAGAATAACAATACGGGTTTGCTGATTAAGAACGGGAGGCAAGCCAACTAGCATAGGGACGACTTCGCTTGTAGTAAGTTAAACGTAGCGACGTGCGAAATGAACACTTCGTCTCCAGATTCTAACTGTATAGATGAGTCAGAGCGCGACTGCGCGCGGCTTCCAGGTCGGTTTGACATCCACACCGGACAAACCTCGTCGCGCATCACCACGGGGGCGCAATATTGCCCCGTTGGCTTCCACGGCTAGCGCCCGATCGCATCGCGCACGCTCGATCCGGCCGCCATGGACGGCAGCCGGTGACGGCAAGCGGCGTTACTTGATCCAGACCGCGTAATTACTCCCCGACGTCTGCAGCGTCCACCCGCTGCCCGCAGGGCTCCAGCTGTTCGGCCCGATCTTCATCGCCAGCTGGCGCGTATTGCCGCTGATGATCGCCGCATACAGGCCCTGGGTCGCCTGCTGGATCGCCACCGGCGACGTCGAATGCACGCCCGCATTGCGGCGCGCCGCCATCAGCGCCGAAATCGGCGTCTTCAGGTTCCAGTTATAGATGTGCGGGTAGTACACGGTCGGGATGCCCGGATGGCTCAGCACATAGGCATACCCTTCCATCACCGAGCCGCACGGCACCGACCAGTAGTTCTGGCCGTTGCCGCAGCTTTCGGACGGACCGGTGTCGTGGTTGTCGACGAAGGTCACCGACATCGCCGGCCACCAGCCGAGCGCGCCCTGCGGCTTGCCGGACGCATCGCGCAGGCGCCAGTAGTTGCCGTTGGCGAGCGCATCGTTGAGCAGGCCCTTGGTGGTGAAATCGAAGGCGCCGCAGCTGTTGCCCGTGCCGTTAATCCAGTTCATGATTTCCTGGCGGTGGGCGTCGATATTGTTCAGGTTCATGTCGTTCCACAGCTCGCCGACGCAGAATTCGGCGCCGAAGGCATTGGCGTACTGGCCGGCATAGCTCGGGCTGAAGCCGCGCACGTAGTCGATCCGCATGCCGCTGAAGCCCACCGGCTTGAGCGTGTAATTGAGCCAGTTGATGATCCCGTTCTGGACTTCGCCCACGTTGCGGTGGTCGAGGTCGCGGCCGCCGTCGAAGCCGAGGGCGGTGTCGGGATTGCCCAGGCCGCAGTTGCATTCGTCGTTATTGACGATCGTGTGCAGGGTCCAGTTGGGATTGGTGAAATCCGACCAGTTGGTGGTGCCGACGCGGTGGTTGACCACGATGTCGGCCACCGCCCTGATGCCGTTGTTGGTGAAGGCGCGCACCACGTTGGTCAGCTCGGCCGAGCTGCCATAGCTCGAATTGAGCACATTGAGCTGGCGCGGCAGGTAGCCCTGGGAGGCGGCGGAATCGGACGCCGGCGGGAACCAGACGTGGGTAAAGCCCATCGTCTTCAGGTCGCCCACGTTGCCCTGCAAGGTGTTGTACCAGTTCGGGCTGCGGTAGCCCGACGAGTTCCAGTGGAAGCCCTGCAGCAGGACGGCCTGGCTGTTGCCGGACTGGGCCGGCGGGGTGGCGGCGCCGGCGCCGGCGCAGACGGCCAGGGCGCTCGCCGCCAGCATGGCGATGATGCTCTTCTTCATTATTTGTCTCCTCCAATTTTTTTCGGTTGGAATGGGTTCCTTCAAAAATCATCGTCCTGTCACGCTCATCAAGAGCGACGCATCAGGTAGATAAACTACCTTTCTGTTCCAAGAATCGCTCTTCCGACGAGGCTGACAGCGTGAGTCTCTGCCCGGCCCGTAAACGTGTCAATTCAACACGCATAAAATATGTAGTTTTGCTACCTGCATAAAAAAGCGGCGGTACGCTTGCACGCACCGCCGCAAAGGGCAAACAACGTTCCAGCGTAATCAGGTCATTGCCGCGCCAGGGCAAGACTTTCCGCCTGCGGCGCATCCCAGCCGCCGCCCAGCGACCGGATCAGCGCCACGGTCGTCAGCGCGCGGTCGCCGCGTAGCTGCACCGCGGTGCGTTCCACCGCCGCCAGGTTGCGCTGGGCGTCGAGCAGTTCCAGGTAGCTCGAGCGGCCGGCGTCGTACAGCTTCTGCGCCAGGTCGGCCGAGCGGCGCGCCGCGACCACGGCGGCGTCGATCTGGGCCGACTGGCCGGCCAGGATGCGCAGGCCAGCCAGGTTGTCCTCGACCTCGGCGAACGCCACCAGCACGCTCTGGCGATAAGTGCCGACCGATTCCTCGAGCGCCGCTTCGCTGCGCACCACGTTGTTGCGGTTGCGGCCACCGTCGATCAGCGGCATCGAGGCCAGCGCGCCGACCACCCACGAACGACTGCTCCACTTGAACACTTCGGAGAACACGCCGCCCACGCTGCCGCCGTCGGCGCTGATGATCAGTGCCGGGAACATGGCGCCGCGCGCCACGCCGATGCGGGCGTTGGCCGCTTCCATCGCGCGCTGGGCGGCGACGATGTCGGGCCGGCGCTCCAGCAGCGACGACGGCAGGCCGGCGGGGATCGCCGGCATCAGGCTCGCGTCGAGCAGCGGGCTCGGACCGGCCACGTAGTCGGCCGCCGGCTTGCCCAGCAACACCGCGAGCGCGTGTTCGGTGGTGGCGCGCTGGCGCTGCACGCCGATCGCTTCGGCGCGCGCCGTGGCCAGCTCGGTGCGGGCGCGCGACAGGTCGAATTCGCCGATGTCGCCCAGCTCGAAGCGGCGCTGGGTCACCTTCACGCTCTCCTCGCGCAGGCGTACGGTCTGGTCCACGGTCGCGAGTTCGGCGTCCAGCGCGCGCAGCCTGAAATAGGTCTGGGCCACGTCGGCCTGCAGCGCCAGCAGCACCGAGCGCAAGTTCGCCTCGGAGGTCGCCGCGTCGCCGCGCGCCGCCGACACGCCGGCCGCCACGCGGCCGAACAGGTCGACCTCGTAGCTGGCCGACAGGCGCGCCGTATAGCTGGTGCGCGCTTCGGCATCGGCGCCCTGCGCCTGGCCGGCTTCCAGCGGCGACAGGCGTGCGCGCTGGGCGCCGACGCCAATGCCCACCTGCGGGATACGGTCGGCTTCGGCGATGCCGGCGATGGCCCGCGCCTGCTTGACGCGGCTGGCCGCGACCGCCAGGTTGGCGTTGTTGGCGGCGGCCTCCCCGATCAGCGCGGTGAGCGCCGGGTCGTTGAAGGCCAGCCACCACTGGCCGCGCGGCTGGGCTTCGGCCGGCTGCGCCGGCTTCCAGCGCG
Source organism: Massilia sp. UYP11 (assembly GCF_050434805.1). Classification (NCBI taxonomy): domain Bacteria; kingdom Pseudomonadati; phylum Pseudomonadota; class Betaproteobacteria; order Burkholderiales; family Oxalobacteraceae; genus Massilia; species Massilia sp. UYP11. The sequence goes on from NZ_JBNDJE010000004.1 coordinate 206,815, forward strand.
CGCCGTCGGCGCCCGCCACTTCCACGTCGGCCGCCCTGGGGGCCTGCGTTTCGCGGAAGGCGGCCGGGGTCGCCACGTGCGGCTGCACGAAATCAGGCGTTGCGCAGGCGGTCAACAACAAGGCTGCCAGCAGCGGCGTCAGGAAAGGAGCCGCGCCGCGTGTGATTGACTTACTCATCTCAATGTACTCCTTCCGCGCTGCGCGCCACGGCGGGCGCCTTCGCAGGTTTTTCAAAGCGCTTGGCCAGCATGCGCAGCAGCACGTAGAACAGCGGCGTCAGGAACAGGCCGAAGAAGGTCACGCCCAGCATGCCCCAGAACACGGCGATGCCGATCGCGTGACGCATCTCGGCGCCGGCGCCGCTCGAGAACACCAGCGGCACCACGCCGGCGATGAAGGCGATCGACGTCATCAGGATCGGACGCAGACGCAGGCGGCTCGCTTCCAGGGCGGCGTCGATCACGCTGCGGCCATCGTGCTCCAGCTCGCGCGCGAATTCCACGATCAGGATCGCGTTCTTCGAGGCCAGCCCCACCAGCACGAACAGGGCGATCTGGGTGAAGATGTTGTTGTCGCCACCCGACAGCTTCACGCCGGCCAGCGCGCACAGGATCGACATCGGCACGATCAGGATGACCGACAGCGGCAACGTCCAGCTTTCGTACTGCGCGGCCAGCACCAGGAACACCAGCAGCACGCACAGCGGGAACACATAGATCAGGGTGTTCCCCGACAGGATGTCCTGGTAGGTCAGCTCGGTCCATTCATACGACACGCCCTTGGGCAGCGTCTCTTTCGCGAGTTGCTCCATGATGGCCTGGGCCTGGCCGGACGAGATGCCCGGGGCGGCGCCGCCATTCAGTTCGGCCGCGACGTAGCCGTTGTAGCGGGTCACGCGGTCAGGACCATAGGTGTCCTTCACGCGCATCACCGACGACAGCGGAATCATCTCGCCGCTGGCGCTACGCACCTTCAGCTGGTCGATCTGCTCGCGGTGCGAGCGGAACTCGGCGTCGGCCTGCACGCGCACCTGGTAGGTGCGGCCGAACTGGTTGAAGTCGTTCACATATACCGAACCCAGGTTGACCTGCAGGGCCTGGTTGATCTCGGACAGCGACACGCCCAGCTGCTTGGCTTTCACGCGGTCGATGTCGGCGAACAGCTGCGGCACGTTGATCTGGTAACCCGAGAACACGCCGGCCAACTCCGGCGTTTGCCAGGCGCGGGCCTGCAGGTTCTGCACCGCCTTGTACAGTTCTTCGTAGCCCACGTTGCCGCGGTCTTCGATCATCATCTTGAAGCCGCCCGTGGTCCCGAGGCCGTTGACCGGCGGCGGCGACAGCACCATCACGAAGGCGTCTTCAACCGAGCCCATGCGCTTGTTGATCTCGGCCGCGATGGCGTCCGCGCTCATCTCCTTGCCCTTGCGCTCGCTGAACGGCTTCAGGCTGGTGAACACGATGCCCGCGTTCGGCGCATTGGTAAAGCCGTTGATCGACAGGCCCGGGAAGGCGATCGACGATTCCACGCCCGGGATCTCCTGGGCGATCTTCGACATTTCCCGGATCACGGCCTCGGTACGGTCGAGCGAGGCGGCGTCGGGCAGCTGGGCGAAGCCGATCAGGTAGGCCTTGTCCTGCTGCGGCACGAAGCCCGGCGGCACCGCCTTGAACATGAACACCGCGCCCACGGCAAGCAGAAGGTAGACGCCGATGGCGGCGCTCTTGCGGCGCAGGACGCTCTTCACGCCGCCTTCGTACTTCTCGGACGAGCGGGCGAAGAAGCGGTTGAACACATGGAAGAAGCGTCCCAGAACAGCGTCGATCGCGCGCGTCAACCGGTCCTTCGGCGCGCCGTGCGGCTGCAGGATCGAGGCCGACAGCGCCGGGGCCAGGGTCAGCGACACGAAGGCCGAGATCACGGTCGAAATCGCGATGGTCAGGGCGAACTGGCGGTAGAACTGGCCGGTCAGGCCCGCCACGAAGGCGATCGGCACGAACACCGCGCACAGCACCAGGGCGATCGCGATGATCGGACCCGAGACTTCGCGCATCGCCTGGATGGTCGCGTCGTGCGGCGTCAAGCCGTTGGCGATGTTGCGCTCGACGTTTTCCACCACCACGATGGCGTCGTCGACCACGATGCCGATCGCCAGCACCAGGCCGAACAGCGACAGGGTGTTGATCGAAAAGCCGAAGGCCAGCATCACGGCGAAGGTGCCGACCACCGAGACCGGCACCGCCAGCAGCGGGATGATCGAGGCGCGCCAGGTCTGCAGGAAGATGATCACCACCAGCGCCACCAGCACCACGGCTTCGAGCAGGGTCTTGATCACCGAGTCGATCGACTCGCGCACGAACTGGGTCGGGTCGTACACGATCGAGTATTCCACGCCCTCCGGGAAGTCCTCGGCCAGCGTCGCCATGGTGGCGCGCACGTCGGCGGACAGTTGCAGGTCGTTGGCGCCAGGGGCCGCGAAGACCGGGACCGCGACCGCCGACTTGTTGTTCAGCAGCGAGCGCAGCGCATAGGAGCTGGAGCCCAGTTCCAGGCGCGCCACGTCCTTGAGCAGCGTGGTGCCGCCGTCGGCATTGGTCTTGAGGACGATGTCGCCGAATTGCTCGACGGACTGCAGGCGGCCCTGGGTGTTCACGGTCAGCTGGAAGTCGGCGTCCTTGGCCGGTCCCTGGCCGATCACGCCGGCCGCGACCTGCACGTTCTGCTCGCGGATCGCATCGACCACGTCGCCCGCGGTCAGGTTGCGCGCGGCGACCTTCTGCGGATCGAGCCAGACCCGCATCGCGTAGTCGCCCGAACCGAACAGCTGCACCTCGCCCATGCCCTTGATGCGGGCCAGCTGGTCCTTCACGTTCAGCACCGCGTAGTTGCGCAGGTACAGGTCGTCATACTGGCCGTTCGGCGAATTCAGGTGCACCACCATGGTCAGGTTGGGCGACGATTTCACCGTGGTCACGCCGATCTGGCGCACCTCTTCCGGCAAGCGCGGCAAAGCGCGCTGGACCCGGTTCTGCACCGCGGTCTCGGCCTGATCCACATTGGTGCCGATCTTGAAGGTGACGGTCAGCGCCAGCGCGCCGTCCGAGGTGTTTTGCGAAGACATGTACAGCATGTCCTCGACCCCGTTGATCTGTTCTTCCAATGGCGTGGCCACGGTTTCGGCGATCACCTTCGGATTCGCGCCCGGATACTGGGCGCGCACCACCACCGATGGCGGCACCACTTCGGGGTATTCCGAGATCGGCAGCTGCAGGATCGAAATCAGGCCGCCGACGAAGATGATCACCGACAGCACCGCCGCGAAGATCGGCTTGTCGACAAAGAATCTGGAAAAGTTCATGGTCGATTACTCCTTGACGTCGGCCAGCGCCACGTTGGCATCCTTGGCCGCAGGCGCGGCCGGGGCCACCATCGGCACGGTCTGCGCGGCGATCGGCGCGCCGGGACGCACGCGCTGCAGGCCGTTGACGACGATCTTCTCGCCTGGCTTCAATCCGTCGCGCACCACGCGCAGGCCATCGTTCAGCGGCCCGAGCTTGACGGTGCGGTATTCGGCCTTGCCGTCCTTGTCGACCACGTAGACGAATTTGCGGTCCTGGTCGGTGTTGACGGCGCGGTCGACGATCAAGATCTGCTGCTTCGGCACGCCACCGGCGACCTGCACGCGGGCGAACAGTCCCGGCGCCAGCTGGCGGTCGGCGTTGGCCAGGGTGGCGCGCATGCGCACGCTGCCGCTGCGGCTGTCGAGCTGGTTGTCGACGAATTCCAGCTTGCCGCTGTGCGGGAAGCCCTCTTCGCCGGCCAGGCCGACCTTCACCTCGACCGGCTGGCCGGCGTGGGTGCGGCGGCTCACGCGCAGATAGGTGTCTTCGTCGCCGTCGAAGCTGGCATAGATGCGGTCCAGCGACACGACCGAGGTCAGCACGGCGCTGGCGTCCACCAGGTTGCCGAGGGTGATCTCGGCTTTCGAGACGCGGCCGTCGATCGGCGCGGTGACGCGGGTGTAGGCCAGGTTCAGGCGCGCGGCCTCGTACTCGGCGGCGGCGGCGCGGGCGCTGGCGTCGAGTTCCTTCTGGCCGGCGTCACGTTCGTCGAATTCGCGCTGGGCGATCGCTTTGTCGGCCAGCAGGCGCTCGGCGCGCTGCAGTTCCAGCCGCGCCAGGTCGGCTCTGGCGCGGGCGGCGGCGGCGGTGGCCTGGGTGCGGTCGGCCTCGGCCTGGTAAGGACGCGGGTCGATCACGAACAACACGTCGCCCTTCCTGACTTCGGCGCCGGGCTTGAAGTTGACGGCGGTGATGTAGCCCGACACCCGCGAACGGATCTCGACCACCTCGATCGCTTCCAGGCGGCCCGAGAATTCCTGGGTCTCGAGCACCGGTTGCTGCACCACCACGGCGGCCGATACCGGCGGCGCGGCCGGCACTGCCGGCGCATCGTTGCTGTTGGCGTCGGCGCAGCCGGTCAGGCCGGCGCCGACCAGGCCGCTCAGCGCCAGTGCGGCGACCATCACACGCAGCTTGCCCCGCGTGTCGCCTTTCAGGCTGCCCGATTCTGGTTGGTTATTCATGATTAACCTTTCTTATTAACGACGATTAAATAGACAATAAAGCCCCGTCCGGCGTCGCCGACTTGTCGTGTCGTGCGAAACGCCGGCAAAAAGAAGCCCCCCACGCTGGGCGTGGAAAAATTTCAGGGAATGGGTAAAACGCAGCCGGTCAGTTCATGCCGGCGGCGTCGGGCCTAGGCCCGGGGAGAGTCGCGCGCTGCGTGCAACCGCCGGCCACGTGCCCGTTCGTTGTGCTGCATGGCGACCCTCCATTGAAAATTGACGCTTAATTACTCGCACAAACTGCGAAAGACGCAGTCAAAGCGATTCCCTCACCAGTGCACTTGGCGCTGGCGTCTTGCGATGCGATTGGTTTTACCCGGCCGGCGCGGCCAGGCATTGGAATTGACTGGTGCTGAGCGGTCAGGCGCCCCCGCGCCCTTCCAGCCGCGCGAGGAAGCTGGAAATTTCGAGCGTTGCCTGCACCTTGCAGGCGCACTCGTTGCGTCCATTCGGATCCTGCAGGTCGGGTGCGGCCATGCGCCGCACGGTGGTACGGATGCCGGCGTTGATCAGCTTGGCCCCGTATTGTTCAGCCTCATCGCGTAATGGATCGTCCTCGGCCGACAGGATCAGCGCCGGCGCGAGGTTCTTGAGGCGGCTCGAATGCAGCGGCGCCGCATACGGATGCGAGCGGTCGGCCGCGTGCGGCAGGTAGCCGCGGTAGGCGGCCGCGCACACGGCGGCCGCCTTCTCGCGATCGGCGCAATACGTCATCTGGCGCATCGACCCGGTGGACAGGGCCGGGTCGAGCATCGGCATGACCAGGATCTGGCCGGCCAGGGCCGGGCCGCCACGGTCGCGCGACATCAGCGCGCACACCGCCGCGAGGTTGGCGCCGGCTTCGATGCCGGACGTGACCAGCAGCTTGCCGTTCCAACCCAATTTGGTCTTGTTCTTCTTGGCCCATTGCAGCACCGCGTGGGCGTCCTCGACCGCGGCCGGGAACGGCTGCACGGTCGCCAGCGTATAGGTGGAGGCCAGCACCAGCGGCAGGTGATCGCATTCGGCCAGGCTGCGCAGGAAGTCGTCGCACTCGTCCAGGTCGCCACTGTCGAAGCCGCCGCCATGGAAGTGCACCACCAGCAAATCGCGCTTGGCGGCCGGGCCGGCGGCATACAGCCGTGCGGCCAGCGGGCCGGCGGCGCCGCCGACCTCGAGCTCGCGCACCTTGAGGGTGCGGTCGAGGGCCGCTGGCACCGCGTTCATCGGGCGGCCCCCTGTTTCTGGAGCTGGACGATGCGTTCATCGACGTCGGCGCAGTCACCCGCGCAGCTCATCTGCATTTCCAGCGACAGTGCATGGAAGCCACGCGCCTCGGCGCCGGCGGCGCGCGAGTAGGCATCGGTGCAGAGCAGTGCCGCCAGTGCGACGCCGCTCAGGGCGACTGCGACCGTGGTAAAGATTCCGTTCTGAATGTTCCGATGGCTCATGGCCTGCTCCGTCTTCCTGGTAAATATATGTTGCGATGCACACATAATAGTCTTCATCTACAATCAGATAAAGATGGCAATGCCGAATTGATTGTTCAGATTGCTGAACAATCGCTGCATTTTTTCCCTTTGATCCGGAGAGCAGGACATGAACAAACTCCAGGCCATGGAAGTCTTCGTGCAAGTGGTGGACGCGGGCAGCTTCACGCGCGCGGCCGAAACCTTGCAGTTGCCCAAGGCAACAGTGTCGACCCTGGTACAGGCGCTGGAAGCTTCGCTGGCCTCCAAGCTCCTGCACCGCACAACACGTCACGTGTCGGTCACGTCGGACGGCGCCGCCTATTACGAGCGCTGCGTGCGCATCCTGTCCGACGTGCGCGACGCCGAGGAATCGCTGTCGCGCCACCGCTTCAGCCCCAGCGGACGGCTGCGGGTGGATACGCCGACCGGCCTGTCGACCGAGATCCTGATTCCCTCCCTGCCCGATTTCTTCGAGCGCTATCCGGACATTACGCTCGAGCTCGGCACCACCGACCGCCCGGTCGACCTGATCGAGGAAGGCGTCGATTGCGCCGTGCGCGCCGGCGAATTGCTCGATACCAACTTGATCGCGCGCCGCGTCGGGGTGATCAACTTCGTCACCTGCGCCTCCCCCGCCTATGTGGAACGCTACGGCATGCCCATGCACCCGCGCGACCTGGAACGGCACCGCTGCGTGAACTATTTCTCGGCAAAGAACGGCAAGATCTCCAACTGGGACTATACCCGCGACGGCGAGCGGATCGACATGACCTTGCCCGGGGTGATCGCCCTGAACGATTCGGGCGCCTATATCCAGGCCGGCCTGTCGGGGCTGGGCGTGATCAACATGACCGATTACCTGCTCAACGAGCACCTAGCCACTGGCAAGATGGTGCGCCTGCTGCCCGAATGGCGCTGCGACCCGCTGCCGGTGCACGTCGTCTATCCGCACAACCGCCACCTGTCGGCCAAGGTGCGGGTGTTCGTCGAATGGATCTCGGAACTGTTCGCGAACCATCCGAACCTGCGCCTGCAGCCGGCCGACACCGCGGCGCCCGTGCCGCCACTGCCGTCAAGCGCGCGGCCAGCCGGACAAGGCGATTGAAGGGCACGAGGTGGCCTGAAGCGGGCGTAGAATCGGCGACACGACTACCGGAGACGCCGTCATGGAATTGACTTCTACGCCGCGCGAGATCGACGTTCTGCTGGCCCGCTATGGCGAGAGCCACCGCCATCCCGTCAACGAACTGATCCACTTGGTCTGCATCCCGGCCATCGTGTTCAGCCTGGTGGGCATCCTGTGGGCAATTCACCCGGTCGTGCCCCTGGCCGTCGTGGCCGCCGCGCTGGCCTATTACGCCAGGCTGTCCAGGCCGTTCGCACTCGGGATGGCGGCGATGGCCGCCGCGATGCTCGGGCTGCTGAACATGCTGCCGGAGGGCGCCGTGCTGGTCACCTCGATCGGGGTGTTCGTGCTGGCCTGGATCGGGCAATTCATCGGCCACCATATCGAGGGCAAGAAACCGTCGTTCTTCGACGACCTGCGCTTCCTGCTGATCGGGCCATTGTTCGTGCTGAGCTTTTGCTACCGGCGCGTTCGTCTGCGCTGGTAGGGTCGGCGGCGTGGTCGCCAGCCCGACGTTGCTATTTGGACACAAAATTTCAGCGCCCCAAGGAAGATGCCGCCAGGAACAAAGCGGGAGGACTATACTCCCGCGGATGTCCTCTCCCGTCCTCTTCATCGTCGCCTCGCTGATCTGGGGTTCGACTTTCTGGGCCATCACCTTACAGCTGGGACATGCCGCTCCCGCCGTGTCGGTGGCCTACCGTTTCTTCCTGGCCGCCGCCGCCCTGTTCGTCATCTGCCTGGTGCGCCGCGACAGCCTGCGCCTGCCCTGGCGCACCCATCGCTGGATGGCGCTCCAGGGCGGGTTGACCTTCGGCATCTCGTATATCTGCACCTATGCATCGGAGCAGCACATCGTGTCCGGCCTGGTGGCGGTGATGTTCGCGCTGATGGTGTTCTGGACGCCGATCTGGAGCCGCATCTTCTTCGGCACGGCGGTCACGGGCCGCACCTGGGCCTGCGGCGCCGTCGCCACCGTCGGCGTGGCCCTGCTGTTCTGGCACGCGATCGGCGATGCCTGGCAAGAAATCAAGACGGGCGGCGACGGCCACTTCCTGGCCGGCGTGGTGCTGGCGCTGGCCGCCACCATGGCCAGCTCGGCCGGCAGCATCGTGGTCAACAAGGTCAAGGAACACTCTTCCAACCTGCCGCTGACGATGGCCTGGTCGATGCTGTGGGGCGCGTCGATGGTGGCGCTATGGTCGCTTGCCAACGGCAACGCCTTCACCCTGCCCGCGAGCCCCACCTACTGGGCGGGCCTGGTCTACCTGTCGATCTTCGGCTCGGTCATCGCCTTCTTTGCCTATTTCACGCTGATCGGCCGCATCGGCGCCAACAAGGCCGTCTACATCGGCGTCGTCACGCCCGTGCTGTCGGTGCTGCTGTCGGTCCAGCTCGAAGACTACCGCCCCGGCCCCCTCGAATTCCTGGGCATGGTGCTGTGCCTGGCCAGCGTCGCCTGGGCCGTGCGCGCGCCTGCCGCCAGGAGCGTAAAGGCCGCTAACCTGAACAATCTGATCGAATCGCCATGAACCTGCATACCGCCTTCTCCATCCGTCCCGCCCAGCCGCAAGACGTCGCCCACATCCATGCCATGATCGTGGAGCTGGCCGTGTTCGAGAAACTCGAACACCTGGTGGTCGCCACCGAAGCCCTGCTGCACGAAGGCCTGTTCGGCGCGCATCCGTCGTGCGAAGCAATCGTCGGCACGGAAAACGGCGAAGTCGTCACCTTCGCCCTGTTCTTCCACAATTTCTCGACCTTCCTCACCAGGAAGGGTCTGTACCTGGAAGACCTGTACGTAAAACAAGCGCATCGCGGCAAGGGCTATGGCACGCAGATGCTGCAACGCCTGGCGCAGCTGGCGGTCGAACGTGGCTGCGCACGTTTCGAATGGTCGGTACTGGACTGGAACGAGCCGGCCATCCAGTTCTACAAGGCGATGGGCGCGGACGTCATGCCGGACTGGCGCATCTGCCGCGTCACCGGCGACAGCCTGGTGTCGCTCGCGCAGCGCCGCCAGGTCCCATAGAGGCGGCAGACAAACGCGACGCACAAAGAAAAGCCCACGGGCCTTGGCACCGTGGGCAAACCCATTTTGGCAAATGGGGAGGGGAGATGGGAATCACATGAATGACTATAGTTGGCCATTCTTAATGATCCATTAAGGCTTACATTTGCTTACCGCTGCAACTGTCGCAGTAACGGTTCGTTGTTATTGCGCGTTGAATCCATCATCTGCCAGGTGCAAAAGCCAGACTTGAGGGCGATCAATCGCCTACCCACTGTGGCTGTGGGTGTTGCGGCAAGGGTACAAATATTGCCGACTAGGCAGGGAGATGGGGCGCGCGCAGGACCCCGCCGTTGACCACGGCCTGGCAGGGATTGAAGCCGATCGCGTACGCCAGGTCGGCGGGACGGGCGATCTTCCACAAGGCCAGGTCGGCGCGCTTGCCGACCGCCAGAGTGCCGATCTCGGCCTGCAGGCCCAGGGCCCGCGCGCCATGCGCGGTCGCGCCGAGCAGGGCTTCCTGCGGCGTCAGGCGCCACAGGGTGCACGCCATATTCATCGCCAGCAGCAGCGACGTCATCGGCGAGGTGCCGGGGTTGCAGTCGGTGGCCACCGCCATCGGCACGCCGGCGTCGCGCAGCGCGCCGATCGGCGGCATCACGGTCTCGCGCAGGAAGTAATAGGCGCCAGGCAGCAGCACCGCCACGGTGCCGGCTTGCGCCATCGCCGCGACGCCCTGCGGACCCAGGTGTTCCAGGTGGTCGGCCGACAGGCCTCGGTAGCGCGCCACCAGCGCCGCCCCGCCCTGGTCCGACAGCTGCTCGGCGTGCAGCTTGAGCGGCAGGCCGAGCTTGCGCGCGGCGTCGAACACGCGCTCGGCCTGGGCGCGCGTGAAACCGATCCGTTCGCAGAAGGCGTCCACCGCGTCGACCAGGCCTTGCGCGGCCAGCGCCGGCAGCATGCGCTCGCAGACCTCGAGCACGTAGTCGTCCTGGCGGCCGGCGAATTCCGGCGGCAGCGCATGCGCGCCGAGGAAGGTGGTCGCCACCCGCACCGGCAGCAGCTCGCCGATGCGGCGCGCGGCGCGCAGCATGCGCTCTTCGGCCCCGTATTCGAGGCCGTAGCCGGATTTGATCTCGAGCGTGGTCACGCCCTCGGCCAGCAGGGCGCGCACGCGCGGCAGGCTGGCCGCGACCAGGTCGTCGATGCCGGCCGCGCGCGTGGCGCGCACGGTGGACATGATGCCGCCGCCCTGGCGCGCGATGTCCTCGTAGCTGGCGCCATTCAGGCGCGCTTCCCATTCGTCGCTGCGGTTGCCGGCGTGGACCACGTGGGTATGGCAGTCGACCAGGCCCGGCGTCATCCAGGCGCCGCCGCAATCGTGCACCCGGCTGGCCTGCGGGGCGTCGGCGCGCTTGCCGATCCAGGCGATGCGGCCATCCTTCACCGCCAGCGCGGCGTCCGGCAGCTCGCCGTAGCCGTTCTCCATCGTCGCCAGGTGGACGTTGGAAAACACGCAGTCAGGCCGACCTTCCATGTCAATCATACATCGCCTCGTCGTCGTCCTCGGAGTAGTAATGGACGTCGACGATGAAGATGGTGGCCTGCCCCGCTTCCAGCGACCACACCGTGCCCTGGTCGAGGATCACGGCGTCGTAGCGCACCAGGCCGATGCGCTCGTCGTCGCTGGCCAGCTGCAGGCTGTCGCCCTCGGCCAGGAACAGCACCGTGACCTCGGCGCGCGCCACGAAGGTGGAGTCGCCGCTCAGGCGGCGCCGCCCGAACTGGTGCCAGCAGCGCTCGCTGCGCGACATGACGTTGAAGTCCAGGGTCGGCCCGCGATTGAGCCGGGCCTGCACTTCGGAATCGCCGTCGAACGCGATCACGGGTTCGGCGTCGCTGATCAGGGTCGGCTCGCCGTCGATCTGCAGGGTCAGGCCATGGCCGTCGACCAGCGCCAGGGTGCGGTCCACGCCGGGAAAGCGCGAGAACGCGCCATCCTCGGCGATGGTCGCCAGGCTGACGCGCCAGTCGAAATCGTCGAAGCCGGCTTCAGGCGGGCCGATCGCGATCTCGATCGTGCTGCCGCCGCCGTTCTTCCACGGCACCGGGGACAAGCCTGCAAAGGGAATCAAGACAGTCATTTCGCCACCTCCTGGGACACTGCGCGCAACTCCTTCAGCGCCTGCCGGTAACGCCCGGCGATCGCCTCCTGCGCCATGTGGCGCCCGTTCTCGACCACCCAGCGGCCGCCGCACAACACGTCGCGCACCAGGTTGTCGTTGCCACAGAATACAACACGTCCGAGCACTTCGGCCTCAATGATGCCATCGAGATTCGGATGATCGTCGTCCAGCACCAGCAGGTCGGCGCGGCTCCCGGCCTCGAGCCGGCCGACGCGCCGCCCCGCGGCGGCCGCGCCGCCGCCAAGCGCAGCCTGCCACAGGAAGTCGGCCACGGCGCGCTGGCCGGGCGTGTGCGCCACGTTGCGTTGCTGGTGCCGCAGGCGCTGGCCGTACTCGAGCCAGCGCAGCTCTTCCACCGGGCTTTGCGACACGTGGCTGTCGCTGCCGATGCCGAAGCGGCCGCCGGCGGCGATGAAGGGCGCCAGCGGGAACAGCCCGTCGCCCAGGTTGGCCTCGGTGGTCGGGCACAGGCCGGCGACCGCGTGGCTGGCAGCCAGCGCCGCGACTTCCGCCTCGTTCAAATGGGTCGCATGCACCAGGCACCAGCGCGCATCGAGCGCGACGTGGTCCATCAGGTATTCGACCGGCCGCCGCCCGGCATGCGCCAGGCACTGCTCCACCTCGCCCTGCTGCTCGGCGATGTGGATGTGCAGCGGACGCCCCGCCGGCAGGCCGCTCGCCAGCGCCCGGATCTGGGCGATGCTGGCGGCGCGCAGCGAGTGCGGCGCGGCGCCGACCTCCAGCTGGCCGCCGCGCAGCGGGCCCAGGGCCTCGACGATGCCGAGCACCTCGTCGACGTTCGTGCGAAAGCGCGCCTGCGCCGGCGCCAGCGGCTGTTCGCCGAAGCCGGCGTGGCTGTACAGCACCGGCAGCAGGGTCAGGCCCATGCCGGCCGCCTGCCCCGCCGCCGCCACGCGCCCGGCCGTCTCGGCCGGGCGCGCATAGGCGGCGCCATCGACGTCGCGCTGCAGGTAGTGGAACTCGCACAACGCGGTGTAGCCGTGGCGCAGGCACTCGGCGAACAGCTGGGCCGCGATGGCTTCGATCTGGCTTGGCGTGATGCGGGCGGCGAAGCGGTACATCAGCTCGCGCCAGGTCCAGAAGCTGTCCGGCCCGTCGCCGGCGCGTTCGGTCAGGCCGCCCAGCGCGCGCTGGAAGGCATGCGAATGCAGGTTGACCATGCCGGGCAGGACGTATTGCGCCTGCTGCGCGCCGGGGGCGGCGGTGGCGCCGGGCGCCACCCGGGTCAGGTCGCCATTCGCATCCCATTCGAGCAGCACGTCGCGCTGCCAGCCCTGCGGCAGCAGCGCATGGCGCGCGAACAGGGACCTTGTCATGAACGCACCCAGTTCACCGCGGCCGCGACCATGTCGCGCAGCAGCGGCTGCAACTGTCCGGCGACGTCGGGCAGATAGTCGAACGGCGGCGCCTCGTCCATGTACAGGCACTGGCATTTCTCGAGCTGGATCGCGTGCACGCCGCGCGCCGGCTGGCCGTAGTGGCGCGTGATGTGGCCGCCCTTGAAGCGGCCGTTCAGGGCGATCGTGTAACGCTCCTGCGCGCGCGCCACGCCGAGGACGGCCTCTTCGAGTCCAGGGTCGCAGGACTTGCCTTCGGCGGTGCCGAAGTTCAGGTCCGGCAGCTTGCCTTCGAAAAAGCGCGGCACGACCGAGGCGATCGAATGCGCTTCCCACAGCACCACGCGGCCATGCTCGGCCTTCAGGCGTTCGAGTTCGGCGCGCAGCTGTTCGTGATAGGGCCGCCAGTAGCGCGCCAGGCGCCGCTGCACTTCCTGCGCATCGGGCTCCATGCCCTCTTTGTAGAGCCGCTCGCGGTCGAAGGTGTCGAGCGGGCACAGGCCGGTGGTGTCCAGGCCCGGATACAGGTTGGTGTTCTCGGGCGGGCGGTTCAGGTCGATCAGGTAGCGCGACCAGCGCGCCGAGATGGTCGAGACGCCCATCTCGTCCAGGAAGCCATACAGCTGCGGCAAGTGCCAGTCGGTGTCGGCGCGCGCCGCGGCGCAGGGCGCCAGCGTGTCGGCCACCTCGTCGGGAATGTCGGTGCCCGCATGCGGCATCGACACCAGCATGGGAAGCCTGCCTGCCTTGAACCGGAACTCCATCGCGACTCCTATGGTAAGAATTTACGGGTGCAGCACGGTGAACAACTCCTTGCACGACGCCGACAGCGCGCCGTCGACCACCAGCCTGCGCGCGGCCTCGATGTCGGGCGCGAAGAAGCGGTCGGCGTCGTAGGGGGCGACGTGCCGGCGCAGCTGGGCATGCACCGACTCCAGCGTCTCCGAGCTCCTGAGCGGGCGGTGGAATTCGATTCCCTGGCTTGCCGCCAGCAGCTCGATCCCGACGATGACCGCCGTATTGTGCGCCATCTGGTCGAGACGGCGCGCAGCGAAGGTCGCCATGCTCACGTGGTCTTCCTGGTTGGCCGACGTCGGCAGGCTGTCGACGCTGGCCGGATGGGCCAGCGACTTGTTTTCGGAGGCCAGCGCGGCGGCGGTGACGTGGGCGATCATGAAGCCCGAGTTCAGTCCCGGCTCGCGCACCAGGAAGGCCGGCAGGCCGGACAGGTTGGCGTCGATCAGCAGCGCGATGCGGCGCTCGGCCAGCGCGCCGATCTCGGCGATCGCCAGCGCCAGCGTGTCGGCGGCGAACGCCACCGGCTCGGCGTGGAAGTTGCCGCCGGATATGATTTCTCCGCCCTCGAACAGGAGCGGATTGTCGGTCACGGCGTTGGACTCGATCAGCAGGGTGCGGCCGGCGTTGGCGATCAGGTCCATCACGGCGCCCATCACCTGCGGCTGGCAGCGCAGGCTGTACGGGTCTTGCACCCGCTCGTCGCCCACCAGGTGCGAGGCGCGGATCGCGCTGCCGGCCACCAGTTCGCGGTAGATCCTGGCCGCGGCGATCTGGCCCGGCTGGCCGCGCACCGCGTGGATGCGCGCATCGAACGGCGCATCGCTGCCGCGCGCCGCATCGACCGACAGCGAGCCGGTGACCATCGCCGCCTCCAGCAGGCGTTCGGCCATGAACAGGCCGTGCAGCGCCAGCGCGGTCGAGACCTGGGTGCCGTTGATCAGGGCCAGCCCTTCTTTCGCCGCCAGGGTAACCGGCGCGATGCCGGCCGTACGCAAGGCGTCGGCGGCGTCCACCAGCACGCCGTCGTGGCGCACCTGGCCCACGCCCAGCATCGCCAGCGTCATGTGGGCCAGCGGCGCCAGGTCGCCCGAGGCGCCCACCGAGCCCTGCGCGGGGATGGCCGGCATGATGTTGGCGTTGTACAGGGCGATCAGGGTCTCGACGATGATCGGCCGCACGCCAGAATAGCCGCGCGCCAGGCTGCCGATCTTGGTGAGCAGGATCAGGCGCACGATCGGGTCGGGCAACAGCTCGCCGGTGCCGACCGCGTGCGACAGGATCAGGTTGCGCTGCAGGGTCGCCAGCTGCTCGATCGGGATATGGGCCTTGGCCAGGATGCCGAAGCCGGTGTTGATGCCATAGGCCGGGTCGCCCTTGGCGACGATGGCGTCCACGGTGGCGGCCGAGGCCGCGATGTCGTGCCAGGCCCTGGCGGCCAGGTCGAGGCGCCGGTGGCCGGCCCAGACGGCGCGCAGGTCGCCGAGCGCCAGTTCGCCGGGTTGCAGGGTGAGGCGTTGCATAGTGTCGTTCATGATTGCTACGTTTATTTGATCATTGGAAGGTTCAGGCCATTGCGCCTGGCGCAGTCGATGGCGCTTTGATAGCCGGCGTCGGCGTGACGCATCACGCCCGAGGCGCTGTCGTTGACCAGCACCCGCGCCAGGCGCCTGGCCGCGGCGTCGGTGCCGTCGGCCACGATCACCATGCCGGAATGCTGCGAGTAACCCATGCCCACGCCGCCGCCATGGTGCAGCGAGACCCAGGTGGCGCCGCCGGCCGTGTTCAGCAGGGCGTTCAGCAGCGGCCAGTCCGAGACGGCATCGGTGCCGTCGCGCATGGCCTCGGTCTCGCGATTCGGGCTGGCCACCGAGCCGGTGTCGAGGTGGTCGCGGCCGATCACCACCGGCGCCTTCAGTTCGCCCGTGCGCACCATCTCGTTGAAGGCCAGGCCGGCCAGGTGGCGCTCGCCCAGGCCCAGCCAGCAGATGCGCGCCGGCAGGCCCTGGAAGGCGATCCGGTCGCGCGCCATGTCGAGCCAGCGGTGCACCCGCGCGTCGTGCGGGAACAGTTCCTTGATTTTCGCGTCGGTTTTATGGATGTCTTCCGGGTCGCCCGACAGCGCCACCCAGCGAAACGGCCCGCGGCCCTCGCAGAACTGCGGCCGGATATAGGCCGGCACGAAGCCCGGAAAGTCGAAGGCGTCCTGCACGCCCTCGTCCTTGGCCACCTGGCGGATATTGTTGCCGTAGTCGACGGCATGGGCGCCCATGGCCTTGAAGTCGAGGATCGCGCGCACGTGCACGGCGCAGGAGCGCGCCGCTTCTTTGCGCAGGCGCGCGTGCTGGCCCGGGTCCTGCTGCGCCGCCTTCCACGCTTCCACGCTCCAGCCGATCGGCAGGTAGCCGTTGACCAGGTCGTGGGCCGAGGTCTGGTCGGTGACGAGGTCGGGCACCAGGCCGCCCTCCTGCGCGCGGCGCACCAGCTCCGGCAGCACCTCGGCCGCATTGCCGAGGAGGCCGATCGAGACCGCCTCGCGCGCGTCCTTGTGTCGGCGCACCATGGCGAGCGCCTCGTCGATGTCGCGCGCCTGCCGGTCCAGGTAGCGGGTGCGCAGGCGGAAGTCGATGCTGCTCTGCTGGCATTCGACCGTCAGCGAGACGGCGCCGGCGAAGGTCGCCGCCAGCGGCTGGGCGCCGCCCATGCCGCCCAGGCCCGCGGTCAGCACCCAGCGACCTGCCATGTCGCCGCCGAAGTGCTGGCGGCCGGCCTCGGCGAAGGTTTCATAGGTGCCCTGCACGATGCCCTGGGTGCCGATGTAGATCCAGCTGCCGGCCGTCATCTGGCCGTACATGAACAGGCCCTTGCGATCGAGTTCGTTGAAGTGTTCCCAGTCGGCCCATTTCGGCACCAGGTTCGAGTTCGCCAGCAGCACGCGCGGCGCATCCGGGTGGGTCTGGAACACGCCGACCGGCTTGCCGGACTGGATCAGGAGGGTCTGGTCGTCCTCGAGCGTGCGCAGCGAGGCCAGGATCTGGTCATAGCACGCCCAGTTGCGGGCGGCGCGGCCGATGCCGCCATAGACCACCAGGCGCTGCGGGTTTTCCGCGACCTCGGCGTCGAGGTTGTTCTGGATCATGCGGTAGGCGGCTTCGGTCAGCCAGCTCTTGCAGCTGAGCTGGCTGCCGCGCGGGGCCTGGATGATGCGCGCAGGGTCGAAACGGGGGTCTGGATCAGCTGCGTCGAGGCGGGGCGAATCGGTGGTCATGGCGGCTCCTTCGGTCGGGGATACGGCGCGCACTACCCTCGCGCGCCGCAAAGCTGCTCTGAAGTCTAAGTTGTCTATACAACCAAGTCAACGCATTTATCGGCTTCGCTATCGTGCCGGATGACCGCGCTGCCAACCATCGCCGCGTCGGCGGGAAACCCGCCGACCCTACGACTCATTTCTTGAATACCTGGCGCCCTGCCACCCAGGTTTCCAGCACGCCAGTCTTGTGGATGTCGTAGGTCGGCATGCGGAACAGGTCCTGGTCGATCACGATGAAGTCGGCCTGCTTGCCCGGCTCCAGCGAACCCAGGTCTTTTTCCTGGTGCCCGGCATACGCGGCATCCAGCGTGAAGCAGCGGAAGGCTTCCTTGAGCGACATCGCCTGGTTCGGATACCAGCCGGCCACCGGCTCTCCTTGCGCGTCCTGGCGCGTGACGGCGGCGTGGATGCCGAAGAACGGGTTCGGCGACTCGACCGGGAAGTCCGAACCGCAGGCGATGCGCGAGCCCTGGTGCAGGAAGCTGCGCCAGGCGTAGGCGCCCTTGATGCGATCGGGTCCGATGCGGGTTTCGGCCATGTTCTTGTCCGACGTCGCGTGGGTCGGCTGCATCGACGGGATGATGCCCAGCGTCTTGAAGCGCGGGATGTCGGCAGGCGTCACGACCTGGGCGTGCTCGATGCGGTGGCGCGGGTTTTCGCCGCCCTTGCCGCTCCTGGTGGCAGCCAGCTCCTTCCGGTAGATGTCGAGGATCTGCTTGTTGCCGGCGTCGCCGATCGCATGGACGTTGACCTGGTAGCCCTTGCGCATGGCCTTGGCCATCATGGCGTCCATCTGCGCGGCCTTGTAGAACAGCAGGCCGTGCGAGTGCGGTTCGTCGCTGTACGGCTTGATCAGGGCCGCGCCGTGGCTGCCCAGGGCGCCGTCCGAATACAGCTTGACGGCGCGCAGCGCATACATGCCGTTGCCGTAGTCCTTCAGCGGACCTTTCATCGCCAGCTGGTCGAAGTCCTTGTCGGTGCCGGCGATCATGCCGTACACGCGGGTGGTCAGCTTGCCGTCGTCGGCATAGGCGCGGTACAGGCGGTCCTGGGCCACGTCGACGCCGGCGTCGTGCACGCTGGTCAGTCCCACGCGCGCCAGTTCACCGAGTGCGCGGTCGAGCATGACGCGTCCCTCGGCCTCGGTCTGCTGCGGCAGCACCTTCGTCAGCAATTCCTGGGCGGTGTCGACCAGCACGCCGGTCGCCTCGCCATTGGCGTCGCGCACGATCCTGCCGCCGACCGGGTCCGGGGTCGATCTGGTGATGCCGGCCAGCGCCAGCCCGCGGCTATTGGTCCAGCCGGCATGGCCGTCGACGCGCTCCAGCCATACCGGGCGGTCTTTGATAACGCCGTCGAGTTCCTTCGCGGTCGGGAAGCGGCCCAGCTTCCAGTTTTCCTGGTTCCAGCCGCGGCCGCGGATCCATTGGTGGCCGGGATTGGCGCGCGCATAGTCGCCGATCGACGCCAGGGCGCCGTCGAGCGAGGTGCTGCGGAACAGGTCGAGCTGGGTCAGTTGCTGGCCCAGGCCGAACACGTGGCCGTGGGCGTCGATCAGGCCCGGCAGCAGGGTGCGCCCCCCCATGTCGATGCGCCTGGCGTTCGGCGCCCTGGCGGCGACGTCGGCGCCGCCCCCGACGGCGACGATGCGGCCCTTGTCGTCGAAGGCGAGCGCCGTGAACCGGACCAGCTCACCCTTCCCGTTCAGGGTATAGCCGTTGGCGTTGTCGACCAGGGTGGCGGCATGTGCCGACAGGCTGCCGAGGGCAGCCAGGACGAATAGGGAGCACTTCAGGGAACACTGCAGGGGTGACTGGCGCGCGCGCATGCTTTTCTTCTCTCCGATAGATGTGTTTCCGCGCTTCGTGGGCACGGTGTGGAGAGTGTACTGCATGAGGGCGGCGGCTCTTCAGGTCGCGTCGTGGAAGATGATGCCCAGGGTATGGCGCAGCCCTCGCCGCACCCGGCTCACGCCATGCCGCATCGACACCCGGTAGACGCCACGCGTTCCCTGCACCGGCCGCTGATTGACGGCGAAGACGACGGCGTCGCCCTGATCGAGGCTCACGACTTCGGCGCGCGACTGCATGCGCGGCCGCTGCTCGGTAAGCACGAATTCGCCGCCTGCGAAATCCTCGCCGGGACGCGACAGCAGCACCGCCACCTGCAACGGGAACACCTGCTCGCCATACAGGTCCTGGTGCAGGCAGTTGTAGTCACCCGCGCGGTAGCGCAGCAGCAGCGGCGTCGGGCGCAGCTGGCCGGCCGCGTGGCATTGCGCGAGGAAGTCGGCATGCTCGCCCGGGAAGCGCACGTCCAGCCCGAGCGCGGCCTGCCAGCGGTTGGCGATGCGCGCCAGCGGCGGATACAGGGTGGCGCGAAGCAGGGCCAGCGGCTCCGGCAGCGGATACCCGAAATACTGGTATTCGCCGCGCCCGAAGCCGTGGCGCTCCATCACCACCCGGCTGCGAAAGCGCTGCGGTTCGTCGTAGGCGGCAATGAAGCGCGCGCAGTGGCGCGCATCGAGCAGGCCCGGAATCACCGCGCAGCCGGCGTCGTCGAGCTGGACGCCGACATCATCCCAATCGATCGTGCCCGCCGTGCTCATGCTTTCGCCTCGCGCTCGAGCAGCGCGCGCTTGCGCTCGATGCCCCAGCGATAGCCGGACAGCGCGCCGCCGGTGCGCACCACGCGGTGGCAGGGAATCGCCACCGCCACCGGATTGGCGGCGCAGGCCCCGGCCACGGCGCGCGCGCCACCGGCCAGGCCGACCCGTTCGGCCAGTTCGGCGTAGGTCACGGTGTGGCCCGGGGCAATCGCGCGCAGGGCCTGCCACACGCGCTGCTGGAAGGCGGTGCCGCGCACGTCGAGCGGCAGGTCGAGGCCGATGCGCGGCTGCTCGACCAGGCCGATCACCAGCGCCACGGTGCGCTCGAAGCCTTGTTCCGCGCCGCGCAGCTCGGCCCTGGGAAAGCGCGCCTGCAGGTCTTGCACGAGCGGCTCCGGCTGGTCGCCGATCAGGATCGCGCAGATGCCACGCCCGGTGGCCGCGACCAGGATGGCGCCCAGCGAACATTCGGCCACGGCGAAGCGGATCGTTTCGCCGCGCCCGCCGGCGCGGTAGTTCGACGGCGCCATGCCCAGCACCTCGCTCGACGCCGCATAGAAGCGCCCGCTGGAGCCATAGCCGGCGCCGTACAGGGCGTCGGTGACCGAGGCGCCGCGCGCCAGTTCCTGGCGCACCCGGGCGCCGCGCCGGGCCGCCGCATAGGCCTTGGGCGTGATCCCGGTTTGGGCCTTGAACACGCGGTGGAAGTGGAAGCGGCTCATGCCGGCGGCCTGGGCCAGCGTGTCGAGGTCCGGTTCGTCGCTCGACTCCTCGATCAGGCGGCAGGCGCGCGCCACCGCGTCCGCCTGGCGCTCGGCCAGCGGCGGCAGGTGCGGCGTGCAGCGCAGGCAGGGCCGGAAGCCCGCCGCCTCGGCCGCCTGGCTGCTGGCGTGGAAGGCGACGTTGGCGCGGCGGGCGGCACGCGACGGGCACGAGGGCCGGCAATACACGCCGGTGGTGCGCACCGAATAAAAGAAACGGCCGTCGGCGGCGGCGTCGCGGCGCCGCACGGCATCCCAGCGCGCGTCGTCGTCGTCCTGGTGGTCGTTCGGCTTGCTGTCGTGGTGTTTCAAGGCTGTCGTCATGGCCGTGCTCCTTCGTCGGTAGCGCCATCCTGGGCCCTGCGCCGGCGCCCCGCACTCCGGGTCTTGCTTTCGAATCCCCGATGCTAGAATCGGGCGTGGCCCCGGAGGCCAGGCATTCGGAGATTGAGTTGGAAGCACAGATCGCGCAAGACAGCATGCAGGAAAAGTCGCCCATTTTCCAGCAGATCAAGGATTACCTGGTTGGCGAAATCGCCTCCGGACGCTGGAAGGAAGGCGAGCTGGTGCCGTCGGAGCAGGCGCTGGTGCGCCAGTTCGGCGTCTCGCGCATGACCGTCAACCGCGCCGTGCGCGAACTCACGGCCGAGCAGGTGCTGGTGCGGCGCCAGGGCTCGGGCACCTACGTCGCCCCCCAGAAGTACCAGGGCACCCTGGTCGAGATCCGCAACATCGCCGACGAGATCCGCGCGCGCGGCAAGCTGCACGCCAGCCGCGTGCTGGCGCTGGAGGCCAGAAGCGCCGACGACACCCTGGCCGCCGAGTTCGAGCTGGAGCCGGGCGCCACCCTGTTTCACTCGCTGATCATCCACTTCGAGAACGAGGCGCCGGTCCAGCTCGAAGACCGCTGGGTCAACCCGGCCTGCGCCCCGGCCTACCTGGAGCAGGATTTTTCCCGCATCACGCCCAACGAGCACCTGATGGCGACCGCGCCGCTGCAGGGGGCCACCTATACGATCGAGGCCCAGCCGGCGCCGGCGGACGAGGCGCGCCTGCTGGCGATCGAGGCCGGCGCCCCGTGCCTGGTGCTGCACCGGCGCACCACCTCGGCCGGCCGCGTGGCGTCGGTGGCCACCATGTGGCATCCGGGACATCTGGCGCGCTTCACCGGCAGCGTCTGATCAATCATGACGGAATCGGACAACCCGGCTTGCCAGTTTTTCGCGATAATGGCCGTGGATCCGATTTACCCATGTCAGCCAAGTACTCAACCGGGAACGAATGTGAATTCTGGCAGCCAACAACACGTTTATTTGCGGGTGAGTACTTGACGTCGCACCTGCCTCCCGTCGCCGCCGCCTCGCCCTGCGCGCAACCGCGCGTGCTGGTGCTCGACGACGACCAGCTGCTGCTGGAGGTGATGCGCGAGATGCTGGCGGCGTGCGGCCCGTGCGAGATCATCCTCGAAGTCGATGCGCGCCAGGCCCTGGCCCGGCTTGGCGACGCCATGCCCGACGTCCTGATCTGCGACCTGGTGCTGCCCGAGATGGACGGCATCGAGTTCCTGCAGGCCGCGGCCAGCCATGGCTACGCCGGCAAGGTGATCCTGTTGTCGGCCCTCGAGGACGGAGTGCGCGAGGCCGCCGCCGGTCTGGCGCGCGCGCTCGGCCTGCGCGTGGTGGGCGCGTTTCGCAAGCCGCTCACGCCCGCACAATTGCGTGATGCGCTGGCGTGTTGAGATTTTGTACAAAGCCCTGAACACTTTTTAAAAAAATGGGGTATTATTCGCCTCATTCCCCGCCTGACACCCTCTAGCCGTTCTTCCAATATTGAAATTCGCACACAGTGCCTCCACCATTGTGTAGCAGCAATATTGGCAAGGCAGTACACACGGTAGCCGGTTGAGACTCCCCGCATGACTTGTCTCAAGGCGTTAATAACGATTCTTACCTCACATTGAGGAAACCATGAGCGAAAACATCAAACACATCAGCGATGCATCCTTCGAAGCCGACGTGCTCAAATCCGAGCAGCCGGTGCTGGTCGATTTCTGGGCCGAGTGGTGCGGCCCTTGCAAGATGATTGCCCCAATCCTGGAAGAAGTGGCCAAGGAATACGCTGGCAAGATCACGATCGCCAAGATGGACGTCGACGCGAACCAGGCCGTACCGGCCCAGTTCGGCATCCGTGGCATCCCGACCCTGATCCTGTTCAAGAACGGCCAGGTCGCAGCCCAGAAAGTCGGCGCCGTCGCCAAGGGTCCGCTGACCGCTTTCATCGACAGCAACATCTGATCCAAGTAATATAACGGTGACGGCGCGCCCGCGCAGTCGCCAGTTTTGGCCGGGAGTCACCCTCCCGCCTTGATTAACCCACGCAGTTCCCTCCCCTACCACATTCACCCGTCACGGGTCACCCACACACATGCATTTATCTGAACTGAAGGCGATGCACGTTTCCGCGCTGCTGGAAATGGCAATCGGCCTCGACATCGACAACGCAGCCCGCCTGCGCAAACAGGAACTGATGTTCGCGATCCTGAAGAAGCGCGCGAAACAGGGCGAACAGATCTTCGGCGACGGCGCCCTTGAGGTCTTGCCGGACGGTTTCGGCTTCCTGCGCTCGCCGGACGCGAGCTACATGGCTTCGACCGACGACATTTATATCTCGCCGTCGCAGATCCGTCGTTTCAACTTGCATACGGGTGACTCGATCGAAGGCGAAGTACGTACGCCGAAGGACGGCGAGCGCTATTTCGCCCTGGTCAAAGTCGACAAGGTCAACGGCGAATCGCCGGAAGCCTCGAAGCACCGCATCCTGTTCGAGAACCTGACTCCGCTGCACCCGAACGAGCCGCTGCGCCTGGAGCGCGACATGAACGGCGCCGAGAACATCACCGGCCGCATCGTCGACCTGATCTCGCCGATCGGCAAGGGCCAGCGCGGCCTGCTGGTGGCCTCGCCCAAGTCCGGCAAATCGGTCATGCTGCAGCACATCGCGCATGCGATCACCGCGAACCACCCCGACGTGACCCTGATCGTGCTGTTGATCGACGAGCGTCCCGAAGAAGTGACCGAGATGCAGCGTTCGGTGCGCGGCGAAGTCGTCGCCTCGACCTTCGACGAACCGGCCACCCGCCACGTGCAGGTCGCCGAGATGGTGCTCGAGAAAGCCAAGCGCCTGGTCGAAATGAAGAAGGACGTGGTCATCCTGCTGGACTCGATCACCCGCCTGGCGCGCGCCTACAACACCGTGATCCCGGCCTCGGGCAAGGTGCTGACCGGCGGCGTCGACGCCAACGCGCTGCAGCGTCCGAAGCGCTTCTTCGGCGCCGCCCGTAACGTCGAGGAAGGCGGCTCGCTGACCATCGTCGCGACCGCGCTGATCGAGACCGGCTCGCGCATGGACGACGTGATCTACGAAGAATTCAAGGGCACCGGCAATATGGAAGTGCACCTGGAACGCCGCCTGGCCGAGAAGCGCGTCTATCCGGCGATCAACCTGAACAAATCGGGCACCCGCCGCGAAGAGCTGCTGATCAAGCCCGACCAGCTGCAGAAGATCTGGATCCTGCGCAAGCTGCTGTACTCGATGGACGAGATCGAGGCGATGGAGTTCATCCTCGACAAGATGCGCGCGACCAAGAACAATGTCGAGTTCTTCGACATGATGCGCCGCGGCGGCTGATCCGCCTGCGACAATCGCGCGAAAGCGGCCTGCGGGCCGCTTTTTTGTTGTGTGAGCATTGCCAAGGCCATCTCACCGATATCGCTCGCACGTCGTTCCCGCCCCAAGGCCTTCGCGCTACAGGTCAGGTTAAACATCACCACGACGCATGCACACTTGGGTTCCCGCCTTCGCGGGAACGACGTTCATAGGCCGACAATGAATGCGTAGTGTTTGCCTGGTGCGAAAAACCGCTTTATAATCGCCGGTTCAGTCCAACCCCTGGCAAGTGATCGGCAATCGGGTCAAGAAGCTGTGCGACCGACGAAGTGCTGTTTGGCTACCAACTCAATAGAAAGCAGAACCATGAAGACCGATACCCATCCAGATTACCGTGAAGTCGTGTTCCACGACCTGTCGTGCGACTTCAAATTCGTGACCCGTTCGACCATCAACACCCGCGAAAAGATCACCCACGAAGGCAAAGAATACCCACTGGTCAAGATCGAGGTGTCCGCTGAGTCGCACCCGTTCTTCACCGGCAAGCACAAGATCGTCGACACCGCTGGCCGCGTCGAGAAGTTCCGCCAGAAGTTCGGTGCAGTCGGCTCGAAGACCTCGGTCGCCAACGGCTAATTGCCGCAGTAGAATCTTCGAAGCCCACGGGCTTCGCCGAAGAAGCCGCCTCCGCGGCTTCTTTTTTTTCGCAGCTATACTACGCAGTTATTCCATCCACCTGATTTACCGATGAAACCAGTCCGTCTTCCCGCCGCCGCCACTCTGGCGCTGCCCCGCTGGGCCCTGCTCGCGCTGGGCATGCTGTATATCCTGCCCGGCATTATCGGCCGCGATTTGTGGAAGGAAGACGCGGGCAGCTTCGGCATCATGTGGACCATGGCGCATGGCGGCCTGGATGACTGGCTGTACCCGAACATCGCCGGCCTGGCCAGCGTCGACGAGGGGCCGCTGGCCTTCTGGCTGGGCGCCATCTGCATCAAGCTGTTCGGCTGGATCCTGGGCGACGTGTTGGCCGCGCGCGTCTCGACCATCGCCATCTTCGTGCTGGGCACGACATCGCTGTGGTACACCGCCTTCCACCTTGGCCGACGCGCCGAGGCGCAGCCGCTGCGCCTGGCCTTCGGCGGCCAGCCCGAGCCCAACGATTATGGCCGCACGCTGGGCGACACCGCCGTCCTGATCTACCTCGGCAGCCTGGGCCTGCTGCTGCAAAGCCACCTGACCCTGGCCGCCACCCTGCAGGGCGCGCTGCTGGCTTATTTCCTGTACCGCGCCGTGCGCTACGTCGAGCACACCAGCACCCGCAACGCGGTGCTGGTCGGCCTCGCCCTGGGCGCCCTGACGCTGACCCAGGGCTTCCTGCCGCCGCTGGTGCTGATCGTGGCCCTGTTCGCCTGCACCCGCTACCTCGACATGCCTGCCGGCCAGGCGCTGCGCCACCTGCTGGTGGCGGCCGGCGTCGGCTTCGGCCTGACTCTGGTGTGGGTCCTGCCCGCCATCGTCATGCAGCCGTATGGCCTGCCGCCGGTGGCCGACTGGCTGGCCTGGAACGGGGCCCAGTTCGGCGTGCCTGGCTGGGTTGCGGTGAAGACCTTCTTCCGCATCGGGGTCTGGTTCTTCTGGCCGGCCTGGCCGTTCGCGATCTGGGCGGTCTGGGCCTGGCGCCGCCAGCAGCAGATGCTGCACATCGTGCTGCCGGTGTTCTTCTTCCTGGCCCTGGTGCTGCAGCTGCTGTGCGACCCGGTGCCCGAGAACAGCGACTTCCTCAAGATGCTGCCGCCGCTGGCCCTGATGGCCGCCTTCGGCCTGCCGACCATGAAGCGCGGCGCGATCAACGCCATCGACTGGTTCTCGGTGATGGTGCTGACCATGCTGGGCGCCGCCATCTGGCTGTTCTGGATCGCCAAGCTGACCGGCTGGCCGGCCCAGCTGGCCAAGAACGCGCTCAAGCTGGTGCCCGGCTTCACGCCGGAAATCGGCATCGTCACCTTCACCGTGGCGGCCGCCGCCAGCGTGGGCTGGGTGATGCTGGTGCACTGGCGCCTGTCGCGCCAGCCGGCGGTGCTGTGGCGCGCGGTGGTGCTGTCGTCCGGCGGCCTGATCCTGCTGTGGGTGCTGTTGATGACCCTGTTCCTGCCGGACCTGAACTACAGCAAGAGCTACGCCGGCGTGGCCCAGCAGATCGCGGCGCGCCTGCCGGCCGACACCGACTGCATCGAAACCAATGTCGGCCCGGCCCAGCGCGCCTCGCTGGCCTATTACGGCCGCCTGCCCTTCGTTAGCCTGGCCGGCGGCACGTGCAACTACGTGCTGCTGCAGGACAGCCTGCGCAACCGTAACGACCGCGCACTGCTGCGCAAATGGGGCGTGCGCAACACGGTCCCGCTGTGGGAAGGCCGGCGCGCCTCCGACCGCGACGAGCGCTTCAGGCTGTTCCGCCGCACCCGGTAAAACATGCACCTCGACAAGCCGCACGATGATGCGGCTTGTTCACTTATAAGGGTTGCGGGCAATGAACTTCACCTGTGCGCGGCGAGTGTTGCCAATATGAGAACCTGACTGCAAAGGATGCGTGTTTGCGCGGAGTCAAACACTAGCCCGGACCGCTCGTCACAATCGAATCGACACGACTGAATGCCCAGGCTAAATGGTTGTTGCGCTAGTTGGATAGTAGCAAGACAAGGACCGTTGCACAGAATGCTGTGAGGAGAGATCACCATGAAGAGTGTAACGTTTTCAGAAATCGTGCGTGTCCGGGAGCGACCCGGATTTCTGCGGCGCATCGACACCTGGCGCCAGTCCCTGCCCTGGGCGCTGACCATGCTGGGCGGCCTGCCGCTGCTGGTGCTGGTGATGCATGTGATCGACCCCGACACGCCGCTGCCCTACCTGGTATTGCCGGCCATCGTGGGCGGCCTGTTGCCGGTATATATGCTCGGGCCTGGCCGCTTCGAGATGCGCACCCGCTTCGACGCCCACTACATGATCAGCACGCTCGACGAAGCGCTCGGCGCGCTGGGCTACCGGCGCACCGCCACCGACAGCACCAGCATCCGCTACTTCCGTCCGCGCCCCTGGCTGCGCGGACAAGAAGGCGCGATCAATGTCGCGGTGCGCGAGCACGTGCTGGAGATCGTCGGACCGGTGGGAAGCTTGCGGCTGTTGCAGCACCGGATCGCGCGCTGAGCGGCCGGCGCCGGTGCTCGCCTGGCGCCTCGTGCAGGGGCGACCTGATGCCGAGTTGTGCTAATTGCTTGCGCACACTGGTCAGTTGCGCGCGCCATGTGCTAAGATGCGCCCCTGCTATTGGGCCTCTGTGGCGGAATTGGTAGACGCACTTGACTCAAAATCAAGCGCCGTAAGGCGTGCCGGTTCGATTCCGGCCGGAGGCACCATTACCTTGTAGCAACATGTACCACTGAACAGCAAAACCCGCGTTTCTCATAGAGAGCGCGGGTTTTTTGTTGCGCTACGTTGTGCCTTCAAACACTACCCCATGCGGAAGACTTGGGTGAATCGCCACATCGGTTGTGTCCCATAGCTGATCCTCAAGCGGGAGTGAGGCAGGACCTATGCAATCCTCGATCTTCTCCTCCAGCTTGTCCAATACGGCCATCAGGAGGTCAATGATTTTCTGATCGGCCGCATTCATAGTCCTCACGAGGTTTTGGCGGTACTAAGGATTAGCGCGGGACACTTACTTTACAGGGGGAGTCCCTTGTAGAATGCAGCTAAGCATAAAGTTATCAATGGAACAACAATGCGACGATCTATGCGAAGAACAATGCTTCCTCGCTGGTTTTTGACGATAATGGTCATAGCGTGGGTCCTTTATATGGGTGACGCTGACTGCAGTTAGTAAATAAGGGACCGTGGGCCGCGAACCCTCGGTCACTTCGCTTCAAGAGCTATATCCAGCTCTATCACGCTACCCGACTCTAAACCTCCGAACTACCCCTTCTGTGTGTCGGGCACCCTTATTATGAGGCCGACAAAAACTGTTATCCACAGCCCGAGGTCGACTAAGACCTAAGTTTGCGCCTAGGCGTAGGTACAAATTGTGTTGTAATTTTGTCCTTCGGGATCTCCGAAAAGGTCGTTTTCCACTCTATAAACGCGTCTTTCTATCCAAGATCGCGACAGCTCCAAGTACGCTCAGGAAGTAATGGCTGAAGTCGGCAAAGACGGCGACTATGTAGTCGAAGGTCTTCCGGTCCTGCTCTTCGATCTTGACTAGATTGCCTTGTGGCCACCCAGCATCTGCATGTTTTCAGCGATGATGTCGGTGGCGTAGCTCTCGATGTTGTCCTTGTCGGTGTACTTGCGGGTCTGCAGGCGGCCTTCGAGAAAAAAGCCGGGTTGCCCCGGCCTGCTTTAAGCTACCAGATAGCTACCAGCTACCACTATTCGATGAGCCGAACAATACAGTAGAGAGGGCCGTAGTAGAGAAGAACCGGGCGAACCCACTGGTTCGTTCCCAATATCTTTCCAGCAACGCACCGACCTCCTGGTTTCCTAGAGGACGCAAGTATCAAGACTGTCTCAGGCATAATTGCTTTTATGAAATATTGAAAGGTCGGTCAGGGGTTACCTGTAATTGCATTCCTTTCAATTCATTTTTTGAAATATTGCCTCATGACGGGTTGCAGCTACGGCCTGTAGTGGTCATATCGATCAGCCAAAGGGACCGGGGACCGGTTGATGAGCTTGATGGGTAGCAGAATTAAGACGTGGCCAAGGTAGCGGCTAGTACGCCTTTGCGTTCAGTCATTGCCCATGATACCCCGGGCTGCCGGTAGCATGAGCGCAGGTCGTTTGATCGCATGTATGTGCCGACATGCAGGAAGTGCAATACAGATAGGTTTTTGTTGGTATTTATGTTGGTACTTTTGACGCTTACGCTTATGTTTCATAGGGGAGTTCGATTCCGGTCCGAGCACCAGCCCAGCAAAGCTTGAAACCCGCATCCTTCACCGGACCAGCGGGTTTTTTGTTATCCAGCCCGCCAGTAGCGCGGAGTGCCGCCCATCCCCTCTCCTTGACCCTCGCCCTCCTCATCCCCTAATGTAGCGGCATGAGCACGCTCCCCCCCAGCGCCGACGTCCGCCAGATCGTCGACCAGGCCATGCAGGCCGCACACCACGAAACCGAGGCGGGCAACCTCGACCAGGCGCTCGCGCTGTACCAGGCGATACTCGACCTCCAGCCCGGCCACGCCGGCGCCCACCACGCCCTGGGCGTGCTGGCCGGCCGCGCCGGGGATGCCGAGGCGGCGATCCCGCATTTTGCCGCCGCGCTGGAGGCCGACCCCGGCCAGCAGGCCCATTGGCTGGCCTACCTCGCCGCCCTGATCGAGGCGCGCCAGTTCGCCGCCGCTGCCGAGCTGCTCCAGCTCGGCCGCACCCACGGCCTGCAAGGCCCGGCGATCGACGACATCGAGCGCCAGCTGGCCACGTCGGGCGCGCCCGACGGCGCCGAGATCGACAGCGCCGCCGTTCTGTTCGCCCAGGGACGCAACGAGGAAGCGGAGCACGCCGCGCGCGCGCTCGTCGAGCGTTTCCCCCAACACGCTTTCGGCTGGAAACTATTGGGTGGCATCTATCACCGGCGCGGCGATGCGCAAGCGGCCCTGAATGCGATGGCCATGTCGGCCAGGTTCGACTCCGACGATGCCGAGACGCTCAGCAACCTGGGCATGCTCCTGATGCGCGCCAACCGGCTGGACGAATCGGAAAACGTGCTGCGGCGCGCCCTCGCGCTGCAGCCGGCGAACGCCGATGCCCACAACCACCTGGCCATCACCCTGGCCGAGCTGGGACGGCTGGCCGAAGCGCAAGCCAGCATCGACGCGGCGCTGGCGCTCGACCCGCATCACGAGAAAGCCGGCATCACGCTCGCGCTGATCCTGCAGACCCAGGGCCGGCCGGCCGACGCGGTGGCCATCTATCGCGACTTGTTGGAGCGCAACCCGGAGCATACCGATGCCCACAGCAATATGCTGTTCTGCCTGACCGAAATGCCCGGACTCACGCCGGAAGCACTGTTCGCCGAACATCTGCAGTACGGCAGGCTGGTCGCGCAGCGGACCGCGCCGCCCGCGCCGTGGGACAACACGCCGGAGCCGGAACGGCGCCTGCACATCGGCTTCGTGTCGGGCGACCTGCGCAACCACGCGGTCGCCTCCTTCATCGAACCGGTCTTCGAGCGCCTCGGGAAGCGTCCCGGGCTGACACTGCATGCCTACTACAACCATGCCTTGCATGACCCGGTCACCGAGCGCCTGCGTGGCCACCTGCCCCATTGGCGCGACGTCGCCGCGCTCGACGACGATGAACTGGAGCGGCTGGTGCGGGCCGACGGCATCGACATCCTGATCGATCTGTCGGGCCACTCCGCCTTCAACCGGCTGCCCGCGTTCGCGCGCCGGCTGGCGCCGGTCCAGGCGACCTGGATCGGCTATCCCGGCACCACCGGCCTGGCGACGATGGATTACTACCTGGCCGTCCCCAAGTTCCTGCCGTCCGGGCGCTTCGACCATCTGTTTTCGGAGAAGCTGGTGCATTTGCCGCTGTCGATCCCCTTCGAGCCGGTGACCAGCGCGCCCGAGGTCGGCCCGCTGCCCGCCCTGGCCAACGGCTACGTCACGTTCGGCAGCTTCAACCGTCTCAGCAAGTTCAACGGCGAAGTGGTCAAGGCCTGGGGCCGGCTGCTGCGCGCGCTGCCCGATGCGCGGCTGCTGGTAGCCGGCATGCCGCAACAGCACGACCATGCCCAGCTGCGCGCCTGGCTCGACCACGAAGGCATCGCCGCGCACCGGGTCGACTTTCATGGCCGCACCGGGCTGCACGACTACCTGAAGCTGCACCAGCAGGTCGACGTGTGCCTCGACACCTTCCCGTACACGGGCGGCACCACGACCATGCACGCCGGCTGGATGGGCGTGCCCACCCTGACCCTGGACGCAGGCACCGTGACGGGACGCCAAACCGCCTGCTTCCTCGAGCATTGCGGGTTGCAGCAGTTTGCCGCGCACGACGTCGACGATTTCGTCGCCAAGGGCGTGGCCGTCTGCGGCGACCTGGCGGCGCTGGCGGCGGTGCGCGCCACGCTGCGCGAACGTTATGCGCTGCCCACGTCGGACTCGGTGACCCGGGTCGCCGACGGCATCGAACACGCGCTGCGCCTGATGTGGCGCCGCTGGTGCCAGGGCTTGCCGCCAGCCAGCTTCGAGGCGACGCTGCCGCCGCGCCCGGCCGACGCCGCCCCGTAGACGGCGCAGGCACGCCCGGTTCGCCGGGCGTGCCGTCCCGTCAGTTTCCCGCGGTTCCCCGCGGTTCCCTCTACGAGCCGACCATAGTTATTGAACAAGAACTGCACAAAATGGTCGCTCAGGCGCTACACAATGGCGCCAATCGTCTGTTCATTCCTGTGCACAACAACATTTTCAGCATGGGAAATGCCATACTTCGTGATCATGCCTTACGGAAAGATGTTTGCCCGTTACCACCATCCACGAATACATGTTGCAAATATTTAACGCCCCCACTGATCCGTCCATGCTGGCCTATGGTGTCCATGAGCCGCGCCTGGTCGTGCTGTCGGTGCTGGTCGCGATCTTTTCTTCCTGGATGGGCTTGCAGATCACGGGTCGCGCCAGCGCCAATCCCGCCCACCGCGCCATCGTGCTCGGCACCGCCAGCCTGGCGCTCGGCGCCGGCGTGTGGTCGATGCACTTCATCGGCATGCTCGCCTTCAACCTGTGCACGCCGGTCCATTACGACCACGGCATCACCCTGCTGTCGGCGCTGCCCAGCATCGGCGCGTCCTGGATCGCGCTGCACCTGATCTCGCGCCCCCAGCTGCGCCTGGCGCACCTGCTGGTGGGCGGGGTGCTGGTCGGGGCCGGCATCGGCGCCATGCACTATGCCGGCATGGCCGGCATGCGCATGCGCCTCGACCTCTACTACGATCCGGCCATGTTCGCGCTGTCGATCGTGGTCGCGGTGGTGCTGGCCACGCTGGCCCTGGGCGTGCGCCACGGCCTGTCGCGCTTCAAGTCGATGACCGATGCGCGCCGCCTGCTGATCGCGGCGGTGGTGATGGGCTGCGCCATCGCCGGCATGCACTACACCGGCATGGCGGCAGCGCGCTTCGCCGGCGAAGTCGATCCGCTGGGCCTGGACGATTCGAACAGCGATTTCATGGCGCTGTCGATCACGGTCATCACGGTGGCGCTGTCGCTGGGCGTGGTGGCCGCCAACGGCCTGCTGCGCTACCGCGAGCTGTACCTGGGCCTTACGCGCAGCGAAGCCTGGATGCGCGCGCTGCTCACCACCACCGTCGACGGCGTGATCACGGTCGGGCGCGACGGCACCGTCACCGAATTCAACGCCTCGGCCGAACGCATCTTCGGCTGGCAGCGCGACGAGATCGTCGGCCGCCATATCGGCTTGATTCTCCAAGAAGCCGACCGCACCGCCAGGCATGGCCTGCTGCACGTCCTGGCCAAGGGCAACCTGGAAGGCGTCAACACCAGCACCGAAACCTTCGGCCTGCGCAAGGACGGCAGCCTGGTGCCGGTGCGCGGCGCGCTCGGCCACGCGCGGCTGGACGGGCAAGACCTGTTCGTCTGCTTCGTCACCGACATCAGCGAGCGGCGCGCCATGGAAGGGGCGCTGCGCGACAGCGAGCAGCAGTTCCGTTCCCTGATCGGGAACATCCCCGGCGTCTCCTACCGCAGCAAGCTCAGTGACGACTGGCCGATGGTGTTCATCAGCGATGCGGTCGAGCGCGTCACCGGCTATCCGGCCGCCGATTTCGTGAGCGAGCCGCCGCGGCGCACGTTCGGCGCCCTGATCCATGCCGAAGACCGGATCCGGGTGGCCAGGGACATCGGCGCCGCGCTGCGCGAAGGCCGGCCCTACCTGGTGGAATACCGGCTGCTGCACGCCGACGGCGGCGTGCGCTGGCTCTGGGAAAACGGCACCGGGGTGCGCGACGCGGCCGGCGACGTCGAATGGCTGGACGGCGTGATCCTCGACATCACCGAGCGCCGCCAGATGGAAGAAGCGCTGCGAGCCGCCAAGGAAACCGCCGAGCAGGCCGCCGCCGCGCGCGCGACCTTCGTGGCCAATATGAGCCACGAGATCCGCACCCCGATGAATTCGATCCTGGGCTTTACCGACGTGCTGCTGGACGGCGAGCTGGACGTGGAGCAGCGGCGCCACCTGGACACCATCCGCAGCGCCGGCCGCGCCCTGCTGCGCCTGCTCAACGAGATCCTCGACACCGCCAAGCTCGAAAAAGGCGCGGTGGAGCTGGAGCAGGACGACTACAACCTGCTGTCCCTGATCGACGAACTGTCCTCGACCCTGGCCGCGAACGCGCGCGCCAAGGGCCTGCACCTGGATATCCAGTACGATCCGGCGCTGCCGACCGGCCTGCGCGGCGACGAGCTGCGCATGCGCCAAGTGCTGACCAACCTGCTGGACAACGCGATCAAGTTCACCGCCACGGGCAGCGTGACGCTCACGGTCGGCGCCGAAGGCGACCAGCTCTGCATCGCCGTGACCGATACCGGGATCGGCATCGCGCCCGAGCGCCTGGCCGCCATCTTCGACCCGTTCACCCAGGCCGACGCCTCGATGACGCGACGCTTCGGCGGCACGGGCCTGGGCACCACCATCAGCAAGCAGCTGGTCGAGCTGATGGGCGGCCGGATCTGGGCCGAGAGCGAGCTCGGACACGGCACCACCTTCCATGTGCGGGTGCCGCTGGTGCTGGCGCGCTTCGCGCAACAGGCGCCGCGCGTGCGCAGCGCCGCCGTGCTGCCGCCGCTGCGCGTGCTGGTGGCCGACGACGTGCCGCAGAACCTGGAACTGATGCAGCTCCTGATGACCCGCCGCGGCCACACCATGACCGCCGTGCGCGACGGCGCCGCCGTGGTCGAACTCAGCGCCAGCGGCGAGTTCGACCTGGTGCTGCTGGACTTCCAGATGCCGGTCATGGACGGCCTGGCCGCCACCCGCGCGATTCGGGCACATGAGGCGCGGGAGGAACGCCCGCGCCTGCCGGTGATCGCGATGACGGCCAGCGTGCTGGCCGAACACCGCCAGGCCAGCATCGACGCCGGCATGGACGGTTTCGCCAGCAAGCCGGTGGACTGGTTCGCGCTGTCGCACGAGATCGCGCGCGTGCTCGGCCTGCCGGCCAGCGCGCCGGACGTGCCGGGCGCGCCCAATGCGCCGCGCGAAGTGCTGAACCGGCGCGCCGGCCTGCACCGCTGGAGCAACCGCGAGGACGCCTATGCCGAGGCGCTCGAGCACTTTGCCCGCCAGTACGCCGGCCTGGACCAGGCGCTGCGCCTGCACGCCGCCGCCGGCGAGCGCCAGCAGCTGCGCATGCTGGCGCACAAGGTGCGCGGCGCGGCCGCCAATGTCGGCTTCGAGCTGCTGGCGGACGCCCTGGCCACGCTCGAGCAGGCCGCCGATGCGGTGCCGACCGACGCGCACCGGGTGGCCGACACGCTGGCGGCGGCGACCACTGCGCTGGACGCGGCGCTGGCGGCGCTGAACGCCGTGGCGACGGCGCCGGCCCTGGCGCCGCAAGGGAGCGAGGTCGACCTGGCGCGCGCGCGGCGCGCCGGCGGCGTGCTGCTCGAGGCGCTGCGCCGCGGCGCCCTGAACGACGGCGCCATGGCCAGCCTGGCCGCGGCCCTGGCGGCGCATCCGGCCGCCACCCGCGTGAACCAGGTCCAGTCGGCGCTCGCCGACTTCGACTTCGACCTCGCCCTCGGCCACCTGGAGGCCGTCATCGGCCTGCTGGGCGACGAGGCGCATGACCCCGCATCCAGCGAATTCGCAGCATGAACCAACCGAATACCCGTCCGCTGATCCTCGCGGTCGACGACGAAGCCAGCAACCTGCAGCTGCTGCGCCAGATCCTGCAGGACCACTATCGCCTGCTGTTCGCCAAGGACGGCGCGCGCGCGCTCGAACTGGCGCGCCAGGAGCAGCCCGACCTGGTACTGCTGGACGTGATGATGCCCGGGATGTCGGGCTACGAGGTGTGCGCCGCCCTCAAGGCGCATCCGGCCACCGCCTCGACCCCGGTGATTTTCGTCACCGCCCTGACCGAGACCACCGACGAAGTCGAAGGCTTCGAGGCCGGCGCGGTCGACTACATCACCAAGCCGGTCAGCCCGCCGGTGGTGCGGGCGCGCGTGCGCACCCACCTGTCGCTGGTGCGGATGGAAGAGCTTCGCGCCAGCCGCCTCGAAATCGTGCAGCGCCTGGGCCTGGCCGCCGAATACAAGGACAACGAGACCGGCCTGCACGTGATCCGCATGAGCCACTTCTCGCGCCTCCTCGGGATCGCCGCCGGCCTGACGGACATCGAGGCCGACGACCTGCTGCACGCGGCGCCGATGCACGACGTGGGCAAGATCGGCATCCCCGACCGCATCCTGCAGAAACCCGGGCCGCTCGACGCCGAGGAATGGAAGATCATGCAGGGCCACGTGACGATCGGCGCCGAGATCATCGGCGAGCACGCCGGCGGCATGCTGGCGCTGGCGCGCCAGATCGCGCTGACCCACCACGAGAAATACGACGGCAGCGGCTATCCGTACGGCCTGGCTGGAGAGGATATCCCGCTGGTGGGCAGGATCGTGGCGATCGCCGACGTGTTCGACGCGCTGACCTCGGTGCGGCCGTACAAGAAGGCGTGGACCGAGGAAGAGGCGGTGAATTTCCTGCACGAGCAGAAGGGCCGCCATTTCGATCCGCAGCTGGTGGAGCTGTTCGCCGGCCAGATGCCGGCGATCCGCGAGATCAGGTTGCGCTGGGCCGAAACGGCGTAACTGACGTAGGGTCGGCGGCTACGCCGCCGACGCGGTGGTCGTTACCGCCTCCGCTTTCGCGCCGGATGATCTCGCCGCCAACCATCACCGCGTCGGCGGCGGAGCCGCCGACCCTACGGCGACCGTGCCGCTCGGCTTGACGGCGCGGCGCGCCACCAGCTCATGGTACAGCGCCGTATAGCTGGCCGCCATCTTCTCGGACGTAAACAATTCCTCGAAACGCGCCTCCGCGCGCCGGCCCATGGCGCGCGCCATGTCCGGGTTGTCCCACAAGGTGCGCATCGCCGCGCGCAGCGCCTGCGGGTCGGATGGCGGCACCACCAGGCCGGTGTCGCCATCGACGTTGATGTAGGTGGTGCCGGTGCCGATCTCGCTCGAGATCATGGGCTTGCCGTACATCGCTCCCTCGAGCAGGGAGATGCCGAAGGCTTCCGAGCGCAGGTGCGAGGGGAACGACACGGCATAGCACAGGGTCAGCAGCGCCGCCTTGTCCGGTTCGTCGATCGCGCCGACGAACATCACGTTGGACAGGCCCAGGCGCGCGGCCTGTTCCTTGAGCTCGCCCTCGATCGGCCCGGCGCCGACGATCACGATCGGATAGTCGAGACCTCTGGCCGCCTCGAGCAGGATGTGCAGGCCCTTGTAGTAGCGCAGCACGCCCACGAACAGGAAGAACTTCGGGCCCACGCGCTCGCGCCA
This sequence comes from Massilia sp. UYP11, assembly GCF_050434805.1. Lineage (NCBI taxonomy): Bacteria > Pseudomonadati > Pseudomonadota > Betaproteobacteria > Burkholderiales > Oxalobacteraceae > Massilia > Massilia sp. UYP11. The sequence continues at coordinate 243,292 of NZ_JBNDJE010000004.1, forward strand.
GTGCGCCAGGCGGGCCGGCTCGGGCTGCGGATAGGTGCCGCGGTCCAGGCCGAAGGGAATGACCGAGGTTTTTTGCTTGTAGCGCGCCAGCACGGTCGACGAGCCGAGGTAGTTGGGCGAGGTGGCGACGATCGCGTCGACGCTCTTGAGGAAGCGGTGCTTGAGCGGCTGGTACAGGCGCAGCAGGTGGCGCTGGCGCACGATGTCGGAGTGGTAGGTGACCACCGTCGGCTTGTCGACCCGGGCCATGAAATGGGCCAGGTCCATGAAGGGCCAGGGGAAATGGTAGTGCACCACATCGGCCTGCTTCGCCAGGCGCGCCAGCGCGCCGATCGACTGCACCGAGATGGCGTTGGACGCGATCTCGGCATTGAGCGGCACGCGGTGGACCATATGGCCTTCGAATTCGAACGGGACCAGCTTGTCCTGTCGCGACAGCGACAGCACCGTATTGCTCACGCCGAGACGACCGGTGCCCACGCACATCTGGCGGATCACCTGTTCGACCCCGCCCACCGAATCGGGGTGGTAGGTCTTGTAGAAATGAAGGACGCGCATAATCAATTCAGCTTACTGCGAAAGGACGGCACGGTACACCTGCGCCGTCAGGCGTGCGGTGTTTTGCCATGTCAGTTGTTCGGCGCGGGCGCGTCCGGCGGCGACACAGCGCGCGCGCGCAACACCTTCCGTGGCCAGGATGCGCATGGCGTCGGCGATGGCGCCGCTCGACAGCGGGTCGACCAGCAGCGCCGCGTCGCCCGCGACTTCCGGCAGCGAGGTCGTGTTCGATGCCACCACCGGCACGTTCGAGGCGAAGGCTTCCAGTACCGGAATGCCATAGCCCTCGTACAAGGAAGGAAAGACGAAGACGCCGGCCCCGGCATACAGGTCACGCAATTGCCCATGGTCAGTCAAGCGATCCAGCCAGACCACGTTCTCGCCCGCCGCCTGCGCCGCCCTGAGCGACGCCACCAGGGCTTCGCTGCGCGCGCCGGGCGCGCCGACGATCACCAGGCCGCGCTCGAGGCGCAGGGGCGCCGGCAGCGCGAGATACGCTTCCAGCAGGCGTTCGACGTTCTTGCGCGGTTGCAGGGTGCCGACAAAGAAGAAATAGCCAGGTTGCAGGCCATAGGCATCCAGGGTCGCCGCCACCGCCCGCGGTTCGGGCGCGGTGAGCCACTCCTCGTCGACACCGCAGGGCACCACCGAGATGCGCCGCTCGTCGACGCCGAAGCATTCGACCAGTTCTTCGATGGCGAAGTGCGACAGCGCGATCACGTGCTCGGCCTTGCGCGCCGCCTTGGCCTGGAGCCAGTTCTTGAGCTTGCGCAGGCGCGGATTGCACCACTCCGGGTGTTTGATCGTCAGCGCATCGTGCAGGCTGGCCACCACCGGGCAATCCATGCGCACCACGCGGTAGTCGGTCACGTGGAAGATGTCGGCCGGCATGTGGATACGGTGCGCGCCGGGCGTCACCAGGTCGATCAGGGTCGCCGTCTCGAACGACTGGGGAAAGGCCTGGCCGATGCTGATGCCGGCGCCGCCCCGGCGCGGGTGGGGCCAGGAGTACGGCGCCACTTCGCAGCCCGCTGGGCCCAGGTGCTGCATCAAGGCCCGGGTGTACACGCCGATGCCGTCCAGCCGGCCACCGGTCAAACCGGGCTCGACCATGGTCGTGCCCAGACCGACCTTGATGACTGCGGGTTTCACGCCCGGTACATCCAGTCCAGCGTCTCGTGCAGCGGGATCGGCGCCAGGTCGCCGATCACGGCGGCCAGCTTGCGATTGCTGCCAGTCAGTTGAAGCACGTCGTTTGCGCGCACGAAGGCGGGGTTGACCTGCACGTCGATGCGATATCCGGCGATCTCGCCCATGGTCTCGATGACGCTCGAGAGCGAGTGCGGGGTGCCCGAGCAGACGTTGAAGGCTTCGCCGGCGGGCGCCGCCGCCAGCAGGCGGCGATAGCTGCGCGCCACCATGCGCACGTCGGAGAAATCGCGCGCGATGGCGAGATTGCCCAGTTCGATGCGCTTCTCGTTACGACGGAAGTGGTTGACGATCTTGGGCAGCAGGAAATTCTCGGCCTGGCCCACGCCGGTGTAATTGAATGGACGCACGATCGTGATCGGCAGCTTGTCCATCCACAGGCGCGCCATGTATTCCATCGCCAGCTTGCTGACCGCGTAGTCGTTGGCCGGCGCCGGCGGCACGCTTTCGTCGATCACCGCCACATCGGCGTTGCCGTAGATGTTCGCCGACGACGCCAGCAGCACGCTGGTGGGGCGATGCACGCCGGCCGATAATGCTTCAAGCAGATTGCGCGTGCCCACCACATTGACGCGGTAGATCGCCTCGACGTTGGCATGGCCGACGAAGGCGATGCCGGCCAGGTGGGCCACGACGTCGGGCCTGGCCTCGGCGACCATGGCGGCCACCGCGTCGCGGTCGCACAGGTCGACCGCGAATATGTCTGACTGCGAGTCCGGCCCGGTGTCCTCGCCCGGCATCACGGTGCCGAACACGCGGTAACCCGCGGCCGCCAGCTCTTGCGCCAGGTAATGGCCGGTGAAGCCGCGCAGGCCCGTGATCAGGGCGCGGCGGCCCTCCCCTTCGCGCTGCGGCGCGCGCTGCGCGAGAGCGGAATCGTCATCCGTGGCCAGGCGCGTCATATCAGAACGAGAAGCCCTGTTCGTTACGACGCAGGTCGGCGTCGACCATCATCTGGCACAGCTCTTCGAGCGTGGTCTTTGGCTCCCAGCCCAGCTCGCGCTTGGCTTTCTCGGGGTCGCCGATCAGGAGGTCGACTTCGGCCGGACGGTAGAACTTGGGCGAGACGCCCACCAGCTTCTTGCCGCTCTGGCTGCAGTGGGCGACTTCCTGCTCGCCCGAACCGCTCCAGTCCAGCGTGACGCCGGCCGCCTTGAAGGCCATGGTGACGAAGTCGCGCACGGTCTCGGTGCGGTTGGTCGCCAGCACATAGGTGTCCGGCTTGTCGACCTGCAGCATGCGCCACATGCCTTCGACATATTCCTTGGCGAAGCCCCAGTCGCGCTTGGCGTCCATATTGCCCAGCTCCAGCAGCTCCAGCTTGCCCTGCACGATCTTGGCCACCGAATCGGTGATCTTGCGCGTGACGAACTCGCGGCCGCGCAGCGGCGATTCGTGGTTGAACAGGATGCCCGAGGAACCGAAGATGTCATACGACTCGCGGTAATTGATGGTCATCCAGTGCGCGTACAGCTTGGCCACGCCATACGGGCTGCGCGGGTAGAACGGCGTATCTTCTTTTTGCGGGATGGCCTGCACCTTGCCGAACATTTCCGAGGTCGACGCCTGGTAGAAGCGGATCTTCGGATTGACGATGCGGATGGCTTCGAGCAGGTTGACGGCCCCCAGGCCGGTAATCGACGCGGTGGTCACCGGCTGGTCGAAGGACACGCCGACAAAGCTCTGCGCCGCCAGGTTGTACACCTCGCCCGGCTGCGCTGCTTCGATCAGGCGCAGGCTCGAGGCCAGGTCGGTCAGGTCGTATTCGACCAGCGACAGGTTGGGATGCGCGGTAATGCCGAGTTCATCGATGCGCCAGAAATTGACCGAGCTCGAGCGACGATAGGTACCGGTGACGTGATAGCCTTTTTCCAGGAGCAACTGGGCCAAATAGGCGCCATCCTGGCCGGTGATACCGGTGATGAGGGCTCGTTTGTTTTGCATGTTCTTGGATGGTATGAAGTGGTCTTGCGGGCGCAATGTACTACCTGGCGAGCCCGGTGAAGCAAGGATTGTAACAGAGGAGGTCGGGTTGCTTAATTGCACATGAGAAATGTGTGCAATTAAATCAACACTTATCTGAACATTATGACCTCAAAATGATGCGCCGCGCTGGCCGCTTACGGTTTGTTACCAGTGTCTTTGGCGGACGACAAACGGCGACAGCTGGCGACAGGCCCAGACGACGACGCCTGCCCGGGCGCAAGGCGCTCGGACAGGCGTGAGGTGCTGGCCCAACCGGCTGATGGATCAGCGCTGGGACACGGCGTCCACCACGGCCAGCGCCGTCATGTTGACGATCCGGCGCACCGTCGCCGACGGGGTCAGGATGTGGACCGGACGCGCGCAACCGAGCAGGACCGGGCCGACCGCGATGCCGTTGCCGGCCGCCGTCTTGAGCAGGTTGTACGAGATGTTGGCGGCGTCGATGTTCGGCAGCACCAGGAGGTTGGCGTCGCCCTTCAGGGTCGACTCCGGCATGATCTTGGCGCGGTTCTTGGCGTCGAGCGCGGCGTCGCCGTGCATCTCGCCGTCGACTTCGAGTTCCGGCTTCTTCTGCTGCACCAGCGCCAGGGCGGCGCGCATCTTCTGCGCCGACTCCGAGTTGGCGCTGCCGAAGTTCGAGTGCGACAACAGGGCCGCGCGCGGGCTGATGCCGAAGCGCTCCATCTCCTCGGCCGCCATGATCGTGATCTCGGCCAGCTGTTCGGCGTTGGGATTCTCGTTGACGTGGGTGTCGACCATGGCCAGCTGGCGTTCCGGCGTGATGATGAAGTTCATCGCCGCATAGACGTTGGCGCCGGCGCGCTTGCCCAGCACCTGGTCGATGAACTCCAGGTGCATCTGGGTGGTGCCGTAGGTGCCGCAGATCATGCCGTCGGCTTCGCCCTTGTGGATCATCATGGCGCCGATCAGGGTGTGGCGACGGCGCATGGCCAGCTTGGCCAGGTCCTGGGTCACGCCCTTGCGCATCACCATCTGGTGGTAGGTCGTCCAGTAGTCGCGGTAGCGCTCGTCGAAGTCGGGGTTGATGACGTCGAAGTGCACGCCCAGCTTGAGGCGCAGGCCGAATTTCTCGATGCGCTGCTCGAGCACCGCCGGACGGCCGACCAGGATCGGGCGCGCCAGCTTCTCGTCGACCACCACCTGCACCGCGCGCAGCACGCGCTCGTCCTCGCCCTCGGCGTAGACGATGCGCTTCATCTCCGGCGGGGCGCTCTTGGCGACCGTGAACAGCGGCTTCATGAAGGTGCCGCTGCGGTAGACGAACTGCTGCAGGGTCTCGGCGTAGGCTTCCAGGTCTTCGATCGGACGGCTGGCGACGCCGCCATCCATCGCGGCCTTGGCCACGGCCGGGGCGATATGGGTCAACAGGCGCGGATCGAACGGCATCGGGATCAGGTATTCCGGACCGAACGACAGGTTCGAGATGCCGTAGGCCGAGGCCACGATGTCCGACTGCTCGGCGAGGGCCAGGTCGGCGATCGCGTGCACCACCGCGATTTCCATCTCGCGCGTGATGGTGGTCGCGCCGCAGTCCAGGGCGCCGCGGAACATATACGGGAAGCACAGGACGTTGTTGACCTGGTTCGGATAGTCCGAACGGCCGGTGGCGATGATGGCGTCGCCGCGCACCGCCTTCACGTCTTCAGGCAGGATTTCCGGGTTCGGGTTGGCCAGCGCCAGGATCAGCGGGTTCGGGCCCATCTTGGCGACCATGTCCTGCTTGAGCACGCCGCCGGCGGACAAGCCCAGGAAGATGTCGGCGCCCGGAATGACGTCGGCCAGCGAACGGTGCGGCGTGTCTTGCGCGAAGCGTTCCTTGTCCGGGTCCATCAGCTCGACACGGCCCTTGTAGACCACGCCGGCCAGGTCGGTGACAAAAATGTTCTCGATCGGGAAGCCCAGGTCGACGATCAGGTCGAGGCAGGCCAGCGCGGCCGCGCCGGCGCCCGAGACCACCAGCTTGCATTCCTTGATGTTCTTGCCGACGACTTTCAGGCCGTTCAGGATGGCCGAGCCGACGATGATCGCGGTACCGTGCTGGTCGTCGTGGAAGACCGGGATCTTCATCCGCTCGCGCAGCTGGCGCTCGATGTAGAAGCACTCGGGCGCCTTGATGTCTTCCAGGTTCACGCCCCCGAACGTCGGCTCGAGCGCGGCGATGATGTCGACCAGCTTGTCGGGATCGGTCTCGTTGATCTCGATGTCGAACACGTCGATCGCGGCGAACTTCTTGAACAGCACGCCCTTGCCTTCCATCACCGGCTTCGACGCCAGCGGACCGATGTTGCCCAGGCCCAGCACGGCGGTGCCGTTGGAGATCACGGCGACCAGGTTGCCGCGCGCGGTGTACTTGTAGGCGTTGGCAGGATCCTTGACGATTTCCTCGCAAGGCGCGGCCACGCCCGGCGAATAGGCCAGCGCCAGGTCGCGCTGGTTCAGCAGGCCCTTGGTGGGCGCCACGCTGATCTTGCCGGGACGGGGAAACTGATGATACTCGAGCGCTGCTTGACGCAGTTGCTGACGTAATTCTTCTTTTTTGTCAGATGACGAATCCATACTGGGCAGCCTTCCTGAAGCGAATCGGGGTCTTTGATTCTATCAGACAGGATGTTGTCAATGGCTACGTATTTTTACGCTCGTTATGTGCGGTCGCAGCAATTGTTGGTAAGCCAACGCGGACGGTACAATCGCTGCCATGCTTTCCGAATTCGATCTCATCAAGCGCTTTTTCCAGCGCGAGCGCCAGGCCCGTCCTGACGTCGCGCTGGGCATCGGCGACGACTGCGCCCTGCTCGCCCCGACGCCCGCCCGCCAGATCGCGATCTCGTCCGACATGCTGGTCGAAGAGCGCCACTTCTTCGCCGGCGCCGATCCTGTAATGCTGGGTCACAAGGCCCTGGCCGTGAACCTGTCGGACCTGGCCGCGATGGGCGCGCGGCCTGTTGCGTTTACCTTGTCCCTGGCGCTGCCGCGGGCCGACGAGGCATGGCTCGACGGGTTCTCGCGCGGCCTGTTCGCGCTGGCCGATGCACACGGCTGCGAACTGATCGGCGGCGACACCACCAAAGGGCCGCTGAACATCTGCATCACCGTGTTCGGCGAAACCATTCCCGGCCATGCGCTGCGGCGCGCGCATGCGCGTCCCAGCGACGACATCTGGATCTCGGGCACGCTGGGCGATGCGCGCCTGGCGCTGGCCGGCTGCTGGAAAGAGCTCGAGCTCGATCCGGCGCTGCAGGCGCAGGCGGCGCCAAGGCTGCACATGCCCACGCCGCGCGTGGCCCTGGGCCTGGCGCTGGCCGAGGCGCCGATCGCACACGCCGCGCTCGACATCTCGGATGGCCTGGTGGGCGACCTGGGCCACATCCTGGCGGCCTCCGGCGTCGGCGCCACGCTCGACGTCGACGCGCTGCCGGCCGGCCCGGCGCTGGCGCGGCAAGACGTCGCCCTGCGGCGCCGCTTCACGGCGGCCGGCGGCGACGATTACGAGCTGTGCTTCACGGCGCCGGCGTCGCGCCGCGCGGCGGTGCTGGAAGCCGCGGCGGCGGCCGCCACGCCGGTCACCCGGGTCGGCACGATCGAGGCCACGCCCGGCCTGCGCCTGGTCGATGCCCACGGCGCGCCGCTCGACCTGACGCTATCGGGCTGGGACCATTTCAGAACTGCGTGAGTCATCGGTATCCTGTCAGGACAATCAGGTTCAACTGCCACCAAGAAAGTTGTATTATTGACAGGTGAACGCCGAACCCGGCGGTTTGCGTATGCGATGACCATTCGTAAAATGATGCCGGCCGGAACGATCGCAGCGGGCATGCCCCAAGCCGTCTCACACTGTCGAGAGAGACCATGCATCTCCTGAAGAACCCGATCGCCCGGAGGGAACCCTGGCTCGCGCGCCTCACCGGAATGCTGACCCAACCGCGCGTGGCCCTGGCCGCGGCCTGGATCGCGCCCATCCTGTTCGGCCTGCTGTCAGTGGCCATGGGGCAGGACAGTAACTGGGACCTGAAAAACTACCACTGGTACAACCCTTATGCCCTTCTCAACGACCGGCTCGACCTCGACATGGCCCCGGGCCAGTGGCAAAGCTATTTCAATCCGCTCATCGACGTTCCCTACTACCTGCTGAGTATTACCCTGCCCGGCCCCGTGGTCGGATTCCTGATGGGGTATGTGCACGGACTGAATTTTGTGCTGGTGATGGCCATCGCGCGCCGCATCGTGTCGGCAAGCGGCGGCATGCGTCTCCCCTTGCTGCTGGCCGTCGCGGGCGTGTGCGGTCCCGCTTTCCTGTCGCAACTGGGTAATACCATGGGGGACAACCTGACCGCGCTGCTGGTGCTGTCCTCGCTGCTGCTCGTGCTGCGCGGCTGGGATGGACTGCATGCCGCGACGGGTCGAACAATCGGGCTGATGGTGGTTTCCGGCTTGCTCATGGGTTTCGGGACGGGGCTGAAGCTGACCAATGGGCCGTATGCCGCGGCGCTGTGCATCGCCCTGCTGACGACGCCGGTGGCCTGGCGGCAGCGGCTGGCGCTTGCCATCACCCACGGTTGCCCCGTGCTCGCCGGCCTGCTGCTCGGCGCCGGCTATTGGTGGATGACGATGTGGGAACGCTTCGGCAATCCCCTGTTCCCGCAATTTAACAATATCTTCCGCAGCCCGTTGGCGCAGCACATGGGGGTGATCGACAACCACCACACGCCTCAAGGCATGCTCGAGACGGTGTTCTGGCCACTGGTGTTCGCGTTCGACGTCTCGCGGGTATCGGAGCTTGCGCTCAGGCTGGTGATCGTGCCGGTCGTGTACGTGCTCGCGCTGGCGTGCGGTGCGGCCTGGCTGCTGGGCCGAATGACCGGCCGGCCGGCGCACGCGCCGATGCCGGCGCGTGCGAGATTCCTCCTGGTGTTCGGCCTGGTGGCCTACCTGGCCTGGATGAAGCTGTTCGGCATCTACCGCTACCTGGTGCCGCTCGAACTACTGGCGCCGCTCATGGCGTGGATCCTGCTCCAGCGCCTGATGCCGCCTCGTACGGCAGCGCGCGTCGGTGGCGGGCTGCTGCTGGCCACGTCCCTCGCCGTCTTCCCCTTCGTGACATGGGGCCATGCCGACTGGGGTTCGCCGAATGTCAGCGTACAGGTGCCGCCCCTGGCGGCTCCCGCCGACACGGTTGTCTTTACCGCGCACGGGGATCCGCCAGTGGGCTGGCTGGCCCCCTTTTTCCCACCCGAGGTGCGCGTGATCTCGGTAACGGGCGCGTTCCCGGAGTCGCCTGCCTGGCTCGAGCGTATCCGGGCCGCCGCGACCGTGCGTCCGGGGCCGCATTACGTGATCCTGTCGACTTCGCCGGAAGGGTCGGCGGACAGCCCGCAACGCAGGCAGGCGATAGCGGACGAAGACCGCCTGCGCATGCAAGCCGCCAAGGAACAACTGGCGCGCTACCGCTTGCGGATCGACGACGGCGCCTGCAGGACGTACGCGGCCGCCATCGGTACGGCTTCCCTGCCGTACCGGTTCTGCCCGGTGGCGCTCGTACCCTGAGCCGGCCGTCTCCAGGGCCGCGCTTCAAGGGCCGCGCATCAAGCGCCGCGCTTCACCGGATTGCGACAGTACCTCAGAATTAGATCCCGACAGTTGGTTGACGTGCTATCAAGAAAGATATAATGACAGACTTAGCAATTGCCGAGCCATGTTCCATGAACTCCTTAGCCAGCCTGCAGCCCGGGACCGAGACGGAAATCCTGCGCAATGCGCCGCACATCGCCGTCGTCATCCCCTGCTATAACGAAGCGCTCACCATCGCCCAGTTGATCAAGGACTTCAATCAGTGCCTCCCCGAGGCACAGATATATGTCTTCGACAACAATTCCACTGACAATACCGCCGAGATCGCGCGTGGCGCCGGCGCCAACGTGCGCCGGGTCTCGATGCAGGGCAAGGGCAGTGTGGTGCGGCGGATGTTCGCGGACATCGAGGCCGATGCCTACATCATGGTCGACGGCGACGGCACCTATGACACCACGGTGGCGCCGCAGCTGGTCCAGAAACTCCTGGACGAAGACCTCGACATGGTGGTCGGCAGCCGCATCAGCACCGAGCAGGCCGCCTACCGTTTTGGCCACCGTTTCGGCAACAGCATGCTGACCGGCTTCCTGTCGCTGATCTTCGGCCGCACCTTCACCGACATCCTGTCCGGTTACCGCGTGTTCTCGCGCCGCTATGTCAAATCGTTCGCCGCGCATTCGTCGGGCTTCGAAATCGAGACCGAGCTTACCGTCCACGCACTCGAGCTGCGCATGCCGGTGGCCGAAGTCGACACCGCCTATGGCGCGCGCCCCGACGGTTCGGTCAGCAAGCTCAACACCTACCGTGACGGCATGCGCATCCTGCTCACCATCCTGCGCCTGTTCAAGTCCGAAAAGCCGCTCGGCTTCTATTCGATCGCCTTCGCCGTCTGCGCGCTGGCGTCGGTGCAGATGGCGATCCCGGTCTTCGCCACCTTCCTGGAGACCGGCCTGGTGCCGCGCCTGCCGACCGCATTGCTGTGCACCGCACTGATGCTGTTCGGCGTGATCCTGCTTGCTTGCGGCATCATCCTCGACGCCATCACCAAGTCACGGATCGAGCAGAAGCGCTTTCGCTACCTGGCTGTCGCCGCCTTCCGTTCCGGCCGGGGCGACTGACTCCGGCCGCTTGCCGGCCGGGGCGACGACTCCGGCCGCTTGCCGGCCGTTATTCCTCACTTCTCGAGCTTCGAGAGAATCGCATGCGTTTTCCAACTAATTTGCCCGCCAGGCTCGAAGCCTGGTTCCAGCGCCGCACCATGGCGCTGGCGCGGCCCGGTGCGCCAGCCGCCGCGGCCTGGATCGTGCCGGTGCTGTTCGGCCTGGTGTCGGTCTACCTTGGCCAGGACGAGAACTGGGACCTGCGTAACTACCACTGGTATAACGCCCATGCCCTGCTCAATGGCAGGCTCGACCTCGACATGGCGCCGGCCCAGTTCCAGAGCTACTTCAATCCGCTGATCGACGTTCCCTACTATGTGCTGAGCACGAACCTGCCTGGCCCGCTGGTCGGCTTTCTGATGGGCTGGGTGCACGGCCTGAACTTCATCCTGGTGCTGGCCATCGCCCGCCTCGTGATCGGCGATCGCGCCGACGGCGCACGCCTGCCGTTGCTGCTGGCCGGAGCCGGGGTCTGCGGCGCCGGCTTCCTGTCGCAGGTCGGCAATACCATGGGCGACAACCTGACCGCCCTGCTGGTACTGGGCGCGCTCCACATGGTCATGCGCGGCTGGGACGGCTTGTCCGAGCTGTCGGGCCGCACGGCCGGGATGCTGCTGGCGTCCGGCCTGCTCATGGGCCTGGGCGTCGGCCTGAAGCTGACCAATGCGCCGTATGCGGTGGCGCTGTGCCTGGCGCTGCTGCTGGTGCCGGCCTCCTGGCCTGCGCGCATCGGCTTCGCCTTCGTGCAGGGCTGCGGGGTCCTGGCCGGCATGCTTGCCAGCGCCGGCTACTGGTGGATCGAGATGTGGGAACGCTTCGGCAATCCACTATTTCCGCAATTCAACAATATCTTCAAGAGTCCGTTGGCTCAGCAGCTGGGAGTGATCGACAATTCCCACATGCCGCACGGTGTGCTCGAAGCGCTGTTCTGGCCCTTCGTGTTCATGGCGCAAGTCACGCGCGTGTCGGAAATCCCGCTCAAGATCGCCGTGGTGCCGCTGCTGTACGCCCTGGCGCTGGTGTTCGCCGCCGACTGGCTGCGTGGCCGCCTTGCGCGCAGGGCGGGCGCCGGCAGCGCTGCTTCCGCGCTGTCGACGCGCGCCTGCGGCCTGCTGTTCTTCGGCCTGGTCGCCTACCTGCTGTGGATGAAACTGTTCGGCATCTACCGCTACCTGGTGCCGCTCGAGCTGCTGGCGCCGCTGATGGTGTGGATCCTGGCCGAGCGCATCTTCTCGGCCGCCCGCGCCGCCCGCATCGGCGGCTGGCTGCTGGCCGCGAGCACGCTGGCCGTGTTTCCCTTCGTCTCCTGGGGCCATGCCGGCTGCGCTTCGCCGAACTTCAACGCCAGCGTGCCGCCGCTTGCCAGTCCGGCCGACACGATCGTGTTCACCGCCCACGGCGATCCGCCGATGGGCTGGCTGGCCACCTTCTTCCCGCATGAGGTGCGCGTGATCGCGCTGGCCGGCGGCTTCCCCGAGTCGCCAGCCTGGCTCGAACGCGTCCACGCCGCCGTCGCCGAGCGGCCCGGCCCTCATTACGTGATGCTGGCGGCCGCCCGGAGCGAAAAGGAAAACAGCCTGCAACGCAAACGCGCGCTGGTCGATGCACTCGGGCTCACCGACGACGCGGCCGGTTGCGCGCGCCTGGAGCGCCTGACACGACGCGGCCGCTTCCACGTCGACGTGCGCCTGGTGGACGCGCCGGGTCGCGCCTGCACGCTCGAGCTGCAGCAGCGCTACGTTGCCGATTTGCCGGAACAGGATCGCGCCCGTATGCAGGCGACCAGGGAAAAGCTGGCGCGCTACGGCCTGGCGGTCGACGCCGACGCTTGCCAGACCTATCTGGCAACGGTCGGCACGGCGCCCTACCCGTTCAGATTCTGCACGGTGACTGCCGCCAGGTAGTCGGTAGTCGACAGCTCTCACCTACCGGGACAGGTTCCTAGGCCGCCTCGCCCCGCTGGCCCGCCTCGCGCGGCGCCTTGCGGTCGTCATACGGTCCGTACGTCATCCAGTAATGCCGGAACGCGAGGCGGACGTTGTCGCGCAGCTGCTGGTCGTCCCACGGCTTGGTGTAGAAGCGGTAGATCGCGCCGCGGTTGATCGAATCGAGCACCGATTCCACCCCGGTATAGCCCGACAGGATGATGCGGATGGTTTCGGGGTACATCTCCTTGACCTTGCTGAGGAACTCGGTCCCGTTCATCACCGGCATGCGCTGGTCGCACAGGATCACGTGCACGCGGTACAGCGCCAGCAATTCGAAGCCCTCGGCCGGCGAGGACGCGGTCAGCACCCGGTAGCCGTCGCGCCGGAACAGGCGGTGCAGCGCGCTCAGCACGTTCGGATCGTCGTCGACCACGAGCAGGGTCTGCACCTTGTCGTCGACGGCCTGTTTCTCTTCCGGCTTGGCGCGGTTGGACACCACCATCTCGGCCATCTGGTCGGCCGGCAGCGCGCGCGAGAAATAAAAGCCCTGGATCTGGTCGCAGCGGTGGCGTCGCAGGTAGGCCATCTGGGCGCGCGTCTCGACGCCCTCGGCGATCACCTGCATGTGCAGGCTGTGCGCCATGCTGATGATGGCCAACGCGATGGCGGCGTCGTCCGGGTTGTTGACGATGTCGCGCACGAACGCGATGTCGATCTTGAGCTTGTCGATCGGGAAGCGCTTCAGGTAGGCCAGGCTCGAGTAGCCAGTGCCGAAATCGTCGATCGCGATCCGGATCCCGAGCGCCTTCAGGCGCGTGAGCACCTCGGTGGTGCGCTCGGCGTTCTGCATCAGCGCGCTCTCGGTGAGCTCCAGTTCCAGCAGCGCCGGCTCGACGTCGTGGCGCGCCAGCGCTTCGCGGATCACGCGTTCCAGGTCGCCCTCGACGAACTGGCGGCTCGACACGTTCACCGCCACCCGCACGTCGCGCACCCCGGCCGCGCTCCAGGCCGCGATCTGGCGGCAGGCTTCGTCGATGATCCAGTCGCCGACCCGCACCACCAGGCCCGTCTCTTCCATCACCGGCACGAATTCGGCCGGATACACCAGGCCGTAGCCGGGGCGGTGCCAGCGCAACAACGCCTCGGTGCCGGCGATGCGGCCGGTGTTCAATTCCATCTTGGGCTGGTAGTGCAGCACGAATTGCGCGTCTTCGAGCGCGCCGCGCAGGGCCAGCTCGAGGTCCAGGCGCGCCAGCACCTGCACGTTCATGCCGGCGGTGAAGAAGCGGTAGCCGTCGCGGCCGGCCTCCTTGGCGCGCACCATGGCGGTGTCGGCGTACTTGACCAGCGTGCCCGGGTCGGTCGTGTCGTCCGGGTACATGGCGATGCCGATGCTGGCCGTCAGCGCGGCCGGCTGGCCGTGCAGGTCGAACGGCAGGCGCAGGGCCTCGCGCACGTCGTTGGCCATGTTCACCGCGTCCTGCTGCTCGCGCGGCATGGTGAGGATCAGCGCGAACTCGTCGCCGCCCAGGCGGCCGACCGAATCGCGCACCCTCACGCAGCGCACCAGGCGCGTGCTGAACTGGCGCAGCAGCTCGTCGCCGCCGCGCGTGCCGAGCGTGTCGTTGATCACCTTGAAGCGGTCGAGCGTGATGCACAGGATCGCCACCCGCCAGTTCTTGTCCTGGGCCAGCTCGATGGTGTCGCGCAGGTTTTCGAAGAACAGGGTGCGGTTCGGCAGGCCGGTCAGGGCGTCGTAGCTGGCCGCATGGCGCAGGTTTTCCTGGGCCTGCAGGCGCTCGCTGATGTCGCGCGCCACCGCGATCAGCATGCGCTGCGCGCCGTGCGGGAGGTCGGGCTGTGACCCCTGGTCCTGCAGCTTCCAGCTGATCTCGACCGACACCGAGCCTTCGCCGCCGGCGCGCAGCAGCTCGGTCTCGACGATGTCGGCCTCGGACTCGGACGTGCCGTCGTGGGCGGCGCCGCCGCCCAGCAGGCGCTCGAGCTGGGTGCGCGTGGCCAGGCCCAGCGCCACCGGATCGATGCGCAGCAGCGCGTCGCGCGAAAAGCCCAGCATGCGGCAGGCGCCTTGCGACACGTCGACCATCGCCATGCTGGCGGTGTCGATCAGGAACAGCGCGTCGGGCGTGGCGTCCATCGCGCCGCGAAAGCGCGCCAGTTCGGCGGTGCGCTCGCGCACCTGGCGCTCCAGCTGGCTGCCGTAGTCGAGCGACTCGCGGTGCAGCAGGCGCACCTCGAGCAGGTTGCGGATGCGCGTCATCACCTCGACCGTGTCGAACGGCTTGCCGATGAAGTCGCGCGCGCCCGCCTCGAGCGCCGCCAGTTTCTTGTCCGGCTCGGCCGTCACCACCAGCACCGGCAGCCAGGAATCGCTTTCCAGCGGCTTCAAGGCTTCCATCACGTCGAAGCCGTCCATGCCCGGCATGTGCAGGTCGAGGATGATCAGGTCGAAGCGGTGCTTGAGGTGCAGCGCCACCACCTGGCGCGGATCGTAGGTGGAACTGACGTTCTCGTAGCCGGTGGTCTTGAGGAGGTATTCGAGCAGCTGCACGTTCACCGGCTCGTCGTCGACGACGAGGATGCGCGCGCGCCGGATGTCGGACGGGGAAATCATCTGGCCTTCCTTTCGCCTGGCAGGCCCGTCCCGGGCTGCTGCGCCAGCGTACTGTTGATCGCTTCAGTGAATTTGTCGATGTCGATCGGCTTGGTGAGATAGCGGCAAAAGCCCGCCGCCATGCCGCGCTCGATGTCGTGCGGCATGGCGTTGGCGGTCAGCGCGATCACGGGAATCCAGGTGGTCGCGGGATCGGCGCGCAGCTGGCGCAGCACCTCGAAGCCGCCCATTCCCGGCAGGTTCAGGTCCATCAGGATGGCGTCCGGGCGGTGCGCCCTGGCCAGCTCCAGGCCAAGGTGGCCGTCGGCGGCCGCCAGCAGGCGCAGGTCGGGCCGGAAGGCGAAGATCTGTTCCACCAGGCGCAGGTTGGCCGGGTTGTCCTCGACGTACAGCACCAGGCGCGGCGCGCATTCGGCGGACGGGGCGCCCGGCGCCGTCTCGGCCTGGGGGCCGCGCTCGGGCGGCGCCGAGGCCAGCGGCGCGGTGCTGGCCAGTTCGATCCAGAACACGCTGCCCACGCCCCGGCTGCTGGTGACGCCGATCTCGCCGCCCATCAGTTCCACCAGGCGCTTGGTCACCACCAGGCCGATGCCGGTGCCCTCGTGGGCGCCGGCTTCCTGGCCCAGGCGGTTGAACGGCTGGAACAGGTTGGCCAGCTGCTCCGGATTGAGGCCCAGGCCGGTGTCGCGCACCGACAGGCGCAGGCGCTGCGGCCCCGACTGCTCGCAGGAGACGACCACGGCGCCCTCCTCGCGGTTGTACTTGACCGCGTTCGACAGCAGATTGAGCAGCACCTGTTTCAGGCGCGTGCGGTCGGCCATCACCACCGCGCCGTCCACCTCCGGGAACAGCGCCCGCACCTTGCGCGTGGCGGCGATCGGCTCGATCATGGTGCGCACCTCGAGCAGCATGGTGCTCAGGGCCACCGGTTCCATCGACAGCGTGATGGTGCCCGATTCGACCTTGGCCAGGTCGAGGATCTCGTTGATCAGGGTGAGCAGGTGGCGGCCCGACTTGAGGATGTGGTTCGCGAATTCCTTCTTCTGCTCCAGGGTCGAGGGCAGCTTGTCGGAGGTCAGGATCTGGGCGAAGCCGAGGATCGCATTGAGCGGCGTGCGCAGCTCGTGGCTCATCGAGGACAGGAAGGCCGACTTGGCCTGGTTGGCGCTCCTGGCCTCCTCGTTGGCGTTGGCCAGTTCGGCGTTGGCCAGCGCCAGCTGCAGCGTGCGCTCGTCGACGCGCTGCTCGAGCTGCTCGTTCAGGCGCATCACTTCCTGCTGCGCGCGCGTGCGCTTCCCGGCTTCGCGCAGGATGGTGCTGTGCGAATCCTCGAGCTCACGGGTGCGGCCCTCGATCTCGGTCAGCATGGCGTTGAAGGAGTCGGCCAGCTCGGCCGCCTCGTCGTCGCCGACGCGCGGCGCGCGGCGCGAGTAGTCGCGCGTGGCCACCACTTCGCGCGCGATCTCGGTGATCGCCACCACCGGCGCCGTGATCACGCGTCCCAGGCGCCGCGTCAAGAGGTAGGCGATCGCCATCGCCAGCAGGGTCACCCCGGCTGCGATCGCGAGATAGTCGACGGTGCGCGCCAGCATCCGGTTCTCGGCGCGCAGCACGACGGTGCCGACCATGTCGCCATTGTCCACGATGGGCTGGCGCACCATCAGCTCCGCGCCGTCGTCGCGCGGCAGGCTCACCTCGGCAAGGCGCTGGGGAATGTCGCGCGCCGCGCCAGGCCGGGATGCGCCGGCGGCGGCATAGGAAGCGAACAGCTTGCCCTGGGCGTCGTAGATGGCCGCGGCGCGCACCAGGGGACTCGTGCGCAGCAGCGCCAGGTTCTCGTTGGCCAGGCGCGGATCGTCGAAGCTCAGCGCGGCGGACGTCATGTGGCCGACCAGTTCGGCCTGGGTAGAGAGATCGTTGACCAGGGCGCGGTGGTAACTGCGCAAGTCATAGCCGATCACGATGACGATCGAGACCAGCAGCGCGACGAACGTGGTCGTCATCACCACCACCACCAGCTTCTTTCGGATAGAGCGCTGGCGGCTCATGCTTCCTCCACGGGCCGCTCACGGGAACGCATGCGCGACATGTAAAAGTTCTAACAAAGACGAGAAATTGATCATTCCAGCATAGCAGCACGCTAGAGCTATGTGTCGCACGAAACATTTATTCGCCGACCTGGATGAGAATGCGGCTGGCACTGTAAACGTTCGCCTGCGGTTTGGGTAGCAATTTTTGAAACTTTGCCATGTCGCGCGCGCACGCAGCGCGCTAGAATGAAGCAAGTCCGACCGGCTTCCCGACGTGGCACCCGCCCGGCCGGCGGCTTGCAAAGGAGACCCCCGTGACGAACGAACTCATCGATCTTGCCCAGAAAGTCAGCGACGCCCTCGGCGCAAAAAATCTGATGCTGGCCACCGCCGAATCCTGCACCGGCGGCGGCATCGCCTACACGCTCACCGCCATCCCCGGCTCGGGCGACTGGTTCGACTGCGGCTTCGTGACCTATTCGAACACCGCCAAGAACGAGATGCTGGACGTGCCCGACGCCGTGATCGCGCAGTTCGGCGCGGTCAGCGAAGAGGTGGCCGCCGCCATGGCGGCGGGCGCCGTGGCCAACAGCAATGCCGACGTCGGCGTCTCGACCACCGGCATCGCCGGCCCGACCGGCGCCGTGCCCGGCAAGCCGATCGGCACCGTGTGCTTCGGCTGGGCGCGCGGCGACCATGTCCACACCGAACGCCTGGTGTTCCACGGCGACCGCCAGGCGGTGCGCGAGCAGTCCATCGCCCACGCCCTGCGCGGCATCCTGCGCTTGGTCGAGTAAGGATCCGTGGCGCTTCGCCGCCCGGCCGCGGGCGCCATCCTGCTGTCGCTGGCCTGCGCAGCGCGCGCTGCGTCCCCTGCGGCGCCCCCTGCAGTGCCCCATCCAGCGCCGGCCCACGCTTCATCCACGGCGCATACGGTCTACGCGGCCGGCGACATCGCGCGCTGCAGGCATCCCGACCCGCGCTGGTCGGGCGCCGCCACCACCGCGACCCTGGTCGAATGGGCGCTGCGCGCCGATCCGAAGGCCGTGGTGCTGACCCTGGGCGACCATACCTATCCCGACGGCACGGCGCGCGAATTCGCCGACTGCTACGGCCCGACCTGGGGGCGCTTTCGCGAGCGCACCTGGCCGACGCCGGGCAACCATGAGTACAACACCCGGGACGCCCTGCCCTATTTCGACTACTTCGGCGCGCGCGCGCGCGGGGTCGACGGCAATGGCTACTACAGCCTGCGGCTGGGCAGCTGGCTGCTCGTTTCGCTCAACAGCAACCTGAAGGGCGAACCGCACGCGGCCCAGCTGGCGTGGCTGCGCGCCGAGCTGGAAAGCAGCACCGCCTCTTGCACGCTGGCGTTCTGGCACCATCCTGCCTTCAGTTCCGGCGGCCACCTCGGCCCGGGGCGCATGACCGATGCCTGGGACATCCTGCACCGGGCCGGGGCCGAGCTGGTGCTGTCCGGCCACGACCACGACTACGAGCGCTTCGCGCCCCAGGATGCCCGGGGGCGGCTGGACCGCGCGCGGGGCCTCACCCAGTTCGTGGTCGGCACCGGCGGTGCCTACGCCACGCCTTTCCTGCGTATCCGGGATAATAGCGAGGTGCGCGAAGCCAGCTTCGACGGCGTGCTGCGTTTGCGGCTGCTGGCGGACGGCTATGAGTGGCAATTCCTGGCCGCCGAACCCGAGCGGGTGCCGGCCGGCGCGACGCTCGATCGCGGCACTGGTCGTTGTCATTGAATCATGGAGAGTATTTGAACATTCCCACCCTGATGGTCCCGGTGATGCTGGCCGCCGCTTCGGCGTCCGGCCAGGCCCAGGAGCCGCCCCTGGCGCCGGCATCGGCGCCGGTCCCGTCGATCGCCTTCGAAAAAACCGTGCTGCCCAACGGCCTGCAGCTGATCCTGGTCGAGGACAAGCGCCTGCCGATCGTGGCGGTCAACCTGTGGTACCACGTGGGCCCGGCCAACGAGGCGCCCGGCCTGACCGGCTTTGCCCACCTGTTCGAGCACATGATGTTCGCCGCTACCGGCCACATCCCGCGCGGCGCGGCCGACCGCCTGCTCGAAGGCGCCGGCGCGACCGACAGCAATGGCGGCACCGGCTTCGACAGCACCAGCTACTACGACACGGTGCCGAGCAACCAGCTCGAACTGGCGCTGTGGGTGCATGCCGACCGCATGGGCTTTTTGCTGGACGTGCTCGACCAGCAGGCACTGAGCAACCAGCAGGACGTGGTGCGCAACGAACGGCGCCAGACCGTCGAGGGCGAGCCGTACGGCCTGGTCGAGGAAGCCTTGCTGCAAACGCTGTTCCCCAAGAACCATCCATATGCGGCCTCGATCATCGGCTCGCATGCCGACATCCAGGGCGCGCGGCTGGAAGACGTGCGCGCATTCTTCACCAACTATTATGGCCCCAACAACGCCAGCCTGGTGATCGCCGGCGACATCGACAAGGGCAAGACGCGCGAACTGGTGCAGCGCTACTTCGGCACCCTGCGGCGCGGGCCGGACGTCGCGCGCCCGAAGGTGGTCACGCCCCCGATCACGGCCGAGCGCCGGGTCGTGGTGCGCGACCGGGTGGAGCTGCCGCGCGTGTTCATGGGCTGGCTGACACCGGCCGCCTTTCAGCCCGGCGACGCCGAGCTGGCGGTGGCCGCCGCCATCCTGGGCGGCGGCAAGTCGAGCCGCCTGTACAAATCGCTGGTGTACGAACGCCAGATCGCGCAGGACGTCTCGAGCACCCAGACCTCGCTGGCCTTGAGCTCGACCTTCGTGGTCGACGTCACCACGCGCGCCGGCCACACGCCGCAGGAACTCGAAGCGGCGATCGACGCCGAGCTGGAACGGCTGCGCCGGGACGGCCCGAGCGAGCGGGAAGTCGAGCGCGCCCGCAACAGCCTGGAGACGGCGCTCCTGGCGTCGCTCGAAAAACTCGGCGGCGACGGCCTGGCCGAGCAGCTCAACCACTACAACCTGTACACGGGCGATCCGGGCTACCTGGCCAAGGACCTGGCGCGCCTGCGCCGCATCGACGCCGCCGCCGTGCAGCGCGCGGTGCAGGCCTGGCTCGGGCCGGAGGCGCGCGCCGTGGTGACGGGCGTGCCCGGCAAGCCGAAGGTCGACGATCCGCGCGCGCCGAAATCGGCCAAGGCAGTCAAGGCGGCGGCGGCGCTGCCGCAGTCCGCCCAGGCTGCGCTCAACGAGGCCGAGCCGTGGCGCGCGACGCCGCCCGTGGCCGGCCCCACGCCGCAGGTGACCTTGCCGCGCGGCGACACCTTCAGGCTCGGGAACGGCCTCACCGTGATCCACCACCACAATCCGGCGCTGCCGCTGGTGTCGAGCCAGCTCGTCGTCAAGAGCGGCGGCGCGGCCAATCCGGTCGCGCTGCCGGGCCTGGCCGGCTTCACGGCCCAGATGCTGGAAGAAGGCACGGCCACGCGCAGCACCCTGGACATCGCGGACGAGATCGCGCAGCTGGGCGCCTTCATGGACGCCGGCAGCAGCGACGACGTGTCGACCGTGTCGCTGCTGACCCTGCGCGCGACCTTTGCCCGCGCGCTGGCGGTGGTGGCCGACATCGTCCAGCATCCGTCGTTCCCGCCGGCCGAGATCGAGCGCCAGCGGCAAGACCGGCTGGGCGCCCTGACGCAGCAGCGCGACGACCCGGAGACGGTGGCGGCGCTGGCCGCGGCGGGCGCCCTGTTCGGCAACGGCCATCCGAAGGCCTATGGCCAGCTGGGACTCGAACACGCGATCCGCGCCGCCACGCGCGAGGACATTGCCGGCTTCTGGCAGCGCCACTACGTGCCGTCCAATGCGGCGCTGGTGGTCAGCGGCGACATCACGCGGGCCGAGCTGGAAGCGCTGGCCGAGGCGCAGTTCGGCGCCTGGCCGGCGGCGCCCGCGCCCGCGCTGGCGCCGGCCGAGGCACGCCCGACCCAGGCGCGCCTGGTGCTGGTCGACCAGCCGGACGCGGCGCAGACGGCGCTGCAGGTGGCCTGCATGGGCCCCGCGCGCGACACGCCCGACTTCCCGGCCCTGCAGGTGATGAACGGCGCGCTGGGCGGCATGTTCTCGAGCCGGCTCAACAACAATCTGCGTGAAACCAGGGGCTATACCTACGGCATCTACTCGCACTTCGACTACGATCGCGCCCCGGCGCCGTTCGCGGTCGAGGCCAGCGTGCAGCAGGACGCCACCGGCGCATCGGTGCGCGAGATCCTGCGCGAGATCGCGGCCATGCGCGAGCAGCCCCTGTCGCAGGCCGAACTCGACGCCGCGCGCAACGCCCAGCTGCTGTCGCTGCCGGGCCAGTTCGAGACCAATGCCGACATCGGCGCCAGCCTGACCGAGCTGTTCGTCTACGACCTGGCGCCCGATTACTACGACGCGCTGGCGCGCAGGCTGGCCGGGATCGGCGCGGATGACGTCCTGGACGTGGCGCGCCGCTATCTCGATCCGGACCGCATGACCGTGGTCGCGGTCGGCGAGCGGCGCAAGATCCTTCCGCAGTTGCAAAAACTGGGACTGGGCCGGCCTGAAGAGCGCGACGACGACGGCCAGCCGCTGGACAGGCCACAACGCTGAACGACCGTGACGCCGACAATGAAGCCGCGAAGGCGGCGCGCAGAGTGAAAAGGAAGGGTAAGAAAAACCGCGTAGCGACTACGCGATCTTATGACTGTGGCTCATGAATAAAGACCAAATTTCATATGCTGCATTACTGAATTCGCGGGACCGTCCGAGCGAACGGCCCTGCGACACAATCAATATTTACCGGACAACAAGGCACCCGCGTTCGGGGCAATCCTCTGCAGGCCCAGCTTTTCCAGCATCTGATAGGTGGTGCAGGCCGCCGCCGACATCACCGGCAAGCCGATGCGGTCCTGGACCGGCTGGATCGATGCCAGCGACGGCATCTGCACACAGGCGGACAGGACCACCGCATCGCAGTTGGCGACATTGAGCCGCTTCGAAATCTCGATCAGGGCGTTCGGATCGCGTGCGCCGACGGCCAGGTTGTCGGCGATTTCGAGCGAAATGCAGTCGAGCACCTCGAAGCCTTCGTGCTGGATGTAGTCGACCACCAGTTCAGTCAGGGGTTTCATGTACGGCGTAATCACGGCAATCTTTTTGGCGCCAATCTTGCCCAGGCCATGCACCAGCGCGCCGGCACTGGTGACCACGGGCGCCGGCGCGTCGTTTTCCCTCGTGCGGCCATGCAGGCGCTCTTCGGACACGCGGTGGTAGCCGCGCCCCATGCTCATGATCGCCACCAGGCAGGCATAGCCGAGCACGTCTACCCGGGCATCGGACAGCTCCAGTGCGCAGCGGTCCGAATCGGCGTCCATCGCCGCAAGCTCTTCTTTCGTGACCTTCTTCATCCGCATGCGGCTCGAATGGAAGGTGAAGCGTTCCGGCAGGATGGCTTCGCGCGCGCGCAGCATGGCCGGAATCTCGGTTTCCATGGTGGTGTTACTGCTGGGGACGATCTGTCCGATACGATAGCTGTTCATGGTTTGATTTTTTTTAAATGCCTTGCAACATAAACCACCTGTGACAAGCCAGGCCTGTCACAGGCAGTACACGGGTGTCAATTTCAGGAAACGTTTTTCGCGCAATTAATTGAGCGTGATGTTGGCCTTCTTGATGACGTTGCCCCAGTAGTCAAGCTCCGTGTTCAGCAGGGTGCCCAGGCCGTTCGGATTCATGTAGCGCACTTCGACGCCCTGCGCTGCCGCCTGCTTCCTGGCTTCAGGCGTGTCGAGCGCCTGCTTTACGGCGTTGCTGATTTGCGTCACCGTGGCAGGCGGGGTGCCCGTCGGGGCAAACAGTCCCACCCAGGCTTCCAGCGTAAAGCTGGGCAAGCCGGCTTCGGCAGTCGTGGGGACGTTCGGCAACATCGGATGACGGGTCTTGCCGGCAATCGCCAGCGCCTTCAGCTTGCCCGACTGGACGTGCTGCATCACCGAAGGTGGCGTCGTGATGAATACCTGCACCTGTCCGGACAGCACGTCCGCGATCGCCTGGCCGGAACCTTTGTACGGCACGTGCAGCATGTCGGTGCCGGTCTGTTGCTTGAACAGTTCGGTCCCGATATGCGACAGCGAGCCATTGCCTTGGGACGCATAGGTGACCTTGCCGGGGTTCTTTTTCAGGTAGGCGACCAGCTCGGGCAGCGTATTGACCGGCAGCGAAGGATGGACCGCGACGACGTTGGTGGCGGTGACAAGCAGCGCGACCGGCGTGAAATCCTTCGGCGCCCACGGCATCTTCGCGAACAGCGCTGGATTGGCGGTGTGATACGCCGAATACGACACCAGCAGGGTCGCGCCGTCCGGGGCGGAGCGCGCCACCGCCTGATAAGCGATATTGCCGCTGCCGCCGGGGCGGTTGTCGACGACGACCGTATGCTTGAGCATTTGTGCAAGCGGCTGGCTGACCACGCGCGCCGCGGTGTCGACCACGCCGCCGGGCGGATTGGGGACGATCAGGGTGATCGGCCTGGACGGAAGCGTTTGGGCAAGTGCGGTGGATGAGGCAAGTAGCAACATGCTGCAGGCGAGTGTGCGCAACATCGTGAGTCTCCTGAATGTAATTGTTATGAATGACACCGTTCGCGACCGTGCTCCAGTTCGTCGACGGTATGGATGAAATCTACCGGTTTATGCGCGGTTTTGCATTCGTATTCACAGTGGGTCAGCCTTCTCAATTCACGAAGCCTTCGTAATCCACGAAGGCTCAATTGGCGATTTAGTGGTTCCACTCGCGCCGCGTTGCAAGCAAACTGAGTGCGCCATCTCCTATTCGAGCACGACCACCACCTATGACAAATCAGATTCTTTCCGGCATCCGGGTCCTGGAGTTGGGACAGTTGATCGCCGGGCCATTCGCCGCAAAAACCCTGGCCGACTTTGGGGCCGAAGTGATCAAGGTGGAAACGCCAGGCGACGGCGACCCCTTGCGCAAGTGGCGCATGTTGCACGAGGGCACCTCGGTCTGGTGGCAGGCGCAATCGCGCAACAAGCAATCGATCTGCATCGACTTGCGCACCCTCGAAGGACAGCAGCTGGTGCGCACGCTGGCGGAGTCGACCGATGTGCTGATTGAAAACTTCCGGCCCGGCACCATGGAAAAGTGGGGAATGGGATGGGAGGACCTGCATCGCATCAATCCGCGCCTGATCATGCTGCGCGTTTCCGGCTATGGCCAGGATGGACCGAAGCGCGACGAGCCGGGCTTTGCGGCGATTGCCGAAGCGATGGGCGGCCTGCGCTACATCACCGGCGAGCCGGGGCGGGTGCCGGTGCGCGCGGGGGTCTCCCTGGGCGATACGCTGGCGGGCCTGCATGGCGCTTTCGGGGTCCTGCTGGCGTTGTACCAGCGCGACGCCCGGGGCGGCACGGGCCAGATGATCGATGTCGCCCTGTACGAATCGGTATTCAACCTGACCGAAAGCCTGCTGCCCGAATACGCGGCGTTTGGCGCGGTCCGCAAGCCGGCCGGCGGCGCCCTGCCCGGTATCGCACCGTCGAATGCCTACCGCTGCCAGGACGGCGAGTACGTCCTGGTCGCCGGCAACGGCGACTCGATATTCAAGCGCCTGATGCTGCTGATCGGACGCTCCGACCTGGCCGAGGATCCGGGCCTGGCCCGCAACGACGGACGGGCCGGCCGCGCGGCCGAACTCGATGCGGCGATCGAAGCCTGGACCGGCACCCTCCCCATCGAAGCGGCGCTGGCGGGCCTCAAGCAGGCCGGCGTTCCTTCGGGACGCATTTACTCGGCCAAGGATATCGCCGAGGATGAGCACTACCGGGCGCGCGGCGTGATCGAAAAAGTGCGCAGCAGCGAAGGCCTGGAAGTCGACATTCCCGGCGTCATGCCGAAATTGTCGGGCAATCCCGGCGCGATCCGCGAGCGCGCGCCCAGCCTGGGCGAACACACCGAGCGCATCCTGGCCGGCGCCGGCCTTTCCGCGGACCAGATCGCGGCACTGAAGAAAAATGGGGTGGTATCGTGAGCCGCCGCCTGGAAATCAATGAGGTCTCGCCGCGCGACGGCTTGCAGATGGAGCGCAATAACGTGCCCACCGAAAGCAAGATCGCCTTCATCGACGCCTTGTCGGCCTGCGGCTTTGCCCGTATCGAAGTCACCTCGTACACCTCGCCCAAGGCCATTCCGACCCTGGCCGATGCCGAAGCCGTGATGGCCGGCATCGAGCGTGTCGCCGGCGTGAAGTACACCGCCCTGGTGCCCAACCTGCGCGGCATGGAGCGCGCCGTGGCCGGCCGCCCGGATGAAATCAACCTGGTCATGTCGGCCAGCGAAACCCATAACCGCGCCAACCTGCGCATGACGCGCGCGCAATCGCTGGCCACGCTCAAGGAAGTCATGCGCGCCGCCGAGGGGGCCGACCTGCCTTGCAACGTGTCGCTGTCGACCGCCTTCGGCTGCCCCTTCGATGGGGAAGTCGATCCGCAGGAAGTCATCGCGCTGGCCCGCGCGCTGGCCGATGCGGGCGCCGCCGGCATCACCGTGTGCGACACCACCGGCATGGCCTATCCGACCCAGGTCGCCAGCCTGTGCGAGCAGCTGCAGCAGGCGGTGCCGGGCGTGCCCCTGACCATCCATCTGCACAACACGCGCGGAATGGGGCTGGCCAATGCCCTCGCCGCGTTCAACGCCGGCATCGACCGCTTCGACGGCGCCTCGGGCGGCCTGGGCGGCTGCCCGTATGCGCCTGGCGCCAGCGGCAATGTCAGCACGGAAGAACTGGTACACATGTTCGACGCAATCGGGTGCCGCACCGGCGTCGGGCTCGATGCCCTGCTCGCGGTCGTCGGTTCCATGTCCGACCTGGTCGGCCGGCCGGTGTCGAGCCAGCTGGCGCAAGCCGGGCCGCGGCTGCGCCGCTTCGCGCCGCCATCCTGGCTGGCGGAAAAGTTTCCACAATAGGCCGCCGCCAACCAGCCGGGCAGTCAATTCATAAAAAAGTCGCAGGATGGAGGAGACCATGACACAAACGCTGTACGCACAAACGCTGTACGACAGGCTGTGGGACCGGCATGCGGTGCACGTCGAGGACGACGGCACGACGCTGCTGTATGTCGACCGCCATCTGCTCAACGAAGTCATGAGCCCGCAGGCATTCGAAGGCTTGCGCACGCATGGGCGCAAGGTGTGGCGCATCGCGTCGAATCTCGCGGTCGCCGATCACAATATCCCGACCACCGGCAGCCGTACCGACAGCGCCGGCATCGACGATCCGGTGTCGCGCCTGCAGGTCGAGACGCTGACCAAGAACTGCGGCGAATTCGCCATCACCGAAATCGGCATGACCGACAAGCGCCAGGGCATCGTGCACGTCATCGGACCCGAGCAGGGCATCACCCTGCCGGGCCTGAGCGTGGTGTGCGGCGACAGCCATACCAGCACCCATGGCGCCTTTGCCTGCCTGGCTTTCGGCATCGGCACCTCCGAAGTCGAACATGTGTT
Organism: Massilia sp. UYP11; assembly: GCF_050434805.1. Classification (NCBI taxonomy): domain Bacteria; kingdom Pseudomonadati; phylum Pseudomonadota; class Betaproteobacteria; order Burkholderiales; family Oxalobacteraceae; genus Massilia; species Massilia sp. UYP11. The sequence continues at coordinate 269,904 of NZ_JBNDJE010000004.1, forward strand.
GGCGACGCAATGCCTGCTCGGCAAGAAATCGAAGAACATGCTGGTGCGCTTCGACGGCAGGCTGCCCGCGGGCGTCACGGCCAAGGACATGGCGCTGGCCATGATCGGGAAAATCGGCACCGCCGGCGCGACCGGCTACGCGATCGAGTATGCCGGCGATGCGGTCAGCGCCTTGTCGATGGAAGGCCGCATGACCTTGTGCAACCTGACGGTCGAAGCCGGCGCCCGCTGCGGCATGATTGCGGTGGACGACAAGACGATCGCTTACCTGGAGGGCCGGCCGCAGGCGCCCACGGGAGAGCAGTGGGAACGGGCGGTGGCCTACTGGCGCACCTTGAGGAGCGATGCGGACGCGGTGTTCGACCAGGTGGTGACGATCGACGTGTCGCAGATCAAGCCGCAGGTCACCTGGGGCACGTCTCCCGAGATGGTCAGCACGGTCGACGGCACGGTGGCCGATCCGGCACAGGAGCCCGATCCCGTCAAGCGGGCCGGCATCGAGCATGCGCTGGCCTACATGGGGCTGGCGCCCGGCACGCCGATCACCGACATCCACGTCGACGTCGTCTTCATCGGTTCCTGCACCAACGCGCGCATCGAAGACCTGCGCGCCGCCGCCGCCATCGTGCGCGGCAGGCGGGTGGCCCACAGCGTCGAGCTGGCCATGGTGGTGCCGGGTTCCGGGCTGGTCAAGCAGCAGGCCGAAGCCGAAGGACTCGATGTCATCTTCCGGGAAGCGGGATTCGAATGGCGCGAGCCGGGCTGCTCGATGTGCCTGGGCATGAATGCCGACCAGCTGCGGCCCGGACAACGCGCTGCCTCGACCTCGAACCGCAACTTCGAGGGCAGGCAGGGCGCCGGCGGGCGTACCCATCTGGTCAGCCCGGAAATGGCGGCCGCCGCCGCCGTCAAGGGACACTTTGTCGATATCAGGGAGTGGCATTGATGGAAAAGTTCACCACGCATGCAGGGCTGGCCGTGCCGCTCGATCGCGCCAACGTCGACACCGACGCCATCGTTCCGAAGCAGTTTCTGAAATCGATACGGCGCTCCGGTTTCGGCGTGAACCTGTTCGATGCCTGGCGCTACCTGGACATCGGCGAGCCGGACCAGGATTGCAGCACGCGGCCGCGCAATCCCGATTTCGTGCTGAACCAGCCGCGCTACCAGGGCGCGAGCATCCTGCTCGCGCGCGAGAATTTCGGCTGCGGCAGTTCGCGCGAGCATGCCCCGTGGGCGCTGGCCGACTATGGCTTTCGCGTCATCATCGCGCCTTCGTTCGCAGAGATTTTCTACAATAATTGCTTCAAGAATGGCTTGCTGCCGATTATTCTTGCGCAGCAAGAAGTCGATGACCTCTTCAACGCCTGCGACGGCACGCCCGGCTTCCGACTGGCCGTCGACCTGACAGCGCAAACGGTCGCCTGGCCGGGCAACGAGCGGGTCATCCGGTTCGAGGTGGATGCTTCCCGCAAGCACCGGTTGCTGCACGGCCTGGACGACATTGCACTGACACTCGGCCATGCCGACAAGATCAAGGCCTACGAAGCACGGCGCAGACAGGAGGAAGACTGGGCGTTTTAAGTTTGAGCTTGAGCTCGAGCTCGAGCCCAGCCGCTTGCGCTTGTGGCAGAATGCTGACTGTCGACAACATGGTGAGTCGAGATCAGTCATTCAGGGAGAGAGCTTGTGAACTATGCGCGGTTTGATCTGGTCACGCTCAACCTGTTCACCGAAATCGTGCGCACCGGCAGCATCACACGCGGTGCGCAACAGGCCAATCTCGCCATGGCCGCCGCGAGCAAGCGCATCTCGGACCTGGAAGCCCATCTGGGCACCCGGCTGCTGTACCGCCAGGCCAATGGCGTCACCCTCACCGAAGCCGGCCACGCCTGTTTCCAGCATGCGCTCGGCATTCTCCAGGATGTCGACAAGATGTCGGGCGCGCTGTCGGATTTCGCCGCGGGCAGCCGCGGGCAAGTCCGCATCTGGGCCAATACCTCGGCCATCACCCAATTCCTGCCCGACGACCTGACCCGGTTCCGGCGCGAACACCCGGGTATCCGCATCAGCCTGGAAGAACGCACCAGCGGCGACGTCGTGGCCGCGGTGCGTGAAAACCGCGCCGATATCGGCATCTTTGCCGACCGCACCGCAGCGGGCGACGTGGAAGTATTCGATTACCGCAATGACCAGCTGGTCCTGATCGTTTCCCGCGACCACCCGCTGGCCGTGCATCAAAGCGTGCAGCTCGCCGATGCACTGGACTACGAGTTCGTCAGCCTGTCGGAAGCGACTTCGCTTGCTGAACGGCTGCGTGCGGAATGCGGCCGCCTCGAAAAGCCCCTCAAGCTGAGCATCCAGGTGCGCAGCTTCGACGCGGTCTGCCGGATGGTGATGGCCGGCCTGGGCATTGCCGTATTGCCGTACCTGGCAGCCGAACCGCATGTGCGCTCGATGGGCCTGAAACTGATCACCCTGACCGACGACTGGGCCGAGCGCACGCTGCTGCTTGCGCTGCGCAGCACCCTGGCGCCGCCGGCGCCGGTCAGGCTGCTGGCCAGCGCCCTCAGTGCCGATGCGGCCAGGGCATTGAGCACGCGCTGAAGCGTTGCCGGGCAGGCGCCACCCCTGCCCCGGGCCGCGCTGCTGACGGTCTCGGGAGGCGGCGGGTCAAGCCCAAGGCCGCGCTTGCCGCGCGCGGCGATTTCGCCTAACATATGAACATCTATTCACATGTTGGAGCTACAGTTGACGACCGAGTTGACCAGTCAGTTGACGAGCGCGACTGCGCCTGCCCAGCCGATCGCCCCGCCGCCCGACGAGGCGATCGGCCAGCTGGCCGATCTGTTCCACCTGCTGGGCGACCCGACCCGGCTGCGCATCGTGCTCGCCTGCCTGGCCCAGCCGACGGCGGTGGGCGACATCGCGGCCGGCCTGACCTTGTCCAGTTCGCTGGTCAGCCACCACCTGCGCCTGCTGCGCGCGGCCCGCGTCGTGAAGGCCGAGCGCCACGGCAAGCAAGTCTTCTATTCGGCTGCCGACGCCCACATCAGCAGCCTGCTCTCCACCATGTTCGAACACATCGCCGAACCCGCCACCGGAATGGACGCATGAGCCAAGCACACGACCACCAGCACACCCACCGCGACCACGACCATGGTCACGATCACGGCCATTCCCATGGCTTCGGCCACCATCACCACCACCACCTGCCCTCGCCCGACGGCCACGGCCGCGCCTTCGCACTGGCGATCGCCCTGAACCTGGCCTTCGTCATCGTCGAGTTCACCTACGGCTTCATCGCCCACTCCACCGCGCTGATGGCCGACGCCGGCCACAACCTGTCCGACGTGCTGGGCCTGGTGCTGGCCTGGGGCGCCGCCCTGCTGGCCAAGAGCGCGCCCAAGGGCCGCTACACCTATGGCCTGCGCGGCTCGTCGATCCTGGCGGCGCTGGGCAACGGCCTGCTCCTGATGGTGGCCTGCGGCGCCATCGCCTGGGAAGCGGTGCAGCGCATCGCCGAGCCGGCGCCGGTGGCGGGCGCCACGGTCTCGATCGTGGCCGCCATCGGGGTCGTCGTCAACGGCTTCTCGGCCTGGCTGTTCCTGGCCGGCAGCAAGGGCGACCTGAACATCCGCGGCGCCTACCTGCACATGGCGGCCGACGCCGCGCTGTCGCTGGGCGTGGTCATTTCAGGGCTGGCGATCATCTATTCGGGCTGGACCTGGATCGATCCGGTCGTGAGCCTGGTGATCGTGGTGGTGATCGTGATCGGCACCTGGTCGCTGCTGCGCGAGTCGGTGCAACTGTCGATGGCTGCCGTGCCGCCGAACGTCGACGCGGACAGGGTGCGCGCCTACCTGGCCGGCCAGCCCGGCGTGACCGCAGTGCACGACCTGCATATCTGGGCCATGAGCACGACCGAGACCGCGCTCACCGCCCACCTGGTGATACCAGGCGGCTACCCGGGCGACGCGGCGCTCGACGCCATCGCGCACACGCTGCGCAATGACTATGCGATCCACCATTGCACGCTGCAGGTGGGACAGGGAACGATCCATCACCACTGCGCCTTGCAGCGCCACGCGCACTGACGGGCACGCACTGACGAGCACGCATTGACGTCAACTATCCCGCCAGGTTGGCGTACAGGGCCGTGCTGAGGTAACGCTCGCCGAACGAGGGAATGATGACGACGATCAGCTTGCCGGCGTTCTCGGGCCGGCGCGCGACCTCGATCGCGGCCCACAGCGCCGCGCCCGACGAAATGCCGACCAGCAGCCCCTCCTCGCGCGCCGCGGCGCGCGCCGTCGCGAAGGCATCCTCGTTCTTCACGCAGATCACTTCGTCGTACGACGCGGTATTCAATACCCGCGGCACGAAGCCGGCCCCGATGCCCTGGATCGGATGCGGGCCCTTGGTGCCTTTCGACAGCATCGGCGAAGCTTCGGGCTCCACCGCGATCGCCCGGAAACCGGGGCGGCGCGGCTTGATGGTCTCGCTCACGCCGGTGATGGTGCCCCCGGTGCCCACGCCCGCCACCAGGATGTCGATCCTGCCGTCGGTGTCGCGCCAGATTTCCTCGGCCGTGGTGCGGCGGTGCACCTCGGGGTTGGCGGGGTTGTTGAATTGCTGCGGCATGAAGGCGTGCGGATCGTTCGCGACGATCTCTTCGGCGCGCCGGATCGCGCCCAGCATGCCCTCGCTGCCGGGCGTGAGCACCAGCTCGGCGCCATAGGCGCGCAGCAGCATGCGCCGCTCGCTGCTCATGGTCTCGGGCATCACCAGTTTGCAGCGGTAGCCGCGCGCCGCGCACACCATCGCCAGCGCGATGCCGGTATTGCCGCTGGTAGGCTCGACGACGGTGGTGTCGGGGGTGATGAGGCCGGCCGCCTCGGCGGCCTCGATCATGGCCAGGCCGATGCGGTCCTTGACGCTGTGCGCGGGATTGTGGAATTCGAGCTTGCCGACCAGGTCGGCCTTGCTCCCCGCCGCCAGCCTGCGGATGCGCACCAGCGGGGTATTGCCAATCAGTTCAGTGACATCGTTCGCGATTCTCATTACCGCCTCCGTTGCCGAATTGTTGACGTTAGGGCACCGCGAAAAACCTGCTGCGCGTTGCAGTTTTGGTCTGCGATGCTCGCTGTACTCTAGTACAGCTGCGCTTCTCGACCTGCGCGGCCCGACCAAAACTGCCGCCGCTCGCGACGGTTTTTCGAGGTGCCCCTTACTTGACGTCCAGCAGCTCCACGTCGAAGATCAGGTCTGAATCCGGCGGGATCACGCCGCCGCCCGCGCCGCGCTTGCCGTAGGCCAGCGCGCTCGGGATGATCAGGGTGCGCTTGCCGCCGACCTTCATGCCGGCCACGCCCTGCTCCCAACCCTTGATCACGCGGCCCGCGCCGAGCTGGAACTCGAGCGGCTCGCGGCCATTGTCGAGCGACGAGTCGAACTTGCGTCCGCGCTGCTGCCGGGCCAGCGGCTTGTGGAACCAGCCGGTGTAGTTGACCACGACATTGCTGCCCAGCGTTGCTTCCTTGCCCTTGCCGACCACGCGGTCGACGATCTCGACCTGGGGCACGGGCGCTTCGGCCACCGGCGCCGGGACCTGGTTCTCCGGCGGCGCGACCGGCGGCGTGCTCGACTGCTGCACGTCCGGCGGCGGCTGGGTGGTCGGCTTGCTGGCGTCCTGCGCGCCTTCCTGCGCATGGACGCTCGCGGCGGCCAGCAGCAGGGCGATGAATGCGGATCGACGAATCATGTGTTCTCTTTCAAGAGTGGGCAACCGGCCGGTTGCAACAATCTTATGATAACAAGGCTGCTTCGGCTTGCACAGTTTGCCCGGCCGGGGCGGCCGCGGCGGCGGCATCGGCGTTCGCCGCCTCGGCCAGGCGGCGCAGCACCTGGCCGGCGGTCACCATGCCGAAGGTGGCGGTGACCACCATGCTCGAACCGAAACCGGCGCAGTTCAGGCCGGTGATACTGTTCGGATCGACATCGCAGGCGTCGCCTGCGTCGGGATAACGCAGCGGTTCCATCGAGAACACAGCATCGATATGGTATTTCTGCTTCTCGCCGCGCGCAAAACCATATTGTGCGCGCAAGATTTTGCGCACTTTCTTGAGCAAGGGCTCTTGTTCGGTACGGGCAAGGTCGCGGATCTCGACCTTGGTCGGATCGATCTGGCCGCCAGCGCCGCCCACCACCACCAGCGGCATCCGGTTGGCGCTGCACCAGGCGATCAGGGCCGCCTTCGGCTTCACGCTGTCGATGGCGTCGACGACGTAGTCGACACCCTGGTCGCCGATCAGGGCCGGGATATTCTCGGGATCGATGAAATCCTCGACCAGCGTGACCTGGCAGAACGGATTGATCTGGGCGATGCGCTGCTTGAGCGCCTCGATCTTGGCCATGCCGACGGTCGAGCTCAGCGCCTGGATCTGGCGGTTGATGTTCGACTCGGCCACGTTGTCGAGGTCGATCAGGGTCAGGCGGCCGACCGCGCTGCGCGCCAGCGCCTCGACCACCCACGAGCCGACGCCGCCGACGCCGATCACGCAAACGTGCGCTGAACGGAAGCGTTCCAGCGCACGCTCGCCATACAGGCGGGCGATGCCGCCAAAACGGCGCGCGAAGTCGACTTCGTCGTCCAACGTTGCCGAAAAGAGCTGAGTATTGATCTGATTCATCCCGATATTGTAGCGGACACGCCTTTCGCATCTGCACTAAAATACCTTTTAGATCATCAAATAATTTTGCGTGTCGCCACGCCTTACGAGAACGCCATGAGCTCCCTGCCGCACGACGCCGCCCCCGATTTCGACCAGCCCATCGCCGTGCTCAAGCACTGCCACGGACGCATCCGCAAACAGCTCGCGACCCTGGAAAAGCTGCTCGAGCACCTGCCGCGCCACGGCGCCGACGAGCAGGCGCGCCAGGCGGCGGGCGCGGTGCTGCGCTATTTCGACCATGCCGCCCACCTGCACCACGACGACGAGGAACAGGACCTGATCCCGATGCTGCGCGCCACCGCGCAGGGAGAAGACGCCGCCATCCTGCAGGCGCTGGCGCCGACCATCCTGCAAGACCACCAGGACATGGATGCGTTGTGGCAAGACCTGCACGAGCAGCTGACCGCCGTCGCCGACGGCACCGGCGCGGCGCTGTCGGAAAGCCTGGCGCGGCGCTTCGTGGCCAGCTATACCTCCCATATGGAGCGCGAAGAGAGCACCATGGCGCCGATGGCGCTGCGCCTGTTCTCGCCCGAGCAGATGGCGCGCCTGGGCCAGGCCATGCGGCTGCGGCGCGGCATCGCCGTGGATGCACCGGCGAGCGCGCCGCCGGCGCCGGCCGTGGGCCAGGCGGTGGCCGACCTGCGCAAGGACTACGGCCAGGCCAGCCTCGACGAAGCCGACGTGCAGGACGACCCGATCGCGCAGTTCACGGCGTGGTTCGAGCAGGCCCTGACGGCCGAGGTGAAGGAACCGAATGCGATGTCGCTGTCCACCGTGGCCGCCAGCGGCCGCCCGAGCTCGCGCATCGTGCTGGTCAAGCAATTCGATGCGCGCGGTTTCTCGTGGTACACGAATTACGACAGCAAGAAGGGTGCGGATTTGCGCGACAACAGCTACGCCGCATTGTTGTTCTTCTGGAGCGAACTCGAACGCCAGGTGCGCATCGAAGGACGTGTGGAGCGCACCGCGCCGGACGAGAGCGACCGTTATTTCCGCAGCCGTCCGCTCAAGAGCCGGCTGTCGGCGATCGCCTCGCGCCAGAGCGCGCCCATCGCCAGCCGTGCGCAGCTCGAACAGAACTACGACGTCGTGGCGCAGGGGGCCGGCGAGGATCCGGCGCGTCCCGACAACTGGGGCGGCTACCGCCTGATCCCCGACCGTATCGAATTCTGGCAAGGCCGGCGTTCGCGCTTCCATGACCGCATCGTCTACGAGCGGCAGGAAGACGGCAGCTGGACGCGCCAGCGCTTGCAACCGTAACCGGCCAGGAGCCGCGGCCGGCTACGCCTTGGACAAAGGGGGTGGACCGTGTTCGACCAGATCAAGCTGTCGGCCTGGCAAGCAGGCCTGCGCGGCACATTGCCGCAACTGTCACCGCAGTTGTCCCTGCCATTGCGCGTCGAGCTCTGGAACGGCGAACGGATCGACTTGTCGCCCGATCCGCCGCAGGTCACCATCCGCATCCCCGGCCCCGCCGCGCTGCGCTACCTGCGCTCCCCTTCCCTGTACAGCCTGGGCCGCGCCTACGTCGAAGGCGCGATCGAGGTGATCGGCCGCGCGGCCGACATCATCGCGGTCGGCAATGCGCTGGCGGCGTCCGGCGCGGTTTCCGGCACGGCATCCGGAGCCGCGCCCGACACCATGCGCGGCCGCCTGGCCGGGGCGCTGGGATTGCGCAAGAAGCGCACGCGCGAATCCGACCGCGATGCGATCCGCTACCACTACGACGTCTCCAACGAGTTCTACGCCGCCTGGCTCGATCCCAATATGGTGTATTCCTGCGCCTATTTCGAGGACGGCGACGAAGACCTGGCCACCGCGCAGCGCAAGAAGATCGACCACATCCTGCGCAAGATCGACCTGCGTCCCGGCCAGACCCTGCTCGACATCGGCTGCGGCTGGGGGGCGCTGGTGCTGCGCGCGGCCGAGCAATTCGGCGCGCGCTGCGTGGGCATCACGCTGTCCGAGAACCAGGCCGCGCTGGCGCGCGAACGGGTAGCACAAGCCGAGCTGCAAGACCGCATCGAGATCCGGCTGCAGGACTACCGCGACGTCGACGGCCGCTTCGAACGCATCACCAGCGTCGGCATGTTCGAGCACGTCGGCGTGCAGCACCTGAAAGACTACTTCGCGCGGGTGGCCGACCTGCTGGCGCCGGGCGGCGTGGCGATGAACCACGGGATCACCACCACCGACGTCGACAATGGCGCGACACCCTACGGCGGCGGCCAGTTCATCGACGAATACGTGTTTCCGCAGGGCGAGCTGGCGCACCTGGCGACCGTGGTGCGGGCGATGCAGGAAGGCGGCCTGGAAGTGCGCGACGTGGAAAACCTGCGCCGCCACTACGCCCATACCTGCGCGCTCTGGACCGACAATTTCGAGAGCAATGCGGCCCACATCCGCACCCTCACCGATCCCAGGCGCTTCCGCATCTGGCACGTGTACCTGGCCGGCTGCGCCTACGCCTTCGCCCACGACCGCATCAGCCTGTACCAGATCGTGTGCGGCAAGGCGGGGAGCGACGTGGCGCAGCTGCCGTGGTCGAGGAAGTATATGTACGCCTGAGTGTCGTCCTGAGTGTCGTCCTGAGTGCTGTCCTGAATGTCGACCTGAGTTTCGACCTGAGTTTCGACCTGACCGTCAGGTCTTCAGGCGATCGGTGAAGGTCTTGCGGAACTTGGCCACCTTCGGCGCCACCACGAAGGCGCAATAGCCCTGCAGCGGGTGCTGGGCAAAGTAATTCTGGTGATAGTCCTCGGCCTTGTACCAGGTTTCCCGCGGCGTCACCTCGGTGACGATCGGCGCGTCCCACACCAGGCCCATCTCGCCGATCACCTTGTGCGCGATCTCGGCCTGCCCGGGCGAGGTCGTGAAGATCACCGAACGGTACTGCGTGCCGACGTCGTTGCCCTGGCGGTTCAGGGTGGTCGGATCGTGGATGGTGAAAAAGATCTCGAGGATGTCGCGGTAGCTGATCACGGCAGGGTCGAATTCGAGACGCACCACTTCGGCGTGGCCGGTGGCGCCGCCGCACACCGCCTCGTAGCTCGGATTGTCGACCTGGCCGCCCATATAACCGGATTCCACACGGGTGACGCCGCGCGCCTCGAGGTAAACCGCTTCCAGGCACCAGAAGCACCCGCCTCCGAGGATGGCGACTTCGGTTGCTGCTTGCTCACTCATAATTCACCTTGGCATCAATAGATAGATATATCCTTTAATGTAGCGCAAAGCGCCCTTCCCTGCATCGAACCGCCTCCGTGGGCATGGCGCCCATGGCGCCGGCGCGGCAAGGACTCCCCCGACGATGGCATAATGAGCGCCAACGTTCAGGAATCGCATGAATACACTTTCCGCCCGCGCCACGACGCGCGGCTTCGATACAACACATTTCCGCCACGCCCTGTCGCAATTTGCGACGGGCGTCACCGTCATTACCACGCGCCTGGCCGACGGCAGCTTCCGCGGCCTGACCGCCAGCTCCTTCAACTCGGTCTCGCTCGACCCGCCACTGGTCTTGTGGAGCCTGGGCGCCGGCGCCAACAGCCTGCCCATCTTCAGCGGCAACTCGCACTACGTGATCAACGTGCTGTCGGCCGGCCAGGAAGAACTGGCCCTGCGCTTCTCGCGCCGCATCGAGAACCCGTTCGACGGCGTCGCGTACGAGCTGTCGCGCACCGGCCTGCCGATCCTGAAAGGCGTATCGGCATGGTTCGAATGCCACAACCGCAGCCGTTATCCCGAAGGCGACCACGTCATCTTCGTCGGCGAGGTCGAGGAGTGCCAGGTCCATCCGCAGCCGGCCTTGATCTTCCACAGCGGCAAATTCGGCAGCACGGCGGGGTGCGTCGTTCAAAAATGAAAATGCCTGTCGCAGTTTCAAAAGATGCGGCTGTGGCACGTTTCTATAATGTTCAGGCGCGCCGCACGCGGCACCTACCGAACTAGAACCTAGAGACAGGATTTGCGATGACCCGTACCGACTCGTCCAAGAAAGCTTCTTTCCACTGGGATGACCCGCTGCTGCTGAACAGCCAGCTGCAGGATGATGAGCGCATGGTGCGCGACGCCGCCGCCGCCTATTGCCAGGACAAGCTGCAGCCGCGCATCCTGGAGGCGTTCCGCCACGAGACCATGGACGTCTCGATCTTCCGCGAAATGGGCGAGCTGGGCCTGCTGGGCCCGACCATTCCCGAGCAGTACGGCGGGCCTGGCCTGAACTACGTCGCCTACGGCCTGATCGCACGCGAAGTCGAACGCGTCGACTCCGGCTACCGCTCGATGATGAGCGTGCAATCCTCGCTGGTGATGGTGCCGATCCACGAATTCGGCAATGAGGCGACGCGCCAGAAATACCTGCCGAAGCTGGCCACCGGCGAATGGATCGGCTGCTTCGGCCTGACCGAACCCAACCACGGCTCGGACCCGGCCTCGATGGTCACCCGCGCGCGCAAGGTCGATGGCGGTTACAGCCTCACCGGCAGCAAGATGTGGATCACCAACTCGCCGGTCGCCGATGTGTTCGTGGTGTGGGCCAAGGACGACGAAGGCGCGATCCGCGGCTTCGTGCTCGAGAAAGGCTGGAAAGGCCTGTCGGCCCCGGCGATCCACGGCAAGTTCGGCCTGCGCGCCTCGGTCACCGGCGAAATCGTCATGGACGAGGTGTTCTGCCCGGAAGAAAACGCCTTCCCGGAAGTGCGCGGCCTGAAGGGCCCGTTCACCTGCCTGAACTCGGCGCGCTACGGCATCGCCTGGGGCGCGCTGGGCGCGGCCGAAGACTGCTGGCACACCGCGCGCCGCTACACCATGGACCGCACCCAGTTCGGCAAACCCCTGGCGGCGAACCAGCTGGTGCAGAAAAAGCTGGCCGACATGCAGACCGAGATCACCCTCGGCCTGCAAGGGTGCCTGCGCCTGGGCCGCATGAAGGACGACGGCACGGCGGCGGTCGAGATCACCTCGATCATGAAGCGCAACTCGTGCGGCAAGGCGCTGGACATCGCCCGCGTCGCGCGCGACATGCTGGGCGGTAACGGCATCTCGGACGAGTTCGGCATCATCCGCCACATGGTCAACCTCGAGGTGGTCAACACCTATGAAGGCACGCACGACATCCACGCCCTGATCCTGGGCCGCGCCCAGACCGGCATCGCCGCGTTCTGACCCTTGATCCGGGGCGCGCTCCTCAGGGCGCCGGCATGCCTGCCGGCACCCTGCCGAGCGCACCGACGATCGCATTCACGAGCGTCTCGACGGCATAGGGCTTGCGAACGAACTCGACCTGGAGCGTCTGCAGGCGGCCGGGATCGACCATGTAGCCGCTGGTCAGCACGACCGGCAGGTCCGGATAACGGCTGGCCAGCCAGTGCACGAGCCCGATGCCGTCCATGCTGCCTGGCATCATCACATCCGACAAGACCAGATCGATTCCGTCCAGATCGGCCGCCAGCGCGGCATCGGCGCTGTCCACCACGGTGATCTCCGCCTCCAGGGCCTGCAACAGGGAAGCGATGGTCTCGGCCACGCCCGGATCGTCTTCCACACACAGGATATGCACGCCCTGCAGCGTGCTCGGCGCATACGGCGCTTGCGCGGCTTGCGCGGCCGGCGCCGCTTGCCTGCCCCGCGGCAGCAGCAGGCCGATGGTCGTGCCCATGCGCTCGCGCCGGATGAAGGCCAGTCCCTGGCTCTGGCTGGCGAAGCCGTCCACCTGCGACAGTCCCAGGCCGGCGCCCTTTCCCACCAGCTTGGTGGTGAAGAATGGATCAAAGGCGTGACGCGCGGTTTTTTCCGACATGCCCTCTCCATCGTCGGTCAACATCAGGCAGACGAATTCACCGGCCAGGCGTGCGCCTTCCGGCAATGCGGGATCCGGCAACACCACGTTCCAGACCCGCATGGCCAGGCTGCCCCCTTCGGGCATCGCATCGCGCGCATTGCCGACGATATTCAATAGCGCGGCATCGAGCTGGGCGGGGTCGGCGAAGACCGGCCACAGCGCGCGCTCGGCGTCGATCGCCAGGCGCACCCCGGAGCCGGCCGCGCCGGCCAGCATGTCGCCCGCGACGTGAAGATACTGCCCCAGGTCGAGCGACACATTGTTGAGGGGCTGGCGGCGCGCATAGGCCAGCAATTGCTGCGTCAGCGCCGCGCCGTGGCCCGACGCACGGCGGATATTGTCCAATGCCCGGTCCAGCCTGGGATTGTCTTCTTTCTGAAACAGGATGCGCAGCAGCGTCTCCGATCCGGAAATCACCTGCAAGAGGTTGTTGAAATCATGGGCGACGCCGCCCGTCAGCCGTCCCAGCGACTCCAGCCGCCGCGCTTCCGCCAGCGCGTGCTCGACCCGGCGCCGTTCTCCGATTTCGCGCTCCAGCTTGTCGGTGCGATCCCGCACTGCATTCTCCAGCTCGCCGGCATGCCGCTCCAGCGCGTGCCAGTGGTCGCGCATGGCGAACTGCAGGCGGCGCGTGCGCAAGGCGGAGCGCACCGACATCAGCAGGATTTCGCGCGAGGTCGGGCGTTCGATCAGTGTGACGTTGCCCATGCGCGCCAGCCGGACGAAGCGGTTGCTGTCGACGGTCGCCCTGGTCTGTCCGGCCAGCGTCAGGAGCGGCAGGTCGGACCACGCGGGTTGGCGCCGCAAGGTCGAGTCCAGGCCCTCCAGCGAGCACGCGTCCAGGCCTTCCTCGGTCACGATGGCGCACCAGGCACGCTGGTCCAGGCTGGCATAGAAGGCGACTGCGTCGGCGCACAGGACGATGTCCAGGCCTTCTTCCTCGAGCAGGGCGCGCAACGATTCGCCATCCCCTGCCGCCGGAGCGAACACGACCACCGTCGGCGCCGGCTGGACGGGGATGGCCGCCACGTCGTCAGAACTCAAGAGAGGATGCTCCGGGCTGCAGGCCGGGCACGCCGACCCGCTCACCGATCTCGATGCCGTCGTCCGTCAGGTGCAGCGCGCGCACGTCATGCTGGTGACGGCCGTGGCGCTTCTTGAGCACGCAGATCGCCTTGTGGACGACGTTCTCGTGTTCGTAGTAGCGCAGCGAGATGATGTTGTCGGTAATGAGGCTGAGCGCGTCGGGCTCCTTGGAGGTATCCAGCCGCATCGAGTGCGCCCCGACGATGATGGACGTCACGTTCATGTTGCTTAAGTAAGAAAACAATTCGTTCATCTGCAGCAGCAGCGACTTTTCCTCGCGAATCACGTCCAGGTACGCGTTGATGCAGTCGATGATGATCAGGCATGCGCCGCGATCCTCGACCACGCGCCGCACGGTCCAGATGAATTCGCCCGGCGAAATGCGCGACGGATTCACGCGGCGCAGGTGGAACAGGCGCTCCGGATCGGCGTCGTTGGCGTTGTCGTTGCCGTGCCGCATGTGCTCCAGCATCCGGGAACGCAGGATCGTCTCGGATTCGTCGAAGGTGAAATAGCCGACGTGGCACCCGGACTGCACCGCCGACAGCGCGTACTGGAGCGCGACCGTGGATTTGCCGACGCCGGACGGGCCCAGCACCATCGTGGAACTGCCGGTCGCCAGGCTGCCTCCCATCATCCGGTCCAGGTTGTCGACGTTGCTGAGAATATCGAGGGCGCGGTCGTCGCGATGATGCTCCTCGGCGATCAGGCTCGGATAGACCAGGATCTCCCTGGACTTGATGGCGAAGTCGTGCCACCCGCTCTGGAAGTCGCCGCCGCGCAGCTTGACGACGCGCAGGCGCCGCCGCGCGGCGCCGAAATTGCGCTCCAGTTGCTCGAGCGTGATCACGCCATGCACGGCGCTTTGCAATTCGTACTCGCGCCCGTCCCCGGTCAGGTCGTCGAGCAGGATGACCGTGGCGTCGAGCATGGCCAGGCGCTGGCGCAGGTCGATGATCTGGCGCCGGTAGTGCGCGCTGTCGCGCGCGAGCAGGCGCACCTCGACCATGGAGTCGATGACCACGCGCCGGGCGCCGCTGGCCGCGATCCGGTCGGCGAGCAGATTGACCAGGGCCGACAGTTCGGTGTTCGTCGGCAGCAGGATCGTCTGCGACGACGTGGTGTTCGAAGAGAGCGGCATCATTTCTTCGATGCCGATTCCGTCCAGCGACCAGCCATGGCTCGCGGCGGTCGCGCGCAACTCGCCTTCGCTCTCGGAGAGCGTCAGATAGAGGCAGTTCTCGCCCACCGCGGCGCCTTCGATCAGGAAACGCAGGCCAAGCGTCGTCTTTCCAGTACCCGGCCGGCCCTCGATCAGGTGCACGCGCTGGTGGATGAGACCACCGCGCAGGACTGCGTCCAGCTCGGGAATCCCGGTGACGATTCGTTCGACTGCGCCGATCATGGTGTTCCTTTCATGAAATTGCCAAAAATATGGCTGGCAATGAAAGGAAAGGATTGTACAGTTGTATCGATTATAATATTTCAACCGAAAATGCAAGCTTCAGTTGACATCTAATTATTTTTGGACGGTGTCCGGCGCGCGCGATGGCCGGCGACGCGCCGCGCCGCCTGCACCTGCGGCGTGTCGCCCAGCGGCGCCAGCGCCGCACCATACGCCAGCGCACGCACCAGCGCCGCTTCGCCGAAGCGCAGGCCGCGCCCGCGCAGCTGCGGCAGCGAACGCACCGGCTCCGGCACGATCTGCACCGCGGCGCGCACCAGCAGTCGCTGCAAGGGGCGCAACGACACCGGCAGCGCATCGGGCAAGAGCTGCGCCTGCCCCATGATCCGCATGAAATCCGCGAGGATGGCCGAGCCTTCCAGGCCGGGCGCGGTGTTCGCCAGCATCGCTTCCCACTCCCGCCACGAGCGCGGGGCGCCCAGCGCGCCATACAGGCGCGCGGCCGGCCCGGCCTCGGCGAAGGCGGCGTTTTTTTCCGCATCGGACAGCGGCCGGACGTAGCGGTGGTAGGCCTCGGTGAATCCGAACGACGCGGTCGCCTGCACCCAGTCGAGCAGGCGCGGATCGTTGGCGCGGTAGGCGACGCCGTCGGGCGTGACGCCCTCGACCCGCTCATGCATGCGCACCACGCGCGCGATCATTTCTTCGGCTGCCGAACGCGGGCCATAGACGGTCATCAGCGCCGCGAAGCCGGTGCGGCGCAGGCGCGTGCCCGGATCGCGCTGGAAGCTGCTGTGGTCCCACACGCCGGAGCGCACCGACGGTTCGGCCAGTTCGAGCAGCACCGCCGTCGCCCCGCCCACGAACAGGGAAACCGGGTTGGCGAACAGCTGCCACGCAATGCCGTCGTGCGGCGCCAGGGCGGCCTCGCCGGCCGGCTGGCTGAAATCGAAGGCCATGCCGGCAGGCGGCTGCATCCATTCCCGCATTGCGCTCAGCATCGCTTCCTCCGGCAAGGACGCCCGTTACTCCCTTGTCGTGTGGCGCTTATGGGCACCTCGAAAAACCGTCGCGAGCGGCAGCAGTTTCGGTCGAGAAGCGCAGCTGTACTAGAGTACAGCGAGCATCGCAGACCGAAAATGCAACGCGCAGCAGGTTTTTCGCCGTGCCCTTATTCGTCGAAGTCCTCGGCCAGGTTCTTCCAGCCGCGGCTCTTGGCGAAGGCGGCGAATTCCTCGGGCGCTTCGAGCACGATCAGGCGGCTCTCCTGCAGGCCCGGATCGCTGTGGCCGAAGTCCGGCCCCTGGTAGCCCACCGCGCGCAGGCGGTCGACGAGCTGGCGCACCAGGACCGTGTCCTTGTAAGCGCCGGGCTCGAGCTTGGCCGCGAATTTCACGTACACGTCGATGATCCCGTAGCCCTCGTCGAAGATGGTGATGTTCTTCACGTCGAGGGTACGGCCTTGCCCATCCTTGGCCTGGAAGGCGCCGGACAGTTCGATATCGGATTCGGTCGTCATGTCGCCAGCATATCACCGGCGCGCGCGGCGCGCCGTCGGCGATCGCAGCCGAATGGCTGCCTGGTCCGATAACCGGTCGAGGTTCAGACTTCCCATTGCAGCGCGAAGGTCAGCGACCTGCTCCGCTCATCCACCAGCGGCAGCTTGTCGTCCACGACGCCGAACGACACCGTGCGCCCGACCCGCCACTGGTAGCGATACAGCAGCGAGCGGTGGACCTGGCGGTCGTTCCACGCCTCGAGCTGGGTCACGCCGTACGACGGCGCGCGGCGCCAGACCGCTTCGTCGAGCACGCCGTCGATGGCCGGCGCATCGGGCGCGCCGATGCGCAGCGCGCGCAAGCCGTCGCGCTCGCCGGAAGCCTGCGCGGCGCCGGCGGTCAGCAAGGCGCAGGCGGCAAGTGCGGCAAGCGGGACGAACAGTCGGCGCGGGGTCACGTCAGGGGAGTCGCTCGGGATGGGAGGCCGGGCAGTCCAGCATGCAAGTTGCTAAAAAGAAAATGCAGTCGACATCTTATGCACCTTGGGTTGCGACTGTGAAAGTGAGTACGGAACATGACACATTCCGTGGTATGGCGTTCTCATTCGACAATCTTTGGCGCGATCCGACCCAGGTCGACTCTGTGTGCATGGATATTTACGCTACCATCGATGCACGATGCATGATGATCGTGCCGGTCTCTACCTCTTGAGCGTGACCAAATGAATGCGCAGATGAGTACGACGCAGCCCATGCCCGATCCCTCCCTGCCCGAACAATCGGGCGCCCTGTCATTCGACCTGCTGCTGAGGAACTTGCCGGGCGCGGTCTATCGCTGTCACAACGACCGCGACTGGACCATCGCATTCATCAGCGACGGCATCGAAAAGCTGACCGGCTACTCGGCGGCCGCCTTCACCGCGCGCCCCGGCCTTCCATTCGGCGCCATCATTTTTCCCGAAGACCGCATCCTGGTCGATAGTGCGGTCGCGCTGGCGCTGGCCCAGGATCGCCCTTACCAGGTGACCTACCGGATCCGCACCGCGAGCGGTGACATCCGCTGGATCTGCGAACAGGGTTCGCTCGACCAGTCGGGCGGCCCGCCCGGCATGCTGGAAGGCTTCCTGTCCGACTTCACGCGCCTGAAGAAGGCCGACATCACGCTGCAGGAGCAAGCCTCGTTCCTGCAACGGGCGCGCGACGCCATCATTGCGATGGACATGCATTCCGTCATCAGCTACTGGAACCATGGCGCCGAACGCCTGTATGGCTGGAGCGCCCGGGAAGCGCTCGGCAAGCGCTTCTGCGACCTGTTGTGCGACCAGCCCCCACTCTACGAGGCCGCCTTCCGGCAGACGCTCGAATCGGGCGAGTGGGCGGGCGAACTGACCCATATCCGGCGCGACGGCTCGACGATCGACACCGATACCAGCTGGACCTTGCTGGGCCCGGACCAGACGCTCGGCGCCAGCCAGAAGATCCTGGTGATCGGCACCGACATCAGCGAACGCAAGATCAATGAAGCCAGGATCTTCCACCTGGCCTTCTTCGACCACCTGACCGACCTGCCCAATCGCGCCAACCTGCTCGACCACCTGCGCCGGGCGCTGCTCACCAGTACGCGCACGCGCAAATGGGGGGCGCTGATGTTCTGCGACCTCGACAACTTCAAATTCCTCAACGACAGCCAGGGCCACGCGGTCGGCGACCAGCTGCTGCAGGCGGTGGCGCGCCGCCTCGAGCACTGCGTGCGCGAGGCCGACATGGTGGCGCGCCTGGGCGGCGACGAGTTCGTGGTGCTGATCCAGCCGGTGGAGGACGCGCGCGAGCTGGCCGCGAGCCAGGCCGAAGTCGTCGCCGCCAAGGTCGTGGCGGCCCTGGCCGCGCCGTTCCAGCTCGGCGAGCTCAGTTACTCGGTGTCGGTCAGCATCGGCGTGGTCACGCTGTGCGGCGTCCACGACACGGTGGAATCGACCTTGCGCGAGGCCGACGCCGCGATGTACCAGGCCAAGGCCGCGGGCCGCAACGCCTTCCGTTTCCACGATCCGGAGGCCCAGGCCGCCTGGTCGGCGCGCGCCGAGCTCGAAGGCAGCCTGCGGCGCGCGCTGCAGCACGACGAGTTCATGCTGCACTACCAGCCCCAGCTCGACCACTCGGGCCGGGTGTTCGGGGCCGAGGCGCTGCTGCGCTGGCGCCTGCCCGATGGCCGGGTGCTCTATCCGGGCGAGTTCATCCGCGCCGCCGAGGAAAGCGGGATCATCGTCGAGATCGGCAAGTGGGTGTTGCGCACCGCCTGCGCCGAGCTGGCGCGCTGGCAGCGCGCGCCCGAGATGGCCGGCCTGACCCTATCGGTCAACGTCAGCGCGCGCCAGTTCAACCAGCCCGATTTCGTGCCCACGCTGCAGGAGGTATTCGAGCACAGCGGGGTGCAGGCATCGAGCCTGAAACTCGAGCTGACCGAAAGCCTGGTCATCACCGACTTCGCCCAGACCGCGCACACCATGGCCACGCTCAAGCGGCGCGGCCTGAGCTTTTCGCTGGACGATTTCGGCACCGGATACTCGTCGCTGGCCACCCTGCGCAAGCTGCCGCTCGACCAGCTCAAGATCGACCACTCGTTCATGCGCGACGTGTTGACCAACCAGAACGACGCGTCGATCGTGCGCTCCATCATCGCGCTGGGCGACAGCCTGGGATTGCAGGTGATTGCCGAAGGGGTCGAGACGCCCGGGCAACGGCAGTTCCTGGCCGATGCCGGCTGCCATCTCTACCAGGGGTTTCTCTACCAGAGCGCGCTCAGCGCCGAGCATTTCGCGCAGTATGCGCGCGGGGTGCATTAGCCTTTCCCGCTAACGCAAAAACGTCGTCCCCGCCCTTGCCGGGCGCCTTGGCGGGGACCCAAGTTTTCAGCGCATTGTCACCATAAAACGTAGTGGCTACACGAAGGACTTGGGTCCCTGCCAAGGCGCCCGGCGAGGGCGGGGACGACTTGCTCAAGCTGCTGGTTCGATTAGAACTTGTAGCCCACCGCCAGCACGATCGCCACCGGATCGAGCTTCATGAACTGGGTCTGGCCGGTCGAGAAATGCACGTCGGTGCGCAGGCGGGTCTTGATGACGGTGGCGTCGGCGAACCAGCGCTCGTCGAAGTTCATCGCCACGCCGACTTGCGCGCTATAGGTCAGCTTGTTGTCGATCTTGAAGGTGGTCGGCACGTCGCTGCCCGGATTGGTGATCGCGGTCATCTTGGCCGAACCGCGTTCCTTCATGAAGTAGGCATAGGTCGGGCCGAAGCCGATGAACGGACGGAAGGTCGAGGTCGGCGCGCCGAAGCGGTATTGCACGAAGGCGGTCGGCGGCAGCGCCTCGACCTCGCCCAGCTTGCCGGCGCCCTGGATCGCGCCGGCGCCGTAGATGCTGTGCTTGTACGGCGTGCCGAGCGCGCCTTCGAGCGAGATATTGTCGGTCAGGCTGTAGGTGAAGATCAGCACCGGCTGCATGTCGTTGCCGACGTCGGCCTTGGTGCCCGGCAGCGCCGGCGCGCTGATGTCGCCGCTCTCGACCTTTGGCATCAAGCGGTTGAAACCGATCTTGGCCGTGATCTGGCCGGCCGATTGCGCGTAGGCGCCGGACGCGAATGCCAGCCCGGCAGCCACACCCAGCACCTTGATCATGCTGTTGAAACGAACTTTCATGCTATCTCCTGATATGTGTGTGAGGACCCGCCACCTGGACGGGTCTGCAGCCGCTGCTTACAGCCAGCCCTTGATGGCCATGTCCTTGAAGACATAGCGGGCGATGAGGTCGTTCTCGAACGGGGTCGGGTTGATCCCGTCGGCGAACATGTAGCGGCTCACATCACCTGCGACCGTGTTGTTCGCGGTGCAGATCAGCGAGGTCATGCCCAGCGCGTTGTCGGCACAGGCCGGCGCGCTGGTATTGGTCAGGCCGTACGGGCCGGGGTTCTTCACCTGGTCGTTGCTGACGGTGTACAGGTCGGTGTACAGCACGCGCGCATCGTCGGCGCCGAGGCCTGCTTTCAGCTGGGTATTGAAGGCGTTGACCATGGCGGTCACCAGTTGCTGAATCGCCACAGGGCGCGACCTGGCGGTCGGGGTGCTGGCGACGTCCGGCAGGTTGGCGACGATGACGTACTTGGCGCCCTTGGCCAGCAGTTCGTTCCTGACCAGGCCCGCCATCTGCGCGCCGGCGGTGCCGAGCGCGGTGACCATCGTCTGCGCGTTGGCGGTGGCGTAGGCGCCGGCCGCGGCGTTGCCGGCGGCGGTGCCGTCGGCCTGGGCGGCGGCCACGATCGGACCGTAGACGGCCGGCTGGGCGACGGCCTGGTTACCCGGCTGCATCGCGGCAGCGGTCACGGCGGCGGTCACGACGCTCTGGTCGGTCTTGCCCGGACGTGCGTTCTCGGTGGCGATCGCCACGCCGATGGCTTGCGCCGCGGCTTGCGGATTGGTCGCGCCGGCCGCGAGACGGGTGGCCAGGGCGGTGGCGAACGCTTGCGCGCCGGCGGCGGTGCCGGCACTGGTCACGGCGGCCAGCTGCATCAGCACGTCATTACCGCCCGACAGCACGGTCACCAGTTCGGTGCCGCTGAACTTGTTGCCGGTCTTGCCCAGGTGATTGGCGATCTGGGTCACCATCGGGGTGGTCATCTCACCGATCGGCGAGCCGGTGGCGGCGTTGCCCGGGCCGACTGGATTGACCACGCGCGAACCGCCTTGCGCATAGTTGAAGCAATTCGGGTGGTTCACGATCGGCACGTTGAAGCCGAGCGAGGCATTGCCCTGCAGGCCGGTCTGGGCGGCGCACGGGGCCGGCAGCTTGAGCTGGGCGGCCATGAAGTCGAGCCAGATCTTGCCGTTCAGGTCGACATTCCGGGCGCTGCTGTCGCCGTTGATCGTGAACTTGCCGCCGCCGGCCGCCGCGACGGCGCCGACACGGTAGGTGCCCACGTCCGACAGGCTGTCGCCGAACGACACCAGATTGGTGAACGTGAGCTTGGCGGTCTGATCGCCGCCGGCAGGGCTGGTGCCGCCGCCGCATGCGGTCAGGAGCGCAGCCGTCAGAACGGCCAGCGCGAATTTGGTATGACGCATCGTGTCTCCTGGATAGAAATTATTGTGAAACGAACGCCCGTGCTATTCGTATCATGAACACTATGCCAGCGTTCAAATCGCTTGTATAGCAAATTCCATTGCGCGTAGGCATTCAACGACCCCACCTATCAGAACAGATGGGGTAGCTGGCGGGAACGGATTATAACCACCGTTTTCCACGCAAAAAGAGTCGAATTTGTAACGAATGAGAACGAAATGCGGGGCGTTTGCGCCCCGTCATTCGCTTCATTGATCTACATTAAACTTTCGCGTGGGAATTGAGCAGGCCATGCACAATGCCTGTCGAACCGTGCGCTGCGCGGCGCAGGCGGTCGTTCACGCCCAGCCAGTCGCCGCCCTGCGGCGGCGCTTCGACCAGGATCACATCGGCGCCCTGCCCGTCCATCGCGCGCAGCGCGGCGTACAGCGCATGGGCGAAGCCGTCGGGCGCGGCCGGCAGGCGCAGGGCGGCGTGGGTCGCGGCGAGGTGGGTCGGCAGGTCGCCCATGTGGATCAGCGCCACCTTGCGGCCGGCGCCGTGCAGCGCGGCCAGCGTCTCCAGCAAGACCTCGCGTTGCTGCATCGCCACCGGCGTGTGCGGCGCGTAATGCGATTCGAGGGTGCCCGAGGCGCGCGGCGCCGCAGCGTCCGGCGCGGCCGGCAACTGGTCGATCACGGCGGCGATCGCCTCGGCACTGACCTGGCCGGGACGCAGCAGCACCGGGCCGTGCGACGCCAACCGCGACAGGTCGACGATGGTCGATTCGATGCCCACCTGCGAGGCGCCGCCATCGAGGATCATGGCCACGCTGGCCTCGCGCTCGAATTCTTCTCGCACGTGCTCGGCCAGGGTCGGGCTGACGTGGCCGAACTTGTTGGCCGACGGCGCGGCGATGCCGCCGCGGCCGCCCTTGAAGGCGCGCAGCAGCGCCAGCGCCACCGGGTGCGCGGGGCAGCGCAGGCCGACCGTATCCTGGCCGCCACTGACGGCGTCCGGGATGTTCGGGGCGCGCTTGAGGATCATGGTCAGCGGACCGGGCCAGAAGGCGTCGGCCAGCGCCTGCGCCTGCGGCGGGATGTCGCAGGCCCAGTAGTCGAGCGGCGCTTCGGGCGCCAGGTGCACGATCACCGGGTGGTCTTGCGGGCGGCCCTTGGCGGCGTAGATGGCGGCCACCGCCGCCGGGTTCTCGGCGTCGGCGCCCAGGCCATACACGGTCTCGGTCGGGAAAGCGACCAGCTGGCCGGCTTCCAGCGCGCGGGCGGCGGCGTCGATGGCCGCCGGGTCGAACTGCTGCGTGTCCATCCTAGGGCTCGATTCCCAGGATGGCGCAGGCGGCGCGCAGGCTGTCCTGCGCTTCGGCCAGCGTCGGCGCCACGAAGGTCACGTGGCCCATCTTGCGGCCGCGGCGCGGATCGTTCTTGCCGTACAGGTGCAGGTTGGCGCCAGGCAGCGCCAGCACCTGGTCCCAGGCCGGTTCACGGGCAGTGTCACCGTCCGCCTCGAACCAGACGTCGCCCAGGATGTTGAGCATGACGGCGGGCGAATGCTGGCGCACGTCGCCCAGCGGCAGGCGCGCCATCGCCCGCACCTGCTGCGCGAACTGGCTGGTGATGCAGGCATCCATGGTGTAGTGGCCGCTGTTGTGCGGACGCGGCGCCATCTCGTTGACGACCAGGGAGCCGTCGTCGAGCACGAAGAACTCGATGCACAGCACGCCCACGTAACCGAGCTGGGCGACGATGGCGCGCGCCGCGTCCTGGGCCTGTTTCGCGCAGGCCGCGGACACGTTCGGTCCCGGCACGGTGGTGGTGAACAGGATGCCGTCGCGGTGCACGTTCTCGGCGATCGGGTACACGACCGAGGCGCCGTCATGGCCGCGCGCGGTGAGCACAGAAACTTCATACGCCAGCGGCAGCATCTTCTCGAGCAGGCAGGCGACGCCGCCCATGGCGTCGAAGGCGACGCGCACGTCCTCGCGCGAGCGCACGCGGACCTGGCCCTTGCCGTCGTAGCCCATGCGCACGGTCTTGAGGATGCCCGGCAGCAGGTCGTCCGCGATGGCGTCGATGTCGGCATGCGAGGCGATGATCTTGTGCGGGGCCGGCATCACGTTCGAGGCCGGCGCGCAGTCGACGAAGAACTTCTTCTCGAGGATGCGGTCCTGGGCGATCTGCACGCACAGGCTCGATGGCGCGACAAAGCAGTCGGCGGCGAGCAGCGCCAGGCTGTCGGCCGGGACGTTCTCGAATTCGGTGGTGACGGCCGAGCACAACGCCGCCAGCTCGCTCAGGGCGACGCCGTTGGTGTAGCCGCCTTCGACGGTGCGGTCGGCAACCTGGCCGGCCGGGCAATCGGCGCTCGGCTCGAGCACGGCGACCTTGTAGCCCATCGCCTGCGCGGCGTGGGCGAACATGCGGCCGAGCTGGCCGCCACCCATCACGCCGAGCCAGGTCGACGGATCGGCGGATGGAAGAAACGGATTATTCATCGAACTTACACAGGAAGAGTCATGGCCTGGGCGGCGGCGGTCTGGTCGCGGCGGAACTGCTCCAGCTTGTCGGCCAATGCGTCGTCGCCGGCGGCGATGATCGCCACCGCGGTCAGGGCCGCGTTGGCGGCGCCGGCTTCGCCGATGGCGAAGGTCGCCACCGGCACGCCCTTGGGCATCTGCACGATCGACAGCAGCGAATCCTCGCCACGCAGGTATTTCGACGGCACCGGCACGCCCAGCACCGGGACGATGGTCTTGGCGGCCACCATGCCCGGCAGGTGGGCCGCGCCGCCGGCGCCGGCGATGATGGCGCGCAGGCCGCGCGCGCGGGCTTGCTCGGCGTAGGTGAACATCTCGTCCGGCATGCGGTGGGCCGAGATCACCTGGGCTTCGAACGGCACGCCAAACTGCTTCAGGATGGCCACGGCATTCTGCATCACGTCCCAGTCGGACGAGGAACCCATGATGACGCCGACCAACGGCTTGTTCTGCTCGCTCATCTGCTTATGCCTTCAGCTTCTCGCCGGTCAGGCGTTCGATGGCTTCGAAATACTTGGCCTGGGTTTTCTCGATGACGTCCGCCGGCAAGCTCGGGGCCGGTGCGGTCTTGCCCCAGTCGGTCAGGGTTTCCAGGTAGTCGCGCACGAACTGCTTGTCGAACGACGGCGGCGACATGCCCGGCGCGTACGAGTCGGCCGGCCAGAAGCGCGAGGAATCGGCAGTCAGGACTTCGTCCATCAGGTGCATCACGCCGTTGTCATCGAGGCCGAATTCGAACTTGGTGTCGGCGATGATGATGCCCCTCGTGGCAGCATATTCGGCGGCGGCGCTATAGAGTTTGATACTCACGTCGCGCATTTTGGCGGCCAGGTCGGCGCCGATGCGCTGTTCCATGTCGGCGAACGAGATATTCTCGTCGTGCTCGCCGAGTTCGGCCTTGGCGGCCGGGGTGAACAGCGGTTCCGGCAGCTTGTCGGCCTGGCGCAGGCCGGCTGGCAGCTGGATGCCGCAGATGGCGCCGCTTTGTTGATAGTCCTTCCAGCCCGAACCGATGATATAGCCGCGCACGACGGCTTCGACCATGATCGGCTTGAGGCGCTTGGCCACGACGGCGCGGCCTGCCACCTGGTCCACCTCGTTCGCGGCGACCACGCTTTCCGGCGCCACGCCGGTCAGGTGGTTCGGCACGATGTGACCGAGCTTCTCGAACCAGAAATCGCTCATCTGGTTCAGCACCTTGCCCTTGCCCGGGATCGGCTCGTTCATGACCACGTCGAAGGCCGACAGGCGGTCGGTGGTGACGATCAGGATCTTGTCGTCGCCGACGGCGTAGTTATCGCGCACCTTGCCGTGACCGAGCAGCGGCAGGGACTGGATGGAGGATTGGTAGAGGCTGTTCATAGATGGGCTATCAGGAAAGCGGAAACCGGCGACAAAGGGCCGCCGGTTGAGAAAGTCAGGCCGTACAAGCCTGTGCAATGCGATATTTTACGTCAATTTGTGCAGCTGGCGATCGTAGGGTTGGCGGCTACGCCGCCGACGCGGTGATTGTTGACGGCAAGATCACCCGGCGCGACGTCGGGCCCGATAACAATCGACGCGTCGGCGGCAGAGCCGCCAACCCTACTGTCCCGACATCTCGAGGCGTAATTATTGAACGATCTGCGCCAGTTCGCCGGCCATGTAACGCTCGGCCATCTTCTCCAGCGGGATCGGCTTGATCTTGCCGGCCTGGCCTTCGCAGCCAAACGCCAGGAAGCGCGCCTTGCACACTTCCATCGCCGCTTCGCGCGCCGGCTTGAGGTAGTCGCGCGGGTCGAACTTCGACGGGTTCTGGAACATGTATTTGCGGATCGCGGCCGTCATCGCCAGGCGGATGTCGGTGTCGATATTGATCTTGCGAACGCCATGCTTGATGCCTTCCTGGATCTCTTCGACCGGCACGCCATAGGTTTCCTTCATGTCGCCGCCGAATTCGCGGATGATGGCCAGCAGTTCCTGCGGCACCGACGACGAGCCGTGCATCACCAGGTGGGTGTTCGGGATGCGGGCATGGATTTCCTTGATGCGGTCGATCGCCAGGATGTCGCCGGTCGGCTTGCGCGTGAATTTATACGCGCCGTGCGAGGTTCCAATTGCGATGGCCAAAGCGTCGCATTGAGTGCGCTTGACGAAGTCCGCCGCCTGGTCGACGTCGGTCAGGAGCTGTTCGCGGGTCATGGTGCCGTCCGCGCCGTGGCCGTCTTCCTTGTCGCCCTTCATGGTTTCCAGCGAGCCCAGCACGCCCAGTTCGGCTTCGACGGTCACGCCGATCGAGTGCGAGAACTTGACGACTTCCCTCGACACTTCGACGTTGTACTCATAACTGGCGACGGTCTTGCCGTCGGCCTCGAGCGAACCGTCCATCATCACCGAGGAAAAGCCCGAGCGGATCGCGGCCATGCAGACGGCCGGCGACTGCCCGTGGTCCTGGTGCATGACGACCGGGATGTGCGGGTAGGCTTCGATGGCGGCGTCGATCAGGTGACGCAGGAAGGCTTCGCCCGCGTACTTGCGCGCGCCGGCCGAGGCCTGCATGATGACCGGGCTGTTGACAGCGTCGGCGGCGGCCATGATGGCCTGCACCTGCTCCAGGTTGTTGACGTTGAATGCGGGCAGACCGTAGCCGTTCTCGGCGGCGTGGTCCAGCAATTGACGCAATGATACGAGTGCCATGGTTGTACTCCAAAACAATAAAGAAACGTTGTTCGGGAATCTCGAATGCCGAGCGCGGCGTCGCGCCTCAGGCCACTCGTGAAATCCCTTTAATCATATTCGCCAACGCGCACGATCTTGAGCGCATTGGTGCCACCGGCCTCGCCCATCGGCGAGCCCCAGGTCACGACGATCAGGTCGCCCTTGCGTACGAACCCTTCTTTCATCAAGAGTTCCTCAGCCTTTCGCAGCACCGCGTGGCTGCCGCCTTCCTGCAGCAGGTGGAATGCTCGCACGTTACGGTACAGCGACGCCTTGCGCTGCGTCGCCTGCAGCGGGGTCAGGGCGAAGATCGGGGTGTCGATGCTGTGACGGCTCATCCACAGCGCGGTCGAGCCCGACTCGGTCAGCGCCACGATCGCCTTCACGCTCAGGTGGTGGGCGGTAAACAGCGTGCCGTAGGCAATGGTCTGGTCGATGCGGGTGAACTGCTTGTTGAGGAAGTCGACGTCGATCTTGTTGTATTCGGACTGCTCGGCTTCGACGCAGATCGCGGCCATCATCTCGACGGTCTCGACCGGGTACTTGCCCGATGCGGTCTCGGCCGAGGTCATGACGGCGTCGGTGCCGTCCAGCACGGCGTTGGCCACGTCCGACACTTCGGCGCGGGTCGGCACGGCGTTGACGATCATCGACTCCATCATCTGGGTCGCGGTAATGGCCAGCTTGTTCGAATCGCGCGCCATGCGGATCATGCGCTTCTGCAACGCCGGCACGGCGGCGTTGCCGACTTCGACGGCCAGGTCGCCGCGGGCGACCATGATGCCGTCCGACGCGTCCAGGATCTCTTGCAGCAGCGGAATCGCTTCGGCGCGCTCGATCTTGGCGATCATCATCGGCTTGTGGCCATACGGCTCGCCGGCGATGTTGGCCAGCTGGCGCGCCATTTCCATATCGGTCGCGCTCTTCGGGAACGAGATGGCGAGGTAGTCGGCCTGGAAGCTCATCGCGGTCTTGATGTCTTCCATGTCCTTCGAGGTCAGCGCCGGCGCGGTCAGGCCGCCGCCCTGGCGGTTGATGCCTTTGTTGTTCGACAGTTCGCCGCCAACCTTGACCGTGGTATAGATCTCGTGGCCCAGGACGCGGTCGACGATCAGGACGATCAGGCCGTCGTTCAGCAGCAGCTTGTCGCCCGGCTTGACGTCGCGCGGCAGCGCCTTGTAATCCAGGCCGACGCGTTCCTGATTGCCCAGCTCGCCGTTATCGCCCCACTTGGCATCCAGGATGTAGCGGTCACCATTGGTCAAGAAGATCTTGCCTTCTTCAAACTTACCGACGCGGATCTTCGGACCCTGCATGTCGGCCATGATGGCCACTTCGCGGCCGCACTCGTGGGCGGCGCGCCGTATCAGGGCAGCACGATCGATATGGTCCTGCGCCTTCCCGTGCGAGAAGTTCAGCCGCACGACGTCGACGCCGGCGCGGATCATTTTGACGAGAATATCGAAGTCGGTCGAAGCGGGGCCAATGGTTGCGACGATCTTGGTGCCACGGTACATGGATTGTCCTTGTATAAAAACAAAGCGCAGACTGGCTGCGCTAGGGTCTCAGACGAGTGCTAGTGAGCGCTGCGTTGCAGCAGGATGTCGACAGCCGGCAGGGTTTTTCCTTCCAAAAATTCGAGGAAGGCGCCGCCGCCGGTCGAAATGTAGCCGATCTGGTCGGCAATCTTGTATTTTGCAATCGCGGCCAGGGTGTCGCCGCCGCCGGCGATCGAGAAGCCCTTCGACTGGGCGATGGCCAGCGCCAGGGTTTCCGTGCCCTTGGCGAACTGGTCGAATTCGAAGACACCGACCGGACCGTTCCAGACGATGGTGCCGGCCCTGGCGACCTGCTCGGCCAGCATGGCGGCGGTTTTCGGGCCGATGTCGAGGATCATGTCGTCATCCAGCACCTCGGCGACGTCCTTGACGATCGCGGCCGCGGTCGGTGCGAACTCTTTCGCGCACACGACGTCGACGGGAATCGGCACCTGCGCGCCGCGCCGGGACATTTTCTCGATGATGGCCCTGGCTTCATCGACCAGGTCGTTCTCGACCAGCGACTTGCCGATGTTCAGGCCGACGGCCTTCATGAAGGTATTGGCGATGCCGCCGCCGACGACCAGGTTGTCGACCTTGTCGGCCAGGCTTTGCAGGATGGTCAGCTTGCTTGATACCTTCGAGCCGGCGACGATGGCCAGCAGCGGACGCTGCGGCTGATGCAGGGCTTTACCGAGAGCGTCGAGTTCGGCGGCCAGCAGCGGACCGGCGGCCACGACCGGCGCGAACTTGGCGATGCCGTGGGTGGTCGCCTCGGCGCGGTGGGCGGTGCCGAAGGCATCGTTCACGTACACGTCGCACAGCTTCGCCATCTTTTGCGCCAGCTCGTCGCTGTTTTTCTTTTCGCCCTTGTTGACGCGGCAGTTTTCCAGCAGCACGACCGAACCGGGAGCGACGTCGACGCCGTCCACCCAGTTCTGCTTCAGTTCGACGGGTTGGCCCAGCAGCTCGGACAGGCGCCCGGCGACCGGCGCCAGGCTGTCTTCCGGCTTGAACTCGCCTTCGGTCGGACGGCCCAGGTGGGACGTGACCATCACCGCCGCGCCAGCCTTGACGGCGGCCTGGATCGCCGGCACCGACGCCCGGATACGGGTGTCCTCGGTGATATTGCCAGCATCATCTTGCGGTACGTTCAGGTCAGCGCGGATAAAGACGCGCTTGCCTTGCAGCGCTTGTTGATCGATCAGGTCTTGCAGGCGGGTGAAACGGAGAGCGTCCATTTGGTCGGCGTGGCAATAGTGAAAAAACGTCATTGTACATTAGCAGCCTGCTAGCCAGCGGCGCCAAAAACGTGCAGTACGCGCAACACTGTAAACACAAGCATGCCGAATAAAATGGTCAGCAGCATGTTACGCCGCCATAGATAAAATGCAAAGGCGGCAAGGCCGGCCAGCAGCTTCGGGTTCGCCAGCGTGAACTGGACTTCGCCTTGCGTATCGATCAGGAAGTCGGGCCCGATGATGGCCGCCAGCGCGCAGGCCGGGGCATAGCGCAGCATTTCCTGCACCCGCGGCGGAATCGTCACGCGGTGGCCGATCATCCAGAACGAGCTGCGGGTGGCGGCGGTGGCCACGCACAGCACGCCGATCACGACCCAGATTTCCCAGTCAGCCACGGCGCACCTTCGCTTTCGCCCACGTTTCTTCGATCACCATCGCGGTAACCATTCCCACCAGCACCGCCAGCAGCAGTCCCAGCTTGTACGGCAAGTCGTAGGCCAGCACCGAGACCGCCCCCGCCACCAGCACGCCGCACAGGGCCGCGTTGTTGATCATCAGCGGCACCATGATGCACAGGATGGCCAGGGTGCCGGCAAAGCCGAGTCCCCATTCGGCCGGCACCGCGCTGCCGAGGAAGATGCCAGCGATGGAGCCGATTTGCCAGGCAACCCAGTTCGGATACATCAGCCCCTTCAGGTAGGACAGCTTGCCCGCCACCGGCGCCAGGGTCGGATAGCGCTGCAGGAACAGCGCGACGGTCAAGTCGCCCGAGATATAGCCAAGATAAAAACGTTGCCTCCACGGCAAGTGGGCGAAGTGCGGCCCCAGCAATGCCGAAAAAATCACGAAGCGCAGGTTGACCACCAGGGCGGTGGCGAAGATGACCCAGATCGGGGCCTGGGCGGCGATCAGCGGCAGCGAGGCCAGTTGGGCGGAGCCGGCGAACACCAGCAAGGTCATGCCCAGCGCCTGCGGCACCGACAGGCCGCTCTTGACCATGGCAATGCCGACCACCAGGCCCCAGGCGGCGATGCCGAACAGGGTCGGCAGGCCGGTCTTGAAACCTTCGTTCCAGGCATCGCGGTTCGGCGCGTCGCCGATGGCGGCGGGAAGCTGGCCCGGCTCGTCGGCCGCGCTCATGCAGCGGGCCGCGGCGCGCGCGGCACAGCGCGCATCGCAACGTGAGCTGTGGCATTCTTGCAACGGCGGACGGGGATGTCGGCGAAGGCGGCGGGCGTGAAACGGTCGGGCATGAAACGCATGAATGGATGTGGCACGGGTTGGACGCCCAATATAACAGGCGTTGCTCATGCTCTTTATGCTGAACGCATTATTTTACGGTCATTTCGACAATAGAGCGAATCCGTTAAAATCCAGTCTTTGCCCAACTTGCCTGACGGAGAAACAGATGAATCAAAAGACGACGCCTGTGGTGGAGCTCACGGCCAAGGACCTGCCGGCCTATTGCCCCAACCCGGCAATGCCGCTGTGGTCCTCGCACCCGCGCGTCTTCCTGGACTTCGACCACCACGGCGAGGCCAAATGCCCCTATTGCGGCACCGGCTACCGGCTGGCGCCGGGCACCGTGCTCAAGCACCACTGATTGTCCATGAGGCACGCAAGTGCCTGTTGTCCATGTATTACCCCGCCCCGTCGTGGCTGCCTGGCGGCCACCTGCAGACCATCTATCCGGCGACCTGCGTCGCCAAGCCGCCGCTCGCCTACCGGCGCGAACGCTGGCACAGCGCGGACGGCGACTTCGTCGACCTCGACTTCGTGGATGGCCGGCCCGGCCAGCCGCTGGTGGTGCTGTTCCATGGCCTGGAAGGCAGTTCGAACAGCCATTACGCCCGCGGCCTGATGGCAGCGCTCGCGGCGCGCGGCTGGTCGGGCGTGGTGCCGCATTTCCGCGGCTGTTCCGGCGAAGCCAACCTGGCGCCGCGCTTCTATCACTCGGGCGACGCGGGCGAAGTCGACTGGATCGTGCGCAAGCTGCGCGCCGCCCACCAAGGCGCGCTGTATGCGGCCGGCGTCTCGCTGGGCGGCAATGCGCTGCTGCGCTGGCTGGGCGAATCGGGCCACGGCGCCGGGATCGTCGATGCCGCCTGCGCCGTCTCGGCCCCGCTCGACCTGGCGCGCGGCGGCGAGGCGCTGTCGTCGGGCTTGAATATGCTGTATACCCGGATGTTCCTGCAGACGCTCAAGCCGAAGTGCCTGGCCAAGCTGGAGCAGTTTCCTGGCCTGTTCGACCGCGCCGCCCTGCTCGCCGCGCGCGACCTGTATGCCTTCGATAATGTCGTCACCGCGCCGCTGCATGGCTACCGCGACACCGACGACTACTGGCACCGCGCCAGCGCCCGCCACGTGCTGCACGACATCACGGTGCCGACCCTGGTGCTCAATGCCCGCAACGATCCCTTCTTGCCGGGCATTCACCTGCCGACGTCGGCGTCTGGCGCGGTGACGCTCGAGTATCCGGCCGAGGGTGGACACGTCGGCTTTGCCGTCGGCCCGTTCCCGGGACGGATCGACTGGCTGCCGCGGCGCATCCTGCACCATTTCGACGCCGTGCAGGGGACGCCCGGCATGCGCGCGCTGGCGCCGGCCGAACCGTGCGATGCTGCCTGAATGGACGATATCGTAAAACAGGCAATGGCCAAGTGGCCGAGCGTGCCCCACTGCTACGGCTGGCTCGCGCTCGACGCGCGCGGCGGCTGGCGCATGCGCGACGAAGCGGCCCAGCGCGCGGGCGCTGCGGGCGACCGCTTGAACAATCCCGCGCTGGTGGGATTCATCAACCGCAACTACCTGCACGACGAGCGCGGCAACTGGTATTTCCAGAACGGGCCGCAGCGGGTGTACGTGAACCTGGAGGCCACACCCTTCATCGCGCGCACCGATCCACAGCAGGGGCTGGTATTGCAGACCGGGCAGGCCCTGGCGGAATTCGAACGGGTCTATCTGAGCGACACCGGCGCGCTGGTGTTCGTGGCCGGCGACACGGTGGCGCAGCTGGACGACCGCGACGTGGCCCAGGTACTGGGCCTGCTCGAGCTCGATGGCGCCGCGGCGCCCGACGAGGCGGTGATGGCGTGGCTGGAACATGGCGAAGGTTGCCTGGCCCTGCCGTGGGCTGGCCGCCGGCTTGCCGTCGAGCGCGTGGCCGGCGAACAGATGCCGGCGCGGTTCGGATTCAACCGGACGCCGGCGCCGTAGGGTCGGTCAGCGCTCTTCGGCCTCTTCCTGCGCTTTCTTCTGTTTTTCCTGCAGTTCGCGCACGCGCGCGTCGATGACCGCCTGGTCATAGAACGACGCATCGCTGGCCTTGCGCGCCAGTTCGAGCTGGGCCATCGCCGCCGGCACGGCGCCGGCAAGCACGTACGATTCGGCCAGCGCCATGTGCTGCAGCGCGATCTTGCCCTGCTTGGCATAGGTCCTGGCCAGCAGGTCGTGCAGCTTGCGTTCCTCCCGATACTGCTGGGCCTGGTCGCGCAGGAACAGCGCCGCCTCGTCGAACCGGTCGGTTGCGATCAGGGCCTGCGCGTACTGGTGCGCGAGCGCGCGCGACAGCGGGAAGCGCTGGCGCGCCGCGTCGGCTTCCTTGACCGCCTGTTCCAGCACGGAGCGCGGCTGGCCTGGCGCCATCTTGATCTCCAGCGCCAGCCCGGCGAACATGGTCGCGCCATCGCCCACGTTCGACGGCGCCGCCGACAGCACCCCTTCGCGCGGCTTCATGGTCTCGAGCGCCTTGTCGAGCCAGCGCTGGGCGCCGGCCAGGTCGTTCTCCTTGAGCGCCAGATAGGCCAGGCCGTACTGGGCCCCGGCCTGCCACTGGCGGTGGGGCTGCTCCCTGAGCTGGGCCTCGAAGGCGGTGCGCGTGTCGCGCCGGCCCTGCTCGCTCGCGTCCTGCAGCACGCGGATGCGCGCGCGCACCAGATGAAAATCGAGGCTGTCCACGCGCTGCTTCTTGGGAATCTCGCGGATGCGCGCCTGCATGTCGGTGATCCGCTCCTGGGTCAGCGGGTGGCTGCTCAGGCTGGCCAGGCCGGGCGGCAGGTCGCCATACAGCCTGGAGGCGGCCTGGAGGCGCCGGAAGAAAGCGACGATGCCGGTGGTATCGTAGCCGCCCGCCTCCATGATCTGGAAGCCGACGCGGTCGGCCTCGCGCTCGGCGTCGCGGCTGAAGTTCAGCTGGCGCTGGACGGCCAGTCCCTGGCCGCCCATCAGCACGCCCATGGCCGCATCCGAGCTGGCCCGGGCCGCCAGCGCCGCCAGGATCATCGACGCCAGCGGCAGCAAGACGTCCTGGCGCTGCTGGCCCAGCCGGCGCGCGATATGGCGCTGGGTGACGTGGCCGATCTCGTGCGCGACCACGCCGGCCAGTTCCGATTCGGTCTGGGCCGCGATGATCAGGCCCGAGTGGGCGCCGATGAAGCCGCCCGGCATCGCGAACGCGTTCAGGGCCGGATCGCGCACGGCGAAGAAGTGAAAGTCGGCATTGGTCTCGCCGCGCGCGCCGGGCACGGCGGCGACCAGGCCGTTGCCGAAATTGTTCAGGTATTCGGAGATCGGCTCATCGTCGAGGTAATCGCGGTCGCGCCGCACGTCGCGCATGAACTCCTCGCCCAGCTTGCGCTCGACGACGGGCGACAGGTCGCCGCGCGCGGTGTCGCCGAGCGTGGGCAGGCGGATCGAATCGGGGCGCCTGAACACGTCGGATTGCGCTGCAACGGGGAAGGCGGTCGCCATGCACAAGGCCATGACGGACAATGAGGCGCGCCAGCGGCGCGCCATTGCTGGACGGACGACGGATTTCACGGTGCTATCATACCTGCATCCGCGCACATCCTGCTGCCCAGTGAACCATTTTGTAACCCGAACGAATTAACCGAGTAATGACGAATCCGATCCCGACCGCAGACCATTTGACCCACTTCGACGCCACCGGCCAGGCCCATATGGTCGACGTCGGCGCGAAACAGGACACGCACCGCACCGCGGTGGCGGCCGGGACCATCCGCATGAAGCCGGAGACGCTGGCCCTGATTACCTCGGGCAATGCCAAGAAGGGCGACGTGATCGGCATCGCACGCATCGCCGCGATCATGGCGTCCAAGCGCACCAGCGACCTGGTGCCGCTGTGCCATCCGCTGCCGATCACGCGCGTGGCGGTGGATTTCGAGGTCGACGAGGCGGCGAACAGCGTGCATTGCCGGGCTCAGGTGGAAACCATCGGCAAGACCGGCGTCGAGATGGAAGCGCTCACCGCGGTGCAGGTGGGGCTGCTGACGGTCTACGATATGTGCAAGGCGGTCGATCGCGGGATGGTGATGACCAACGTGCGGGTGCTGGAGAAACACGGCGGCAAGAGCGGGGACTGGACCGCCGAGCTGTAGGCCGCACGATGCAGTGAATTTCCGCAAGATTGAATCTTTCATCGAAATCAACGGCATAATGAACGCATGGGGTTCCTCAGCCCCGAAAAACATAAGCCAGCATGCCCTGCGCGCAACCGCGGCGGCGTGATTGATCAGATGGAGACACTTGGGGGAACATTGCATGCGGAGTGCCGACCGTATTGAGCGGAAACCGACGACTGGACTGGCATTGGTTAGCCAGGCCCGCCAGTTGTTTTTCGAGGAGGGCACGCTGCCCAGCGGCCTGGTCAACGATGCGGTATGGCGCTCGTGGCAGCGCTGCGCCAACGGTGGCCGCAGGGTCGGCGACACGGTCCCCTTCAATCCGGTTCGCAGCAACGGCGTGGCCGAATTGCTGGAGATTAACCGTCATCTGATCCTGGCCGCCCAGCCGACATTCCGGCGCCTCGAGCAAGCGTTTCACGGCAGCGAATACGGTTTGCTGCTGACCGACCGGACGGGCATCGCCGTCGCCGTGCATGGCCCGATCGACAAGTGCGGCAAGCTGCTGCGCCAGGCCTTGCGACCGGGCGTCGACCTGTCCGAACGCTCGGTCGGAACGAATGCGATGGCGGCCGCGCTGGCCGAGGAGCGCGCCGTCGCCGTCCTGGGCGCCGAGCATTATTTTGTTCAAAACAGCACCTTCCAGTGCGTGGCAGCCCCGATCTTCGGGCCGGACGGGCATCTGGTCGGGTCGCTCGATATCACGCGCGACACGCCCTTGCCGCAGTTCGGAGTGCTGTCGCTGATCGTCGACGGCGCCGCCGCCATCGAGAACGCGCTGTTCCAGCATCTGCACGCGCACCTGGCCCTGGCGCTCCACTGGCGCAGCGACGATAGCGCGGAGTCGGGCAACGCGATGCTGGCGTTCGGACCGGACGGCGAAGTGCTCGGCGCCACCCGCGCCGCGCGCAGGTTGCTGGAGCTGGCCGACACCACGGCCGGCCTGCGCTTCGGGCATCTGTTCCAGGGAAGTTACGCGGCATGCGTGGACGCATTCAGCGCCCGTCCCGGTCCGCAGCCACTGACCCTGCAGTCGGGTCTGCGCGTATATGCCAGCGCCGTGCACGCGCTGCGCGAGCTGGTGAGTGCGCCGGCGCGCACCGCCAGGCTGCCGGTGGCACAGCAGCGTCCGGCCGCGCCGCTGCCGGATTTTGGCGACGCCGCCACCGAACTCGCCCTGCAGCGCTCCTTGCGCGCGTTGCAGGCGG
Organism: Massilia sp. UYP11; assembly: GCF_050434805.1. Lineage (NCBI taxonomy): Bacteria > Pseudomonadati > Pseudomonadota > Betaproteobacteria > Burkholderiales > Oxalobacteraceae > Massilia > Massilia sp. UYP11. The sequence continues at coordinate 306,220 of NZ_JBNDJE010000004.1, forward strand.
GGCTGCCGGTATTGTTGCTGGGAGAGACCGGCACCGGCAAGGAAGTCGCCGCGCGCGCGCTGCACGGCGGCAGTCGCGCCAGCGAGGGGCCGTTCATCGCCATCAACTGCGGTGCGATTCCGCGCGAGCTGATAGAAGGCGAATTGTTCGGCTATGCCGACGGCGCCTACACCGGCGCCCGCCGCGGGGGCGCGCGCGGGCGGATCGAGGAAGCCGACGGCGGCACCCTGTTCCTCGACGAAATCGGCGACATGCCGCTCGATCTGCAAACCCGCCTGTTGCGCGTGCTCGAAAGCCGCGAGGTGACACGGCTGGGAGAAAGCAGGACACGCAAGCTCGATTTCCAGCTGATCGGCGCCACGCACCAGGACCTCGACGCCCTGGTGAAGGAACAGCGCTTCCGCAGCGACCTGTATTTCCGCCTCAGCGGCATGCAGCTCTACCTGCCGCCGCTACGGCAACGAAGCAACCTGGGCGCATTGATCGAGATCCTGCTGGAGGAGGCCGGCATTGTGCCAGGCAGGATGGCGCCGGACTGCCGCGCGGCGCTGCTCGCCTACGCCTGGCCTGGCAACACGCGCCAGTTGCGCACCACGCTGCGTTTTGCCGGCGCGATGGCCGACCCTGGCGAACCGATCGGGCTGCAGCACCTGCCCGACGATATCCGCACTACCGTAGTGGAAGCGACGCCCGGCCACGCCCTGGTGGCCGGGCCGGGCGCGCCGCCGGCGCAGTTGAAGGAACTGGCCGACGAAGTCATCAACCGGGCGCTGATCCAGGCTGAAGGCAACGTGTCGAACGCCGCCAGGCAGCTGGGAATCAGCCGCGCCACGCTGCATCGCTGGATCAACAAGCAGCGCTGACGCGGCCCGGTGTCAAGGCACCGTTAGAGCACCTTGACCAGCCGCAAGTTAATCCGGCTGGATTCCTTCACCCCGTTGGTCACTTTCAGCGACTTGCCGGCCTGCAGTTGCAGCTGCACGGTGGGCGACACGAAGCCGGCCAGGCCGACCAGGAAGCGACTGTTGTTCATCCTGTCGTGCTGCGCCACACCGTTCAGTTTGCTTTCGCCGCCAAAGTCGTGATAGTACGACAGGGAAAGCGCCGTGGCCGGGGAAAGATTGTAGCGCAGGTGCACCTGGCCGCCATACGAGGCATCCTGCTTGCGACGCAGGCCCACGAAGTCGTCGTTTTCCCCGTAGAGCGCGTACTCGCCCACGAGATCGAGCATGAGGTTCGCCGACAGCGCGGTCATGTAAGAGCTCTGGAGCACGCCCTTCCAGCGGTTTTCGCCCAGGTTGATCGGCCCCTGGGCGCCGTCATACTTACCGACCGGCAGCGACACGAAAGCGGACACGGTGGCCCACCGCTTCTCCTCCGGCCGGTTGACGAGCCACAGCGCGGAACCGACGATCGGGTCGCCCACGCCGCTTGCCGATTGCGAGCGTACATCCACCTTGCCGAACGGGATGATCACCTGGGGGGTGACCAGGTAGTCGCCCAGCTTGGTGTAATGGACCCAGCGGGCCACGCCGATATCGGTCACCAGATTGAACGGCACGGCCAGCCGCTTGCCGTCGGCATACACCGCCTTGTACTCGGCCCGTTGATAATAGAGGATGCCGAGATCGGTGCCCGCCGGCAGTGCCACGTAATCGCCCGGATCGGTCGGGATTTCAGCGGCCGTCGCCGGCGCGAGCAGCGCGGCCAAGCCGGCTGCGGCCAGCGCGCACGCCGCCTTGCGCAGGGAAGATGGTCGGGATTGTCGATGCTGTTGCATTCTTGCTGTCTCCTGTATTTTTTCTCGAGTCGCTGCGGATCGGACGTCGTCAGAACGGATAGGCGATCGGCGTGGCGATCGTGCTCACCCATTGGGTCTGGGTGAATTCATGCACGCTGGCCGGACCGCCGAAACGCCCGCCGTTACCGGACACGCCCATGCCGCCGAACGGCACCTGGAATTCGTTGTTGACGGTCTGGTCGTTGATGTGGACCATGCCGGTCTTCAGGCGGCGCGCGATCGCGTCGGCGCGGGCGATGTTGCGGCTGTGAATCGCCGCCGACAGGCCGTAGGCCGAACTGTTCGCCAGCGCGATCACTTCCTCGTCGTCGTCGAACACGGTCACCGGCGCCACCGGGCCAAAGATCTCTTCATGGAACGCCGACATCTCGGGGCGAACATCGACCAGGACGGTCGGGCGGTAGAACAGTCCCTCGTGGGTGGCGCCGGTCAGCGCGCGGGCGCCAGCCTGCAGGGTCTCCTGCACGATCCGGTGCACGCGATCGCATTGCCTGCGGTTGATCAGCGGGCCCAGGTGCACTTCGCCGGCATGCGGGTCACCCACGTGCATGGCGGCGGCCTTGGCGGCGAGCTTTTCGGCATATTGCTGCGCGACCGAACGGTGCACCAGGTGGCGGCCGGCCTGCATGCAGATCTGGCCCTGGTGCAGGAACGCACCCCAGGCGCCGCTCGAGGCGGCGGCGTCGATGTCGGCGTCGTCGAGCACGATCATCGCGTTATTGCCGCCCAACTCCAGCGTCACCTTCTTGAGCAGTTCGCCGCAGGTCTGGCCGATCGCGCGTCCGACCGCGGTCGAGCCGGTAAAGGAGATCATGCCGACCTGGGGATGGCGCACCAGTGCCTCGCCGGTGGCCGCGCCGCCGGGAATCACGTGCAGCACGCCGGGCGGCAGGCCTGCCTCTTCGAAAATCTCGGCGATCAGCAGGCCGCCGCAGATCGGCGTCTGGACGTCGGGTTTCAGGACCACGGTATTTCCCAGCGCCAGCGCCGGCGCCACCGAGCGCAGGGCCAGCAGCAGCGGGAAGTTCCAGGGCGTGATCACGCCGACGACGCCGATCGGCACATTGCGCCACTGGTTGCTGCGACCCGGGACCGACGATGGCAGCAGGTAGCCTTCAGGCTGCATCGGCAGCGCCGCGGCCATGTGGATCTGCTCGTAGCTGGCATTGAACTCCCACTCGGCCTTGCCGGAGATGGAGCCGGATTCACGCTTGATCCAAGTGACGATCTCCTGGCCGCGCGCGTGCAGCAGCTCGGCCGCCTTGCGGATGATGCCCGCGCGGCGGTCGAACGGCGTCGCCGCCCACGCCTGCTGCGCATCGTAGGCCTGCTGCACGGCGCGATCGATATCGGCGGCGTCGCCCAGGCCGGTCTGGGCCAGCACCTGGTCCGTGGCCTTCTCCAGCACGTCGGCGGTGCCGCCGCCGGCGTCGCGCCAGCCGCTCGAATAGATCTTGCCGTTCCAGCCGTTGGTTGCCTGTTCAAATGCATTCATGGGTGTCTCCTTTATGGTTGGTAATGTCGGTGCGTTTCAAGCACGGGTGTTGCTTCACTACCTATCGCAAAAGGCGTGCCAATCGGAATGCGCCATACGGGACGATGCAAGCCTTTGATCATGCTGAGTTTTTTCTTGAGGCCGAACGGCGCAGGCAAGCCGCGGGGGACGCGGTGTAGCAAGTTGCACAGGGGTGTCGCAAGCTGCGACATGTGCAAGGCAGTCGATCGGGGGAATGGTGATGACGGACGTGCGGGTGCTGAAAAGCATGACGGCAGGAGCGGGGGTTGGACGGCCGGGATCGACGCCTGAGCAGTTCGACAACTTGCCCAATGCTGTAGACAAGGTCCATAGTCGGCCTATACTGATGGGCGACGCGCAATGCGTTTTCCCCTACTTCAACCTGCTATCTGCCCGAGAGGATGTGTCATGACGACCGCATACCCGCAGTTCACCGCAGCGACTGTCCAGCTGAACGCCCTGCCCTATCAAGATGCATTCCTGAAAATCGCCAATGTCTACGCGGATTCGACCCGCGCCAGCCTCGAGCAGCTGTGGATCAGCTCCTCCAAGATCGTCATGGAAGAGACGATGAAGGCCTTCATTGCCGCCTCGCAGTCCTGCGCCGAAGCCTTGACCAGGAATGCCGTATCGGTCCAGCAGCAGTCATTCGGCCGGCTCATCAACGCCAACCAGAAGGCGGTCGAGATCATGGGCCAGAGCTTCGCCGACGCCATGGCGTCCGGCTGGAAACCCGCGCGCTGAGCGCCGCGGCGTCGTCCCCATTCAACACGAAGCGGCAGGCGCATACGGCCATGAACTGATTGCCACCGGCGGTCGACAGCAAGCAGTGACGTAAAGGTATATTGCAGAGCTAAGCTGCTGCTATCATGCCAGCTTTTCTCTGCGGCAATGGCCGCCTGCTTGGTTACCGATATGAACAGCGCCCAGGCCCATGCGCTGAAGCCCAGGAATACGAATTCGACACGCTCAATATGCAGGTCGGCAAGGCGGCGACTGCACCGCAGTGCGAGCACTGCAAGCCCCGCAAGTGGCCACGGATCAACGCAGCAACGCGCCGGTTCTGGGGGCCAAACACATTTATTTACGGGTGAGTACTCAGGTCAGGCTGCCCAACCCTTCGGCAGCGGCAATCCCTCCTCGATCGCGAGGCGCTCCATCGCCGCTTCCAGCACCACCCGCGCGCGGCCCGAGGCCAGCGCCAGCTCGGCATGCAGCGCCGCGTCCTGCGGATTGCGCGAAGCGCAATGCTGGCTGTAGCGTTCGAAACTGCCCACCATGAGCAGCAATTCGGTCAGGTGACGTGGACATTCGCAGGTCAGGCGGTTGCCGGCAGCCGCGATATTGGCCAGGTCTTCGTCGGCAAACCGTGGCGGCGCCACGGCGGCGGCAGCCGGTTCCTGCAGCGCCGGGCGGTGGCCGGTCAGGGCCGACTGGCACAGCAGCGCCAGCTCGTTCAGGTCGGCGGGGATGCGCGCGACCAGGCAGCCTTGCGCGCGCAGGGTGCGGATCGTGGCGCTGGAACAGAATCGGTACAACACGACGACCGCGGCCACGCCGGTCGCTTCGCGCGCCGTGGCAATGGCGGGCATCACCCGCTCGTCGAGCTCGGATTGTTCGATCACCAGCACGTCAGCGCCTGTGTTGCGTGGTAATTCTTCGGCCATCGCCAGGCCGGCACTGTGGCCGCGCACGTCCAGGCCAAGCGAGTGCTGCCCCATGACCGCGACGCGCCGCGCCAGCATGGCGCCCACCAGCAACACGCGCACCGGCGCAGCCTGGATGGCCCGGGACTGCCCATCCAGGCCCAGCATCGATTGCAGCTGGTCGCGGTTCAGGCCAGCGAGCACGCCGATCGAATGGCCCTGGTCGACCAGCTGCTTGAGCAGGCCGAGACGCGCCACCTGCTCGGCGGAATAAAGGCGCTGTCCGCGCTCGGAGCGCTGGGCATCCGACAGGCTGTAACGGCGCTCCCATACGCGCAGCGTTTCAACCGGCAAACCCGCCAACCGTGCGGCGGCGCCCGTGCGGTACATGATCCGCTCTTGTCCCGTCTTGACTGAATCCGTCATCGTGCATCCCAACGTTGTATCAATTGATTTTGAAAATGAATGGTGTCACAACTTGCCGCGCATTGCAGCTCCATGCTCAACAGTGCGAGGCCCGAGCGAGCTACCGGTTGGATCGTTTCCATCGGCCCTGCCCAACAAGCCAACTAAACGAACCATGATTGAACCTATTTTATAGGACAAAGACGCTACACACATTAGACCAAATTACAAAATGGCGGTAAATTTATCCCAGATCGGTTCAACTTGAACCATCACAAACCCACTCACGGAGTTGATAATGAAAAAGATCCTGATCGCTTTGCCCCTCGCATTCGCCTTCGCTTCGGCCCAGGCAGCCGATATCGTGGATACCGCCAAGTCGGCCGGCACCTTCAATACCCTGGTCACTGCAGTCCAGGCTGCCGGCCTGACCGACACCCTGAAAGGTCCGGGTCCGTTCACCGTCTTCGCCCCGACCGACGCGGCCTTCGCGAAGATCCCGAAAGCCAAGCTCGACGCCCTGCTGAAAGACAAGGCCGCGCTGTCCAAGGTGCTGACCTACCACGTGGTGCCGGGCAAGGTCATGGCTGCCAACGTCAAGCCTGGCGACGTCAAGACCGTGGAAGGCAGCGCATTCGCGGTGAAAGTCGCGGGCGGCAAGGTCATGGTCGACAACGCCACCGTCACCAAGACCGACATCGCAGCCGACAATGGCGTGATCCATGTGATCGATACGGTCATCATGCCGAAGTAAGCAAGCGCTTCTCCTCGATCGCTTCTCCTCGATCGCTTCTCCTCGAGCGCCTCTCCTCGCCAGGCCGCGCCCCCGTGCTGGCCAGGCCCGCGGCGGGGAACGATGTCAGCTTCATGCTTGAAGACATCGTGGTAAATTGCCGGCTTGCATGCGGCACCCGGCCGCGGCACTGATCGACGAGGATGGAATGACATTTCGCTTGCTGACGATGGTAGCGGCCCTGCTGGCCGCTACCACCGCGACGGCCGCGCCGCGCGGCTTTACCGTGGAAGACCTGGTCAATATGGAGCGGGTGGGCAGCCCGGCCGTGTCGCCGGACGCCACGCGCGTGATCTATACCGTGCGCAGCACGGACATGGAAAAGAACCGCGGCAATACCCAACTGTGGATGGTCGACCTGCGCGCCGCCAAGCCGGCGCCGCAGCGCCTGACCCAGGATGCGTCCAGCAGCAACGACCCGGAATGGTCACCCTCCGGCGACGCCGTCTACTTCCTGTCGGCGCGCTCGGGCTCGTCGCAGGTATGGCGCCAGCCGGTCGCCGGCGGCGAGGCGGTGCAGGTGACGAACCTGCCGCTGGACGTCGACAACTTCCGCCTCGCGCCAGGCGGTGACCGGCTCGCCTTCAGCCTGGCCGTGTTCCGCGACTGCGCCGATCTGGCCTGCACCAGGTCGCGCCTCGATGCCAAAGAGAAGGACAAGGCCAGCGGCAAGGTCTATGACCGCCTGTTCGTGCGTCACTGGGACACCTGGAACGACCACCGCAACGCGGTGCTGTTCTCGGCGCCGCTGGGCGCGGATGGCAAGGTCGGCAGCGAACCGGTCAGCCTGTCCGGCTCGCTCGACGGCGACGTGCCTTCGAAGCCGTTCGGCGACCGCGAGGAATACCGCTTCAGCCCGGACGGCAAGACCATCGTGTTCTCGAGCCGCATCGCCGGCAAGACCGAAGCCTGGTCGACCAACTTCGACCTGTACAGCGTGCCGGCCGCGGGCGGCGCGGCGCCGCGCAACCTGACCCAGGACAATCCGGCCTGGGACACGAAAGGTACTTTCTCGCCTGACGGCCGCACCCTCGCTTACCTGGCCATGGCGCGTCCCGGCTTCGAGGCCGACCGCTACCAGGTCATGCTAATCGACGTGGCCACCGGCGAAAAGCGCAAGCTGGCCGCCGACTGGGACCGTTCGGCCGGCAGCCTGGTCTGGCGCGCGGACGGCAAGGCGCTGATCGTCGATGCCGAAGACATCGGCCAGCACCGCCTGTTCTCGATCGACGTCGCCAGCGGCAAGGTGACGCCGCTGACCGACAAGGGCGCGGTCGGCGCCTATGACCTGCGGCGCGACACGCTGGTCTATACCCACGCCAACCTGCAGTCGGGCGCGCAGCTGTTCTCGATGAAGCTGGGTGGCAAGCCGAAGCAGCTAACCGATGTGAACAGCGAACGTTTGAAAGACGTGCGCTTTGGCGAGTCCGAGCAGTTCTCGTTTGCCGGCGCCAATGGCGAAACCGTCTACGGCTACGTGATGAAGCCATGGAATGCGCAGCCGGGCCAGAAGTATCCGGTCGCCTTCATCGTCCACGGCGGCCCGCAGGGCAGCTTCGGCAACAGCTGGAGCTATCGCTGGAATCCGCAGGTGTACGCCGGCGCGGGCTATGCGGCCGTGTTCATCGACTTCCACGGTTCGACCGGCTATGGCCAGAAGTTCACGGACTCGATCAGCAACGACTGGGGCGGCAAGCCGCTGGTCGACCTGCAGAAGGGTTATGACGCGGCGGTGCAGAAGTTCTCGTGGCTCGACCGTTCACGCGACTGCGCGCTGGGGGCGTCGTACGGCGGCTACATGATGAACTGGATCGCGGGTAACTGGTCGGATGAGTTCAAATGCATCGTGAACCACGACGGCGTGTTCGATACGCGCGGCATGGCGTACTCGACCGAAGAGCAGTGGTTCACCGATTGGGAGAGTGGCGGGCCGTACTTCAAGGTGCCGGAGAACCATGAACGCTTCAACCCGGTTCATCACGTGAACAAGTGGAAGACGCCGATGCTGGTGATCCAGGGCGATCTGGACTTCCGGATTCCTACCGCGCAGGCGCTGGGCACTTTCACTGCGCTGCAGCGCATGGGTGTGGAGAGCAAGCTGCTGGTGTTCCCGGATGAGAACCACTGGGTGCTCAAGCCGGCGAACTCGGTGCAGTGGCATCACACGGTGCTGGGGTGGTTGGATCAGTACTTGAAACCGCAAGCGGCGTCACCTGATCGGCAGTAGAAAAACGAAAGAGAGACCGCCTAGGCGGTCTCTCTTATCGAATGGAGCTAGATCTTTTAACGCTGATTATGGAGCGGCAGGAGCGGCGCAACCGGCTGGCATGTAATCCGTTTCAGCGAAGTTGGTGGCGACGCATGCATAAGTACCATCATCAGCACGATTCAGTGCGATGGTTGGGTTCGTACCCAGGCGGCCAGGCGAGGCGATCGTGCAAGTCAGCGAGCCAACGCCGTCGGCGTCCGGCACAGTTGCTGCGATGGCGGTGCAGTTGCCGGTCGTAGCCGACAGGCCTGCCGCTGCGAGGTATGCGTCAGCGCCAGCCGCTGCGCCATCGACTTCTGGCAGACCTTGCACCACAGCCATTTCGTAGCCAGTTTTACCGCCCGAGATGTCGGCGTAGGCGGCTGCGGCCTTGGCCTTGGCGATGTAGTCCTGGTAGGCCGGGATTGCGACGGCAGCCAGGATACCGATGATCGCGACAACGATCATCAGTTCGATCAGGGTGAAGCCGCCTTCGGCTTTCTTGGTTTGCATTTGCTTGAAGTTCATTTTTCTCTCCAGGGTGGTAGTTCGAAGTTGGGACGACGTATCTTGTACTGCTCAGCTGCTACGCTTTCCTATACGCAAGTGGCGTGCCAGCCCGAAAACAGCAAGAAACGGTCGATTTTATTAATACCGAGATAACAAACCCCTGTCCCACGACAAAAATTGACGCCTCCGGTGACAAAATTTGTCAGTGTCGTAAGGCAATTTTTGTCAGGCGATCAAAATTGGCGGCGCGAAATGAAATCCACAATAAAAACAGGGAGCCGAAGCTCCCCGTTCTAGCTGCCGATCAAGCGCTCGTCAGGATTACAGCATCGCCTTCAGCAGACGCGCCATTTCCGACGGGTTCTTGGTGACAGTGATGCCGCAGGCTTCCATGATTTCCAGCTTGGCTTGCGCGGTATCGGCGCCGCCCGAGATCAGCGCGCCGGCGTGGCCCATGCGCTTGCCCGGAGGCGCGGTGACGCCGGCGATGAAGCCGACGACCGGCTTCTTCATGTTGTCCTTGATCCAGTAAGCGGCGTTCGCCTCGTCCGGACCGCCGATTTCGCCGATCATGATGACCGCGTCGGTATCAGGATCGTCGTTGAACATGCGCATCACGTCGATGTGCTTCAGACCGTTGATCGGGTCGCCGCCGATGCCGACTGCCGACGATTGGCCCAGGCCCAGTGCGGTCAGCTGGCCGACTGCTTCATAGGTCAGGGTGCCCGAACGCGACACGACGCCGATACGGCCCTTGCGGTGGATGTGACCCGGCATGATGCCGATCTTGATTTCGTCAGGGGTGATCAGGCCTGGGCAGTTCGGGCCCAGCAGCAGGGTCTTGGAACCGGCTTTGGCCATGCGATCCTTGATTTCCATCATGTCGCGGACTGGGATGCCTTCGGTGATGCAGATTGCCAGGTCCAGCTCGGCTTCGACGGCTTCCCAAATGGCGGCGGCTGCGCCTGCCGGTGGGACGTAGATGACCGAGACGGTGGCGCCGGTTTCGGCCTTGGCTTCCTTGACCGATGCGTAGATCGGGATGCCCTCGAAATCTTCACCGGCTTTCTTCGGGTTCACGCCTGCGACGAAGGCTTCCTTGCCGTTCGCGTAGTCGCGGCACATACGGGTGTGGAACTGGCCGGTCTTGCCGGTGATACCTTGGGTGATGACTTTGGTGTCTTTGTTGATCAGAATCGACATTTTTATATCCTTAGCGAATTAGGCTTTACCAGCGGCAGCGGCAACGACCGACTTCGCTGCGTCTTCCATCGTGTCTGCGGCGATGATTGGCAGACCCGAGTCAGCCAGCATCTTCTTGCCCAGGTCTTCGTTGGTGCCCTTCATGCGCACGACCAGCGGCACTTGCAGCGACACGGCTTTCGATGCGGTGATCACGCCTTCGGCGATGACGTCGCAACGCATGATGCCGCCGAAGATGTTGACCAGGATGGCCTTCAGTTCCGGGTTCTTCAGCATGATCTTGAATGCTTCGGTCACTTTCTCGGCCGTAGCACCACCGCCCACGTCCAGGAAGTTGGCCGGCTCGCCGCCGAACAGCTTGATGGTGTCCATGGTGGCCATGGCCAGGCCGGCGCCGTTCACCAGGCAGCCGATGTTGCCGTCGAGCGAAATGTAGGCCAGGTCGAACTTCGACGCTTCGACTTCGGCTGGATCTTCTTCGTCCAGGTCGCGGTAGGCGACGATCTCTGGGTGACGGAACAGCGCGTTGGCGTCGAAGTTGAATTTCGCGTCCAGGGCGATGATCTTGCCCGAGCCGGTGACGATCAGCGGGTTGATTTCGGCCAGCGATGCGTCGGTTTCCCAGTAGGCTTTGTACAGGCCTTGCAGGTTGGCTCGCACGTCGGCGATCGAGCCTTCCGGCACGCCGATCTTGGCGGCGACAGCGTCGGCGTCGGCGTCGGTCAGGCCGACGGCCGGATCGATCACGACGTTGTGGATTTTCTCAGGGTTGCTGTGCGCGACTTCTTCGATGTCCATGCCGCCTTCCGACGAGGCCATCAGCACGACCTTCTGGGTCACGCGGTCGGTAACCAGCGAGATGTACAGTTCCTGCTTGATGTCGGCGCCTTCTTCGATCATCAGGCGACGCACTTTCTGGCCTTCCGGGCCGGTCTGGTGCGTCACCAGCTGCATGCCCATGATCTGGTCGGCGTATTCCTTGACCTGTTCCAGCGACTTGGCGACCTTGACGCCACCACCCTTGCCACGGCCACCAGCGTGGATCTGGGCCTTGACCACCCAGACCGGACCGCCCAGCTCCTCGGCGGCCTTGACAGCCTCTTCCACCGACATGCACGGAATGCCGCGCGGAACGGTCACTCCGAATTTTCGGAGGATCTCTTTGCCCTGGTACTCATGGATCTTCATGCTGGCTTCCCTTCTTCTATTACTGAATTAGAAATACGGTTGGACTACAAAAATAAAAACGACGAACGCTAACCCGAGACGGCCTTGATCGACCAGCGTGGGTAGTATTTGGCCACGGCAGGGCCGTCGCTTTGCAGGGCATGGCAACGGTCGAGCTCAAATGGACGGTCGGTCGACGAGCCGCCGAGCCCACCTGGGGCATCGACATTGTCGTCAGCAAAGGCTTGCAAGGCTGCGGTCGGCAGCACCTGGGCCAATTCGGTCAGATGGGTGCAGCCGAGCACGCCGGATAGGCGGTCTTTCAGATGCAACCGGAAATGGTTCACGAGCGAGAGCCCGATCAACTTCTTGTAGGCAGGGCCGATGGTATCGCAGTAGCCCGGATACGGGACGGCATCGGATGCGGCTTCGGCATCGACGATGTTCAGGTCGCGGTCGATGGTCACGCGCAGCTTGAGGTCGTGCACCGGCATGCCGCCGGGCCGTTCGCCGGAAGCAAGCGCGATAGTACGCGTCTTCACATCGCGGATGCTGGCATCGAGGTCCCACAAGCCATCGTCGCGCGCGAACGCTTCGACTGTGATGGCGCGCGTATGCCGGAGCGAGCGCGATACGGGAGGTGACAAAGGCATAAATACCAGTGCCGTCGAAACGGCGGTTAGTGATGCAGCCGGTGTGCTTCTTGCACGTTGCCGCAGCTTCTGCGACAACAACCGCTCATGCGGCGCTGCTTAAACCCGCAAAGTTTAGCACAGCGTCCACAGCGGCGCATGGGAAAGAAAGGTCGGTAAGGGATACTACGGGGAGATGAAGGGACTTCACGGAAACATGACGGCGCGTTGACCGCTTATATTATTCGCCTGTCGATAATGAACATTGCCGCCCCATTCACGGCGTGAATGAAAGATATGTCGTTAGGATAGGATCAGCCGCTGGCCGGATGACCAGACGACAAAAAGCGCCAGCGTGCAGCGCCATCACCCGTTGAGGAATATGCTTTTAAGCATATCGGGAATGGCGCTCCACGCTGGCGCCTAGAGCGATCATGCCGATGGACCGACATCCATCAGCTTCCATCGAATTCATCGTCCGCAGGGCTACCCTGCATCGCCACCCGCGCCGCACGCTGGGAAAAGCCGCGCTGCAACAAGAAGCGCATCTGCTTGGCGCGCATCGCCGCGTCGGTGGCGACGGCGCCGAACTTGCGCTGCCAGACTTCGGTGGCGCGCGCGGTCTCGCTGTCGGACAGCCCGGCCTTGATCTCGACCAGCGCATCGCCGGTGACGCCATGGCTTTGCAGCTCCGCCACCACGCGGCTGTTGCCGTAGCGGCTGGCCTTACGGTTGATCAGGGACTCGGCGAAACGTTCCTGCGACAGCCAGTTATTCTTTTCAAGAAAATCCAGCAGGGCGTCGACGTCTTCGTCTTCCTGGGCATACTTGGCCAGCTTGCGCCGCAACTCGAACCGGCTGTGCTCGCGCTGCGACAGGTAACGCAGCGCGCGCCCCTTGAGGCTCAGTACCGGCGCTGGCATCGGGACACCCTCATCGACAACATGGCGTGGGCGGACGTGGAGCAGACACCCAAGGCGCCAGCCTGCCACGCCGCCCTCGCCAGGCGATTACTCACCGACTGCCTGCAGCTTCGGCTTGTCGTCGCCACCGGCTGCCGCCGGCGGCAGTTCGCGCACGCCCAGGGCGGCACGGACCTTGTTCTCGATCTCACGCGCCAGGGCTGGGCGATCCACCAGGAACTGACGGGCATTGTCCTTGCCCTGGCCGATGCGCTCGCCGTTATAGCTGTACCACGAGCCCGACTTCTCGACGATCTTGTTGTCGGCGCCCAGGTCCAGGATTTCGCCTTCGCGCGAGGTGCCTGCTCCGTACAGGATGTCGAAGTGGGCTTCCTTGAACGGCGGCGCGATCTTGTTCTTGACGACCTTGACCTTGGTTTCGTTACCGATCACTTCGTCGCCCGACTTGATCGAACCGGTGCGACGGATGTCCAGGCGCACGGAGGCGTAGAACTTCAGTGCGTTACCGCCGGTGGTGGTCTCCGGGCTGCCGAACATGACGCCGATCTTCATGCGGATCTGGTTAATGAAGATCACCAGCGTGTTGGTGCGGTTGATCGAACCGGTCAGCTTGCGCAGCGCTTGCGACATCAGGCGCGCCTGCAGGCCCGGCAGCGAATCGCCCATGTCGCCTTCGATCTCGGCGCGCGGGGTCAGTGCCGCCACCGAGTCGATGACCACCAGGTCGACGCTGCCCGAGCGCACCAGCGCGTCGGTGATTTCGAGCGCCTGTTCGCCGGTATCCGGCTGCGAGATCAGCAGCTCGCTCAGGTTGATGCCCAGTTTTTGGGCATAGGTCACGTCAAGCGCGTGCTCGGCGTCGATGAAGGCGCAGGTGCCACCCAGCTTTTGCATCTGGGCGATGGTTTGCAGGGTCAGGGTGGTTTTACCCGACGATTCCGGACCGTAGATCTCGACGATACGGCCGCGCGGCAGGCCGCCGACGCCCAGGGCGATGTCGAGGCCCAGCGAGCCCGTGGAAACAGTCTGCACTTCCTCGACCGGCGCGTTGGCGTCCATGCGCATGACCGAGCCCTTGCCGAACTGCTTTTCGATCTGCGCCAGGGCGGCTGCCAGCGCTTTGCCTTTTTCAGAGGCGTTCAATGCGGTTTTTTTGTCGTCCATGGTGTACTTTCAATCGTGGAGTAGGCAAGGTGTGGGCGCGCACGCGCACTTCAAGAGCCACTACTGTATAAAAATCCAGTGGTTTTTGCAAGCACTAAAACGTGGTCGTCTTGCCAATAAAATGATCAAGGCTCGCATTGTTGTGACAAATCAAACACAATACGGGCCTGAGTTTGTCTAACGCGATAACCGAGGTGTCCCCATGCGAATTCTGCTCGCCGAAGATGATAGCGTACTTGCCGATGGGCTGACGCGATCCCTGCGCCAGTCCGGCTACGCCATCGATTACGTCAAGAACGGGCAGGATGCCGATACCGCCCTTTCCACCCAAGAATTCGACCTGCTCATCCTCGACCTCGGCCTGCCGAAGATGTCGGGACTCGAAGTGCTGCGCCGCCTGCGCGCCCGCGCCTCGCTGCTGCCGGTTCTGATCCTCACCGCCGCCGATTCCGTCGAGCAGCGGGTGGAAGGCCTCGACCTGGGCGCCGACGACTACATGGCCAAGCCGTTCGCCCTGTCCGAACTCGAGGCGCGGGTGCGCGCCCTCACCCGCCGCGGCGCCGGCGGCGGCCCGACCGTGGTGCGCCACGGCCCGCTGGTCTACGACCAGGTGGGCCGCAGCGCCTACATCAACGACCAGATGCTCGACCTGTCGGCGCGCGAGCTGGGCCTGCTCGAGGTGCTGCTGGCGCGCACCGGCCGCCTGGTATCCAAAGAACAATTGGTTGACCATTTGTGCGAATGGGGCGAAGAAGTCTCGAACAACGCGATCGAGGTGTACGTGCACCGCCTGCGCAAGAAGATCGAAGTCGGCGGCGTGCGCATCGCCACCGTGCGCGGCCTTGGCTACTGCCTCGAGAAATTCTCCGAGGCCGCCGCCGCCGCGCCTTCGGCGGAACGCGCCGCCGCAACGCCAACGGCCACGCCAACGGCAACGGCAACGGCAACCGTCGCCGACAGGTGAACGAACGCGACGCCGATTTCACGGCCGGGCCGGCACAAGGCCCGGCATACGGGGCGGCTTCCGCCCCGGCCGCGGCGGCCGAGCCGACCTACGTCCCGCCGAATCCCGAGCCCGACGAAAACATCCGGCACTCGCTGTTCGGCGAGATCCTCGACTGGATGCTGGCCCCGCTCCTGCTGCTGTGGCCGATGAGCATCGCCATCACCTATCTGGTCGCCAAGTCGATCGCCAACCAGCCCTTCGACGACGCACTCGAAGACCGGGTCACGGTGCTGGGCCAGCAGATCCGCAGCGTGGGCGGCAAGGCCGCCGGCCAGCTGCATCCGTCCGGCCGCGACATCCTGCGCGCCGACGACGTCGACAGCGTCTATTACCTGCTGGCCGGACCCGACGGCGAGCTGCTGGACGGCGACCGCGACCTGCCGCGTCCGCGGATGGACGCGGCCGACGAGCATGCGCGCGCCGGCGCCGTCGAGTTCCGCAACGACAGCATCCACGGCACCCCGATCCGGGTCGCCTACACCTACGTCAACCTCGACCCATTGCATGAACGTTCCCTGCAGCCGCCGCTCGAACCGCCGCTGGCCCTGGTGCAGGTGGCCGAGACGCTCGATAAACGGGCGCACCTGGCCGGCGAGATCATCAAGGGCGTGATCCTGCCCCAGTTCATCATCCTGCCGGTGATCCTGGCCCTGGTGTGGTTCGCGCTGTCGCGCGGCCTGACCCCGCTGGCCGAGCTGCAGCAGCGCATCCGCGCGCGGCCCCAGGACGACCTGTCGCCGATCGATCCGCGCCAGGTGCCCGAAGAAATCTCGCCGCTGGTCGGCTCCTTCAACGACATGCTCGAGCGCCTGGGCGAATCGATGGCGATGCAGAAGCGCTTCATCGCCGACGCCGCGCACCAGATGAAGACCCCGCTGGCCGGCATGCGCATGCAGTCCGAGCTGGCCCTGCGCCAGCTCGATCCGGCCGAGATCCACCGCTCGCTGGAACAGCTGGCCAAGAGTTCGGAATCGGCCACGCGCCTGGTGAACCAGTTGCTGGCGCTGGCGCGCGCCGAGAACCAGCCGCAGGCCGGCCTGGCCTTCGCCGAGATCGACCTGCCGCGCCTGGCCCGCGAGACGGTGCAGGACTGGGTGCAAGCCTCGTTCGCGGGCGAGATCGACCTGGGCTTCGAGCCGCCGGCCGCCGGCGACGGCCCGGTCGTCATCGCCGGCCAGCCGCTGATGCTGCGCGAACTGCTGTCGAACCTGATCGACAATGCGCTGCGCTACACGCCGGCCGGCGGCAGCGTCACGGTGCGCGTGCGGCGCGACGGCGAGCGGGCGCTGCTCGAGGTCGAGGACACCGGCCCCGGCATCGCCCCCAATGAGCGCGAGCGCGTGTTCGAGCGCTTCTACCGCATCCTGGGCAGCAATACCCAGGGCAGCGGCCTGGGCCTGGCGATCGTGCGCGAAATCGCGCAGCAGCACGGCGCCGAGATCGACATCTTCAACAACCCGCGCAGCCAGTCCCGGCGCTTCCCGGGCAGCCTGTTCCGCCTGACCTTCCCTCCCCCGCTCCATGAACCCGATGCCGCCCCTTGACCCCCACCATGACGCCGCGGCGCGGCGCCGCGCCGTGCACTGGGAACGCACCCGCAGGATGACCCTGCTGCTGCTGGCGCTGTGGCTGGCGACCAGCTTCGGCACCGTGTTCTTCGCGCGCGAGCTGGCGCGCTTCGAGGTGTTCGGCTGGCCGCTGTCGTTCTACATGGCGGCGCAGGGCGCGTCGCTGGTGTCGCTGGCCATCATCGGCTTTTATGCCTGGCGCATGCGCCGGCTGGACCGCGACGCCGCGGCCAATACTGCGGCCAATACCGCGGCCGACGCCGGGGATGGGCCACGATGAGCGGCAAGCCACCCTATTTCAGCAAGCTGGCGCGCTACTACCTGTGGTACACCGGCAGCTTCGCGCTGTTCCTGGTCGCCGTCGCCCTGCTCGAGCAGGAAGGCATGCCGCGCCTGTGGATCGGCCACCTGTTCATGTTCGCCACCATCGCCCTGTACGCGATCATCGGCGTGATCTGCCGCACCTCGAGCGTCACCGAATACTATGTCGCCGGGCGGCGCGTGCCGGCCATGTTCAACGGCATGGCCACCGCCGCCGACTGGATCTCGGCGGCCAGCTTCATCAGCCTGGCCGGCGGCCTTTATCTGCAGGGCTTCGACGGCCTGGCCTTCATCATGGGCTGGACCGGCGGCTTCGTGCTGGTCGCGCTGCTGATCGCGCCCTACCTGCGCAAGTTTGCGCAGTACACCGTGCCCGACTTCCTGGCGGCGCGCTACGGCGGCGGCGCCGGCGGGCGCGGCGGTCCGGTGCGCGCGGTCGCGGTCGGCGCCACCATCCTGGTCTCGTTCACCTACGTGGTGGCGCAGATCTATGCGGTCGGCCTGATCGCCTCGCGCTTCACCGGGGTCGACTTCTCGGTCGGGATCTTCCTGGGCCTGGCGAGCATCCTCGTGTGCTCGTTCCTGGGCGGGATGCGCGCCATCACCTGGACCCAGGTGGCGCAGTACATCATCCTGCTGGTGGCCTTTTTGATTCCGACCATGTGGCTGTCGGCCAAGCATGCCGACAACCCGATTCCCGCGGTGGCCTATGGCTCGCTGCTGCCCAAGCTGAGCGCGCGCGAAGCCGAGCTGGCGCGCGACCCGCGCGAGGAGCAGGTGCGCGCCGAGTTCCGCCGCCGGGCCGACGAATACGCGGCGCGGCTGGGCGCGCTGCCCGAATCGTGGGAGACGGGCAAGCTGGAGGCCCAGCGCCAGCTGGCGGCGGCGCGCGCGCGCAATGCCTCGCTCAGCGAGGTGCGCCAGGCCGAGCGCGCGCTGGCCACCTACCCCAATTCGGTGGAAGAGGCGCGCTCGCAATGGAGCGAGCGGCGCGACGCCAACCTGGCGCGCGCCCGGCCGCCCGAGCCGCACGCCGAACCCTTCCCCGGCGCCACGCAGGAAGAGTCGGACGGGCGCCGCAACAACTTCCTGGCGGTGGTGTTCTGCCTGATGTTCGGCACCGCGGCGCTGCCCCACATCCTGATGCGGGCCTACACCACGCCGTCGGTCAACGACACCCGGGTCTCGGTGTTCTGGACCCTGTTCTTCATCCTGCTGGTGTACCTGACGATTCCGGCGCTGGCGGTGCTGGCCAAGTACGATATCTATACCTCGCTGGTGGGGAGCGATTTCTCGGCGCTGCCCACCTGGATCTCGTACTGGGCCAACGTGGACAAGGCCAATCCCCTGGTGAGCGTGGCCGACATCAACGGCGACGGCATCGTGCAGCTGGCCGAATTCGCGATCGACGCCGACGTGCTGGTGCTGGCCACGCCCGAGATCGGCGGCCTGCCCTACGTGATCGCGGGCCTGGTCGCGGCCGGCGGCCTGGCGGCGGCGCTGTCGACCGCCGACGGCCTGCTGCTGGCGATTTCCAATGCGCTCTCGCACGACGTCTACTACAAGATGGTCAATCCGGGCGCCTCGACCCAGAAGCGGGTGACGATTTCCAAGCTGCTGCTGCTGGCGGTGGCCTTCATCGCCGCCTACGTGGCCTCGCAAAAGCCGGCCGACATCCTCTCGCTGGTAGCGGCGGCGTTCTCCCTGGCTGGCTCCACCTTGTTCCCCGTGCTGGTGCTGGGCGTATTCTGGAAGCGCGCCAACCACCAGGGGGCGATCGCCGGCATGCTCGCCGGCTTCGCGGTCTGCCTGTATTACATGCTGCGCGCCAGCCCGGCGCTGGGCGGCAGCCTGGATGCCGCCTGGTTCGGCATCCTGCCGGCGGCGGCCGGCGTGTTCGGAGTGCCGGCCGGGATGCTCACGGTCGTGGCGGTGAGCCTGCTCACCGCGCCGCCCAGCCGCGGCAGCGAAGGCATGGTCGACTACATCCGGGCGCCGGAGTAGCCGGGCGTGGGTGGAGCAGCCGGCTGCCTCCCGTGAAAATTGATGAGATTTCCGACGTTCGATGAGTGTTAGGCTCTGTCTCGCCGACGCCGGCAATCTAACAACGATCTCTTCACGGAAAATCCATGCACGTTCTTACCCGCGCCGGACACGCCGCGCTTGCCGCATTGGTCCTGTGCTGCGCGCCGGCCGCCCTGGCCCAGACGCCGGCCCCCACCGCGCCACCGCCGATCTCCGCCTTCTTCGCCAACGCCGCCTTCGGCGGCGCCAAGCTGTCGCCCGACGCCCGTCACCTGGCGGCGCGCTCCAGTGCCAAGGGCCAGCGCGATTTCCTGGTGGTGGTCGACCTGCAGAACAACAGCGGCAAGATCGTGGCCTCGTACAACGACGCCGACGTCGGCGATTTCGAATGGGTCAACAACGAGCGCCTGATCTTCAATACCCGCGACCGCAGCGCCGGCCTGGGCGACACCAGCAAGGCGCCCGGGCTATATGCGGTGGACCGCGACGGCGCGCAATTCATGCAACTGGCCGAGCGCACCGGCGGCGGCATGGTCACCGGCGGCCCCAAGGGCCGGCGTCTGCTGCCCTGGCATACCTTCATGCTGGGCCAGCCCGGGGCCCAGGATTCGGACCACGTCTACGTCTCCAGCCCGGTCCTGGACACGAAGCGCGAAGTCCGTTACGTCAACCTGCTGCGCCTGAATACCCGCACCGGTTCGACCCAGGCCGTGCCGCGTCCGGGCAATGCGAAAGGCTGGCTGCTCGACCACCAGGGCGAGCCGCGTCTTGCCAACACCAGCGAGGACGGCCGCATCACCCTGCATTACCGCGAGCCCGGCGACGGCAGCTGGCGCGTGCTGGCCAGCTACGCGAGCTTCGGCGACGGCCAGAATGCCCTGCAGCCGGTCGGCTTCGGCCCGGACGGCACGCTGTACGTGCTGGCGCGCGGCGGCACGAAGTTCACCTCGCTGTACGCCTACGACGTGGCCACCGGCAAGCTCGGCGCCGAGCCGCTGCTGAGCGCTGCCGGCTACGACATCGACGGCAGCCTGGTGGCGAACCGCGACAAGATCCTGGGCATGCGGCTGCGTACCGACGCGGTCTCGAACGAATGGTTCGATCCCGGCATGAAGACCCTGCAGGCGGCCGTCGACAAGACGATGCCGGCCACCGTCAACGTCTTGTCGATGCCGGCCCAGTCCGATTCACCGTGGGCGCTGGTGACCTCGTATTCGGACCGGATCCCGCCTGTCTACAGCCTGTACAACCGCCAGACCGGACAAGTGAACAAGGTCGCTGACACCCGCCCCGACATCGTTCCCGCGCAGATGGGCCGTCAGGAATTCGTGCGCTACAAGGCGCGCGACGGACTCGAGATTCCCGCGCTGCTGACCCTGCCCGCAGGCGCCAAGCGGGGCGGCCTGCCGCTGGTGGTGCTGGTGCACGGCGGCCCCTATGTGCGCGGCAACTCGTGGGGCTGGGATGCGCAATCGCAGTTCCTGGCCTCGCGCGGTTACGCGGTGCTGGAACCCGAGTTCCGCGGCAGCACGGGGTTCGGCGACCACCACTTCCAGGCCGGCCTCAAACAGTGGGGACTCAAGATGCAGGACGATCTCGCGGACGGCGCGCGCTGGGCGATCGCCAAGGGCATCGTCGATCCGCAGCGCATCTGCATCGCCGGCCCCAGCTACGGCGGCTATGCCACCCTGATGGGCCTGGTCAACGATCCCGATCTGTACAAGTGCGGCATCAACTGGGTCGGCGTCACCGACCTGGGACTCCTGTTCGACAATGGCTGGATATTTTCCTCGGATGCGACCGACGAACTGAAGGCCTACAGCCTGCCGCAGATGCTGGGCGACCCGGTCAAGGACGCGGAGCGCTTCAAGGCGACTTCGCCGATCCGGCAGGCGGCGCGCATCACCCAGCCATTGCTGCTGGCCTATGGCGGCGTGGACGAGCGGGTGCCGATCAA
This sequence comes from Massilia sp. UYP11, assembly GCF_050434805.1. Lineage (NCBI taxonomy): Bacteria > Pseudomonadati > Pseudomonadota > Betaproteobacteria > Burkholderiales > Oxalobacteraceae > Massilia > Massilia sp. UYP11. The sequence continues at coordinate 327,105 of NZ_JBNDJE010000004.1, forward strand.
CCATGGCACCCAGTTGCGCGACGCGGTCATGCGCACCAACCGGCAGGTCGAATGGGTCCATTATCCCGAAGAAGGCCACGGCTGGGCGCTGGAAAAGAACCGCATCGATTTCTATACCCGTGTCGAGAAATTCCTCGACCGCCATATCGGCAGCGGCGCCGCGCGCTGACGGCTGGCGCAGCGCCAGGGCAGAATGAACGACGGGGCGCAAGAAGCGCCCCGTCGTTCATCCTGCCGGCTCATTCTGCCTGCTTCATTCAGCCTGATTCATTCTGCCGGCTTCATCCAACCTGATCCTGGATGCTGTTACAGGACGACGGTCTGCGCCTGGCCTTCTTCGCGGGTGCGGATCTCGCCGATGCGGTACACGGTCTCGCCGGCCGCTTCCAGCTGGGCAAAAGCGGCGTCCGCGTTCTCTTTCGAGACGATCACGGTCATGCCGATGCCGCAGTTGAACACGCGGTGCATCTCGGCATCAAGCACGCCGCCGTGCTGCTGCAGCCACTGGAACAGCGGCGGCATGGTCCACGACTTGGCGTCCAGCACCGCGGTGAGGTTGTCCTGCAGCACGCGCGGGATGTTCTCGACCAGGCCGCCGCCGGTGATGTGCACCAGGCCCTTCACTTCCATCGAGGCCATCAGGGCCAGCAGCGGCTTGACGTAGAGGCGGGTCGGCGCCATCAGCACGTCGGCCAGCTTGCGGCCATGGAAGTCCGCCTCGAGGTCGGGCTTGGCCACCTGAATGATCTTGCGCACCAGCGAGTAGCCGTTCGAGTGGATGCCCGACGAGGCCAGGCCCAGCACCACGTCGCCCGGGACGATTTTGCTGCCGTCGATGATCTGCGATTTTTCGACCGCGCCGACGGCGAAGCCGGCCAGGTCGTATTCGCCGTCCGGGTACATGCCCGGCATTTCGGCGGTTTCGCCGCCCAGCAGGGCGCAGCCCGATTCTTCGCAGCCCTGGGCGATGCCCTTGACCACGGCGGTGGCGGTCGCCACGTCCAGCTTGCCGCAAGCAAAGTAATCGAGGAAGAACAGCGGCTCGGCGCCCTGCACCAGGATGTCGTTGACGCTCATGGCGACCAGGTCGATGCCGACGGTGTCGTGGCGGTTCAGCTCGAACGCCAGCTTGAGCTTGGTGCCCACGCCGTCGGTGCCCGAGACCAGGACCGGTTCCTTGAACTTCTTGCTGATCTCAAACAGACCGCCGAAGCCGCCGATCCCGCCCAGCACGCCTTCGCGCATGGTGCGCTTGGCGAAAGGCTTGATCGCTTCGACCAGGGCGTCGCCGGCATCGATATCGACACCCGCGTCGCGGTAAGAGAGAGAAACATTAGATGGTTGGCTCATGGTATTTGGCAGCGGAGGCGGTAAAATAGGAGGCGACCGGCAAAAAACTGGTCAATCCACTATTTTAGCAAAACGGCTCTCCCCATAACCGTTTGACGAACTAATTTGATTAACAGCGCAGCGGACATCACCTTACTGGCATGCCATTTTCCCTTACCGCGGGCATGAACCGACGAACGCCATGAAACAGCTGGTGCTCGATTTAGGCGCCGAGCCGGCGCACAGCCTCGACACCTTCCAGGTGGGGGAAAATGCCGAACTGGCGCACCTGATGCACCTGTTCGCCGAGCGCGTCTCGCGCGAGCATTTCGCCTATCTGTGGGGCGACACCGGCGCCGGCAAGACCCACCTGCTGCAGGCGCTGGCGGCCAGTCCCGCTTCGCGCTACATCGCGGCCGACGCGGCTGCCGGGCAGTTCGTGCACGCGCCCGACGTCACCCTGTACCTGCTGGACGATTGCGACCGCCTCAGCCCGCGCCGCCAGATCGATGCCTTCGCCCTGTTCAACCAGATCCGCGAGCACGGCGCCTACATGGTCTGCACCGGTCCGGTGCCGCCGGCCGTGCTGCAGGTGCGCGAAGACCTGCGCACCCGCATGGGCTGGGGCCTGGTGTACCAGATCCACGGCCTGTCGGACGACCAGAAGATCGCAGCGCTGACGCATGCCGCCGAGGCGCGCGGTTTGACCTTGTCGGCCAGCGTGTTACCCTATTTGTTGTCTCATTTCAAACGCGACATGCGTTCCCTGTCGACAATGCTGGACGCGCTGGACCAGTATTCGCTCGAAACCCAGCGCCCGGTCACGCTGCCCCTGCTGCGCGACCTGCTGTTGCAAGAGAACCTGCCGCTTGAACCCAAAGAATGAAAAACCTTGCCCTGTTTGACCTCGACCATACCCTGTTGCCGCTCGATTCGGACCACGAATGGGGCGAATTTCTGGCGCGGGTCGGCGCGGTCGACGGCGATGCCTACCGCGCCCGCAACGACGCCTTCTTCGCCCAGTACAACGCCGGCGTGCTCGATCCGGTCGAATACCTCGAGTTCGCGCTCGGCACCCTGGCGGGCTTTCCGCGCCTGGAGCTCGAGGCTTTGCATGCGCGCTACATGCGCGAAGTGATCGCGCCGGCGATCAAGCCGCAAGCCGTCAAGCTGGTGCGCGAGCACCAGGCCGCCGGCGACCTGGTGGCGATCATCACCGCCACCAACCACTACATCACGGCGCCGATCGCGGCCGCCTTCGGGGTCGAGCACCATATCGCGGCCATGCCCGAGCGCGACGCCGCCGGCAATCTCACCGGCCGCCTGGCCGGCACCCCGACCTCGGGCCCCGGCAAGATCACGCACATGCACGCCTGGCTCGAACGCCTGGGGCAGCCGTTCGGCAGCTTCGGCCGCAGCCATTTCTACAGCGATTCGCACAACGACATTCCGCTGCTGTCCATCGTCTCCCATCCGGTCGCGACCAATCCGAGCGCCGCGCTCGCGAGCCACGCGCAGCAACAGGGCTGGCCAACCATCCATCTATTCAATGATTAAAAAATTCATCCGTAAAATCCTGGGTGTGAAAGACCAGCGCGACGCAACCGAACCGACCATCCTCGGCCCGGCCGAACACGGCATCGACCCCAAGAACGTCTCATCCAACGCGATCCGCGTCACCCAAGCGCTGCAGGAGGCCGGCTTCAAGGCCTTCGTCGTCGGCGGCGCCGTGCGCGACCTGCTGCTGGGCGTGAAGCCCAAGGACTTCGACATCGCCACCGACGCCACGCCCGAGCAGGTGAAAAAGCTGTTCCGGCGCGCCTTCATCATCGGCCGCCGCTTCCAGATCGTGCACGTGATGTTCGGCCAGGACCTGCTGGAGGTGACCACCTTCCGCGGCAACGGCAGCGACAACGCGCCGAAGGACGAACACGGCCGCGTCCTGCGCGACAACAGCTTCGGTCCACAACATGAAGACGCGGCGCGACGCGACTTCACGATCAATGCGATGTACTACGATCCGGCCACCCAATCGGTGCTCGATTACCACGGCGGCATCGAGGACATCCGCGCCAAGACCTTGCGCATCATCGGCATGCCCGAGGCGCGCTACCGCGAAGACCCGGTGCGCATGCTGCGCGTGGTGCGCTTTGCGGCCAAGCTGGGCTTCACGATCGAGCCGACCACGCGCGCGCCGATCCCCGTCATGGCCCCGCTGATCGACAACGTGCCGGCGGCGCGCGTGTTCGACGAAATGCTCAAGCTCCTGCTGTCGGGCCACGCGCTGGCCTGCCTCAAGGAGCTGCGCTCGGCCGGCCTGCACCATGGCCTGCTGCCGCTGCTGGACGTGGTGCTCGAGCAGCCGATCGGCATGAAGTTCGTGACCCTGGCGCTGGACTCCACCGATGCGCGCGTCAAGGCCGGCAAGGGCGTCTCGCCGGGCTTCCTGTTCGCGTCGCTGCTGTGGCACCAGGTGCTGGAAAAATGGACCGCCTACCGCGCCGCCGGCGAGGCGCCGATTCCCGCGCTGCACCTGGCGGCCGACGCCGTGCTGGAAACGCAAACCGAGAACCTGGCCCTGCAGCGCCGCATCGCCACCGACATGCGCGACATCTGGGCCATGCAGCCGCGCTTCGAGCGCCGCGCCGGCCGCGCGCCGTACAAGCTGCTGGAACACCCGCGCTTTCGCGCCGGCTACGACTTTTTGCTGCTGCGCTGCCAGTCGGGCGAACTGCCGGCCGAAGTGGGCGAATGGTGGACCGAGTTCTATGCGGCCGAAGGCGGCGACCGCGAGCGCCTGGTGGCGGCGGCCAGCACGCGCGAGCGCGACGGCGGCGCCAATGGCGGCGCGGCCAAGAAACGCCGCCCGCGCCGCGGCCCGCGCAAGAATAGTGGCGAAGGCGAAGGCGGCGCGCCAGCGGCGCCGGCCCGGGCCGGATCCGAAGAATGAAGGCCTGGGTCGGGGTCGGCGCCAACCTGGGCGACGCGCAGGCGAACGTGCTGGACGCGCTGGCGCGCCTCGCGCGCCTGGGTGGCAGCACCCTGCTGCACACCTCGAGCCTGTACCGCACCGCCCCGGTCGATTCCAGCGGCGACGACTACGTCAATGCCGTGGCCTGCCTCGACACCACGCTGGCCCCGCACGACCTGCTGGCCGCGCTGCAGGACATCGAGCAGGCCCATGGCCGTGAGCGGCCCTACCGCAACGCGCCGCGCACGCTCGACCTCGACCTGCTGCTGTACGGCGACGAGGTGATCGCCAGCCCCAGCTTGAGCGTGCCGCATCCGCGCATGCATGAACGCGCCTTCGTGCTGCAGCCGCTGCTCGAGATCGCCCCCGACATCGACATTCCCGGCCACGGCCCGGCGCGCAATTTCGCGGCGCTGGTGGCCGGCCAGACCATCGCGAAGATCGCGTAGGAAGCCCATGCCATGAACCTGCCCGTCTGGGCCCAGACCACGGGCCTCCTGATCCTGTCGAACGTCTTCATGACCTTCGCCTGGTACGGCCACCTGAAAGGCCTGCAGCACCGCGCCTGGTACGTGGCGGCGCTGATCAGCTGGGGCATCGCGCTGTTCGAATACCTGCTGCAGGTGCCGGCCAACCGCATCGGCCACACCCAGTTCTCGCTGGCGCAGCTGAAAATCATGCAAGAGGCGATCACCTTGAGCGTGTTCGTGCCGTTCGCGATGTTCTACATGAACGAACCGTTCAAGCTGGACTACATCTGGGCAGGCCTGTGCCTGGTCGGCGCCGTGTATTTCATCTTCCGCTCCTGAGGGCTTGATCGCCCCCGCGCCTGCAGGTTCGCGGGCGCCGCATTACACTACGCGAATCTGGACGTTCCAGTTTTACAAAGGATTTGTATGAGCTCATATTTGCAGGGTAACGATATGGCCGCGACCGGCGCCGCTACGGTGCCGACGCCGGTGCCCGCGGTGGCGAAGGCCGTGACCGTTCCCGCGCTGCTCGCCAAGCGCGCAGCCGGCGACAGGATCGCGATGCTGACTTGCTACGACGCCAGCTTCGCCTCGCTGATGGACCGCTGCGGCGTCGAGATCCTCCTGATCGGCGATTCGCTGGGCATGGTCTGCGCCGGCCACGACTCGACCCTGCCGGTGACGGTGGCCGACATGGTCTATCACACCGCCTCGGTCGCGCGCGGCAACAAGAATGCGCTGGTACTGGCCGACATGCCCTTCGGCAGCTACGGCAACCCGCAGCAGGCCTACGACAGCGCGGTGCAGCTGATGCGCGCCGGCGCCCACATGGTCAAGATCGAGGGCGGCGCCTGGCTGGCCGACACCGTGCGCCTGCTGGTCGAGCGCGGCATTCCGGTGTGCGCGCACATCGGCCTGACCCCGCAGTTCGTGCACCAGCTGGGTGGCTTCAAGGTGCAGGGCAAGACCGGCGAAGGCGCCGAGCGCCTCAAGAACGATGCGCTGGCGCTGCAAGCGGCCGGCGCCGCCGTGGTGCTGCTCGAGGCGGTGCCGGCGGCCCTGGGCCGCGAAGTCACCGATCTGCTGACGGTGCCGACCATCGGCATCGGCGCCGGCCCCGATTGCTCGGGCCAGGTGCTGGTGATGCACGACCTGCTGGGCGTGTTCCCGGGCCGCAAGGCGCGTTTCGTGAAGAACTTCATGGACGGCCAGACCAGCATCGACGCGGCCGTCATGGCCTATGTCGCGGCCGTGAAGGACGGCAGCTTCCCGGCGCCGGAGCACTGCTTCTAAGAGAAGCATGGGCCAGCAAACGACGTCGCGCCTGTTCCTGGCCTTGTTGCCGCCGGACGCGCTGCGCGCGCAGCTGCGCGCGCGGCGCGATGCCTGGCAATGGCCACGCGGCGCGACGCCGGTCCCTGCCGACAAGCTGCACCTCACCCTGCACTTCCTGGGCGGCGTCGCGTCCGAACGCGTGCCCGAGCTCCTCGATGGATTGGCGGTCCCGTTCGACCCGTTCCGGATCGATCTCGGCACGCCGGCGCTGTGGCCGCACGGGATCGCGGTGCTCGAGCCGCTGGCCGTACCGCCCGCACTGCCGGCGCTGCACGCGCGGCTGGCCGACGCGCTGGTCGGCCTCGGCCTGCAGCCCGAGACGCGCAGCTACCGGCCGCACGTCACCATGGCGCGCCGCGCCGGCGGCGTCGCCATGCCTGGGCAGGGCCCCCCGATCGCGTGGCAGGCCGACCGCTACGCGCTGGTCGAATCGCAGGGCGGCGTCTACGCCGTCCTGCGCGAGTACGTAGGGTCGGCGGCTTTGCCGCCGACGCGGTGATCGTTAACGGCTCCGCTTTCGCGCCGGATGATCTCGCTGCCAACCATCACCGCGTCGGCGGCGTAGCCAGCTGCGCGCCCCGGCCAACCCTACCGTTTCAACACCCCCGCGCTCAGCGCGATCACGATCCCCGACAGCGACAGCGCGCCGAGCGCCACCATCACGCTCGAGTGCACCGCCACCCAGCCCAGCACCGGCGGCGCCAGCAGCAGGCCGCCATAGCCCAGCGTGGCTACCGCCGCCACGCCCGCGCCGGGATGCATGCCGGGGATGCGCGCGGCGGCGCCGAACAGCAGCGGCACCACGTTCGCCGCGCCCAGCCCGACCAGGGCGAAGCCGCAGCTCGACAGCACAAAATCAGTGCTCAGCACCGCCAGCGCCAGGCCGGCGAACATGACCAGGCCGCCGATCACCATCACCCGCAGCGCGCCGACGCGCAGGATGATGCGGTCGCCCGCGAAGCGGCAGGCCGCCATCGCGATCGAGAACGCCGAGTAGCCCAGCGCCGCCGACGCCGGCGAGGCGCCGGTGCGCTCTTCCAACAGCAGCGCGCTCCAGTCGACCAGCGCGCCTTCGACCGCGAAGCACAGCAGCGCCAGCAGCCCTAAGCCGAGGGCGGCGCCGCGCGGCAGCATTAAGAGCCTATCCCGGCAGGTGGGAGGCGCTCCTGGCGCGGCAAAACCCAGCACGCGCGGCGCGCTCAGGGCCAGCACCAGCGCGGTCGCCAGCGCCACCATCAGCGCGCCTTCGCCATGCCCCAGGCCCTGGCCGACCAGCACGCCGCCCAGGCTCGCGCCGAACAGGCCTCCCAGGCTGAAGAAGCCGTGGAACGACGACATGGTGGGCCGGCCGCGCGCGGTCTCGACCTCGCTGGCGTTGGCGTTCATCGCCACGTCCAGCGCGCCGTTGGACACGCCGAACAGGAAGGCCGCCACGAACAGCAGCGGCAGGTTCGGCACGCTCATCACCACCGCCGTCATCAGCGCGAAGGCAAAGCCCGACAGCAGCACCATGCGGCGCGTGCCCCAGCGCCCGGTCAGGCCGCCCATCAGCGGCATCGCCATCAGGGCGCCGCCGGCGATCGTCAGCAGCACCAGGCTGAGCATGCCGGTATCGATGCCCATGCGCGCCTGCACGGTCGGCACGTGGGCGGCCCACAGGCCGATACCGGCGCCGTTGAGCAGGAAGACGGTCGAGATGGCCCAGCGGCCGGCTTCGACGCTGCGTGGTGCGAGGGCGGGAACCTGGGTCATGCCGGGGCCTTGCCGGTGAGTTTGATGTCGAGTGCGGGATGGCGTTCGCGCAGCGCGGCGATGGCGGCAGGCGGCGCGTCGGCCTCCAGAACGAGGTGATCGATCCCGTCCAGCGCGCCGAACAGGAACGGCGCGCCGTCGTCGAAGCGTTCGTTGAGGACGGCGACCGCGCGCCGCGCGCTCGCGGCCAGCATCGCCTCCTTGAGCGCCGCCTCCTCGGGGTTCGCGGCGGCCAGGCCGCGCGCGGGATCGAGCGCGCACACGCCCACCAGGGCCAGGTCGGGCCGCAGGCGCCGCACTTCGGCCAGGGTGGCGGCGCCGTAGACCGCGCCCTCGTTCGGATGATAGGTCCCGCCCAGCAGCACGATGCGGGTGCGCTGCAAGCCCCCCAGCGCCAGCGCGATCTGCGGGCTGTTGGTGACGATGGCGGCGCAGCAGCCATCTTCGAGCAGGCGCGCCAGCGCCAGGTGGGTCGAGCCGGCGTCGATGAGGACCGTGTCGCCGGGGCGGATGCATGCGCGCAGCCCCTGCGCCAGCTGCGTCTTGCGCGGCAGGTCGCTGGCGGCGCGCTGCGCGAAACTCGCCCCCGCGCGCAGGCGCAGCGCGCCGCCGTGCACGCGCCGCAGCAGGCCGGCCGCATCGAGGTCGCGCAGGTCGCGCCGGATCGTGTCTTCGGACGTCGACAGGCGCAGCGCCAGTTCGGCCGCCGAGACCCGTCCCTCGCGCTCGACCGCCTCGGCGATCAGTTGGCGTCGTTCTTCCGGCAATTGCATGGTTTGGCTCCCGTTGATGCGCCACTGTATCCAAACAAGCAGACCCATGCAATAACGCGCAAAAGCATGCATGCCTGCGCGTCGTCGCATCCAGGCCGCGACTGGCGCCGTATTTCCTGCAATTGAGCGCATGACATGCGCAAGCGCCGCAATCTCGACGATACTTTGCAGATGAACCCGACCAGGCCAGCTTCCCTCTCTCCCATGTGGCGCATCTATATCGGCGCCTGGCTCGCCTACGTCGTCCTGGTGGGCCTGGTGGTGCAGGCCGACGCGCTGGCGGCCGGGCAGTTCGACCCGTCGCTGATCGCCCATGCCTTCGTCACCACCGGTTCCGGCGGCGTGCTGCTGGCGCTGGTGTGGCCGCTCACCGGCTGGATGGAGCGGCGTGCGCTGGCGACCGGCACGCGCCTGGCCATCCACCTGACGGCGGCCATCGCCTTCGCCATCTGCGCGCACCTGATCATCCTGTCGCTGCAGAAGGGAGACGACGGGCGACCGCTGTCGTGGCACGCCTGGCCGCTGATGTACAGCCTGATGGGCTATGCCATGATAGCCGGCATCTTCCGGACCGTGCGCGCCAACGCCGCCGCCCAGCGCCAGGCGCTGGCGGCCCAGCAGGCCCGCACGCTGCTGGTGGCCGCCGAGCTGGGCGCCCTGCGCAGCAAGCTCAACCCCCACTTCCTGTTCAATACCCTGCACTCGATCATCGCCCTCACCCAGCGCAATCCGGCCGCCGCCGAGACGGCGCTGTTTCAATTCTCGGACATGCTGCGCTACGTGCTGGACACCGAGCGCGCTGGCGCCGACCGCGTGACGCTCGACGCCGAGCTGCAGTTCGTGCGCGACTACCTGGAGCTGGAGCAGCTGCGCCTCGGGCCGCGCCTGCAGGTGCAATGGGATCTCGACCCCGACCTGGGTGACGTCGTGCTGCCGGCCCTGACCCTGCAACCGCTCATCGAGAACAGCATCAAGCATGCGTTCAATCCGTACACCCGGCCCGGCCTGCTGCGCATCGAGAGCCGGCGCGACCCGCAGGCCGGCATGCTGCGCCTGACCGTGAGCGACGATGGCCCGGGCGCGGCGCAGGAGACGATCGCCGCGTCGCCTGGCCTCGGCATCCGCACCATCGGCCGCCGTCTCGAACTCGATTACGCGGGACGCGCGGCGCTGGCGATCGACTCCCGTCCCGGCGCCGGCTTTGCCGCCTGCGTCACCCTGCCCATCGCTTGAGACCATGACCCATACCGCAAAGACCGCAAAGACCGTCTTCTTCGCCGAAGACGAACCGCTCGCGCGCGACGTGCTGCGCGACGCCATCTATGCCCATCCCGGCCTGCGCCTGATCGGCGAAGCCGCCGACGGCGCCAGCGCGCTCGAACGCATCGGGCGGCTGCGGCCCGACGTCGTGTTCATGGACATCCAGATGCCCGAGATGACCGGCCTCGAGGTGCTGCGCCGGCTCGACTACCTGCCGCAAATCGTGTTTACCACGGCCTACGACCAGTATGCGGTGACCGCCTTCGAGCTGCACGCGGTCGACTACCTGCTCAAGCCGTTTACCCGGGCGCGCTTCGCGGCCAGCGTGGCGCGCCTGCTGGACGGCCCCGATCGGCAACCGGATCGCGCCGACGTCGAGGATGCGCTGGCGCGCGCGGCGAGCGGCCCGGCGCGGCTGGAGCGCATCCTGGTGCGCGACCGCGGCCGCATCTTCCCGCTCGCGCTGGGCGAGATCGAATACATGAAGGCCGATTCGAAGTACACGGTGATCGTGGCCCGCGGCCAGCACTTCCTGGTGCGCCTCGGGCTCTCGGAACTGGAAACCCAGCTCGACCCGCAGCGCTTCATCCGCGTGCACCGCTCGGCGCTGGTGAACCTCGATTTCGTCGAATCGATGCGCGCCGACGAGCAGTCGCAGCTGCAGATCTGCATGCGCGACGGCGCCTGCATCGGCGCCAACCGCGAAGCGTCGAAGCTGCTGCGCGAGATGGCGATATGAGGACGATGCAAGGGCGATGCGAGGGCGATGTGAAGGCGATGTGAGGGCGATCCGATTATATTTACATCCAAACAACATTGAGCGGCAAATCGGCGCAAAGTTGAACTTACCGCCAGGTTCTGCCTTTATAATCGCGGATTTTCCGCCCGATAATAATTCCTGGCCTTCGGAGCATTCACCAGCATGAACATCACCCTGATCTCTTTCGTCGTGCTCTACCTGTTGGGTACGCTTGCCCTGGGCATGTGGGCGGGCACGCGGATCAAGAACACCAGCGACTTCGCCGTCGCCGGCCGCAGCCTGCCGCTGGTCATGGTGATCACCACCACCTTCGCCACCTGGTTCGGCGCCGAGACCGTGATGGGCATCCCCGCCAAGTTCGTGCAGGGCGGCCTGAATGCGGTGGTCGAGGATCCGTTCGGGGCCGGCATGTGCCTGATCCTGGTCGGCGTGTTCTTCGCCGCCCGGCTCTACAAGCTGAACCTGCTGACGATCGGCGACTACTACCGCCAGCGCTACGGCAAGGGCATCGAGGTGTTCTGCTCGGTGGCCATCATCCTGAGCTACCTGGGCTGGGTCGCGGCCCAGATCACGGCGCTGGGCCTGGTGTTCTCGGTGCTGACCGCCGGCGCCATGTCGCCGGCCGTGGGCATGATCGTCGGCACCCTGACGGTGCTGGTCTACGTGGTCGTGGGCGGCTTCCTGGCCGTGGCCGTGACCGACTTCATCCAGATGATCGTGCTGGTGGTGGGCATGAGTGTGATCGCCTGGTTCGCCGCCGACCTGGCCGGCGGCGCCGGCAACGTGCTGGCGATGGCCCAGCAGGCCGACCTGTGGCGCTTCCTGCCCGAGCCCAGCTTCAAGGACGTGATGTTCTTCATCGCCGCCGCGGTCACGATGATGTTCGGCTCGATTCCGCAGCAGGACGTGTTCCAGCGCGTGATGTCGGCCAAGGACGCGCCGACCGCGCGCACCGGCGCCATCGTCGGCGGCGCCAGCTACATCGTGTTCGCCTTCGTGCCGATGTTCATCGTGGCCGCCGCCGTGGTCGTGATGGGCAGCACCGCGCTCGACCTGGCCCAGAACGACTACCAGCGCCTGCTGCCGACCTTCGTGATGACGCAGATGCCGCTGTTCATGCAGATCCTGTTCTTCGGCGCCCTGCTGTCGGCGATCAAGAGCACCTCGTCGGCCACCCTGCTGGCGCCATCGACCAGCTTCGTGGAGAACATCCTCAAGAACCTGCGTCCGGGCATGAGCGACCGCGAACAGCTGGTCGCGATGCGCATCTCGATCGTGGTGTTCGCGGCCCTGGTGCTGCTGTACGCGATCGCGATGGAAGGCACCTCGATCTACGAGCTGGTCTCGGGCGCCTACCAGGTGCCGCTGGTCGGCGCTTTCATTCCGCTGGTGATGGGCCTGTACTGGAAACGCGCGACCACCCAGGGCGCCATGTTCTCGATCGGCGCCGGCCTGTTTACCTGGATCCTGTTCTTCGAGCAGATCACGTCGCTGGGCGAGCATTTCCCGGGCCAGCTGGCGGGGCTGATCGCGGCCTTCATCGGCATGGTGGCGGGATCGCTGGCGCCGCAGGTGTTCAAGAACCGTGGCGAGGCGCAGCAGGTGCTTGGGGCGCGGGCGTAAGCCTCGGGGCCATGTTCACGCCGGTTGAACGCGTCGGCGGGATCCGCCGACCCGACGTAGGGTTGGCGGGTTCCCCGCCAACGTTCAATCAGCTTCTGAATGCCCGTACTGCAATGCCTCACACATGCAGCAGCAGATGCTCGCGCTCCCACGGGCTGATCACCTGCATGAACTCGCGGTGCTCCAGCTCCTTCACCGCCGTATAGACGTCGATGAAGCGTTCCCCCAGCACGTCGCGCAGGCGGTCCTCGCGCCGCAGCAGGGTGATCGCTTCGGACAGGCCCTGCGGCAGCTCCACCGGCATATCGTAGGCATTGCCCTCGACCATCGGTGACGGTTCGATCGCTTCGGTCATGCCCAGGTAGCCGCAGGCCAGCGTGATCGCCAGCGCCAGGTAGGGATTGGCGTCGGCGCCGATCACGCGGTTCTCGACCCGGCGATCCTGCGAGCCCGACACCGGCACCCGGAAGCCCACCGTGCGGTTGTCGATGCCCCACTGCAAGTTGATCGGTGCCGCCGTCTGGCGCACGATGCGGCGGTAGGAATTCACATAAGGCGCGACGATCGCCATCGCCGACGGCATGTAGCGCTGCAGGCCGCCGATGTACTGGTGGAACAGCGTCGACGGCGCGCCGTCGTCGTTGCTGAAGATGTTCTTGCCGGTATCGAGGTTGAGCACGCTCTGGTGCACGTGCATCGCCGAACCGGGCTCGCCCGCCATCGGCTTGGCCATGAAGGTGGCATACATATCGTGCTTGAGCGCGGCCTCGCGCAGGGTGCGCTTGAAATAGAAGACCTTGTCGGCCAGGCCCAGCGGCTCGCCATGCTGGAAGTTGATCTCCATCTGGCCGGCGCCGATCTCGTGGATCAGGGTGTCGACGTCGAGGTTCATCATCTCGCAGTAATCGTAGATGTCCTCGAACAGCGGATCGAATTCGTTGACGGCGTCGATGCTGTACACCTGGCGGCTGGTCTCGGCGCGGCCGCTGCGGCCGATCGGGGCCGCCAGCGGCAGGTCGGGATCGATGTTCTTGGCCGTCAGGTAGAACTCGAGCTCTGGCGCCACCACCGGCTTCCAGCCGCGCTGCTCATAGAGCTTGAGCACGCGCCGCAGCACGCTGCGCGGGGCGAAATCGACCAGCCGGCCATCGGCGTAATAGCAGTCGTGGATCACTTGCGCGGTGGGATCAACCGCCCACGGCACCATGGTGATGGTGGTCGGGTCGGCGCGCAGGATCATGTCGCGGTCGATGCTGGAGATGGCGCGCTCGTAGGCGTCGTCGCGCTCGGGCGTGTTGCCCGTGACGGTCATGCCCAGCACCACTTCCGGCAGGCGCATGCCACGGTCGTCGGTGAATTTTACGCGCGGCAAGATCTTGCCGCGCGCCACCCCGGTCAGGTCGGGAACCAGGCATTCGATCTCGGTGACCCGCTTTGCATCGAGCCACTCTTCCATATCGGTATAGCTGAACTTGTCGCGAATTGCCATGTATTTGCCTCACTGTCGTTGAACGAAGGCGCCGCCGCGGCGGTGCCGGGCGCGCTGGATGCAGAAGGCGGGAGAGTCGGGAGGCCGCGGCGCCGAGTCCCTGCCGGGGGCACTCATTCGGCGCTCCGGCGCCGGTCGTGATTCTTGCAGCGCCGTGCGTGGTACTCGCGGCAGGCCTGGCCGAAGGCGCCGAACATCTTCATCGAGTACGGATTGTGCTGGATGCGCCACTCGGGGTGCCACTGCACGGCCAGGGTGAAGCCCGGCGCGTTCGACACGGTAAATGCTTCCACCAGTCCGTCTTCCGCCAGGGCTTCGACCGTCAGGCCGGGCGCCAGTTCGTTTACGCCCTGCCCGTGCAGCGAATTGACGGGAATCTCGGGCACGCCCAGGATGCCTTCCAGCAGGCCGCCGGGAGACAGGCTGACGTTGTGGGCGTCGCCATACTGTTCGTCCATGCCCAGCTCGGGATTCTCGCGGTGGTCGAACTTGCCGGCGACGGTCTGCACCGCCTGGTGCAGGCTGCCGCCCAGCGCCACGTTCATCTCCTGGAAGCCGCGGCAGATCGCGATGATCGGCACGCCGCGCCGCACCGCCTCGCGGATCAGCGGCAAGGTGGTCTGGTCGCGCGCCGGGTCCTGGGGCAGCGAGGGATCCAGCACTTCTTCAGAGTAATAGCTGGGATGCACATTCGAGGCCGAACCGGTCAGCATGATGCCGTCGATGGTGCCGAACAGGGTGTCGAGGTCCAGCGACGCGCCGAGCGACGGCAGGATCAGGGGCGCGCAATCGGCGCCGAGGGTGACGGCATCGACGTACTTGTGCTGGGCCGCGTGGTACGGGTGCTCGCCGAAATCACGCGTGCATGCGGGAACGATGACGATGGGGCGCATGGCTTCTACCTTGTGTTGAACGCACAAGATCAAAACAACCAGATCCTGCGCGAGGGCCTTTAATCCAGATCAGACGCAGCGCACGCGGGGGCACTTGTCATGCCGATCTGTGAATAACAATCCGATTCCATGTCAAAATCTTAACGGCAATCGGCGAGCCCTGCCCACACGTTACGGGCCGTCACGAAATGTTTTCAGGTCAATGTGAACGGCGAAGAAGTTCCTGAACCGGCCCCCAAGGATTGCTCTGCCTGCCATGGCCGGCGCCGCCGGTATGGCGCGAAGGACCCGCCGCGGGCGCCGCCGCGGCGGTTGCGCTTGCGCGCCCTCCGGCCCGGTGATTATTTCTGGTACTCGTCGTACTTGCGCATGTCGCCACGCACCAGCTCGGCGGGGTACTTGGCGCGGTTGAGCACCATCTTGTCTTCCACCGCCCGCAACAGGTCGACGTCCAGTTTGTCGGCCAGCCGCACCAGGTAGACCAGCACGTCGGCCATCTCGTGGCGCACCTCTTGCAGCTTGCCGGCGCCGAGTTCCTCGGCGCGGCCCGACTGCAGCCACTGGAAATGCTCCAGCAGCTCGGCCGCCTCGACGCTCAGCGCCGAGGCGAGGTTCTTGGGCGTGTGGAACTGGTCCCAGTCACGCTCGTCCACGAAGGCGCGAACGATGGCGCGCAGGCGCGCGAGATCACTGTCCGCGGCGTTCGACACGCACTTCTCCGCCATCCACGTAGCCGTTCAGCACGCGCGCGAGCTTCGGCGCGATCTCTTCGAAGCTGCTGACGGTGAGGCCCAGGTCGCGCAGCAGGCCGTCGTGCACGCCGTACACCCAGCTGTGGATGGTCAGCGGCTGGCCGCGTTCCCAGGCGTCGCGCACGATGGTGGTGTGGGCCGTGTTCATGACCTGCTCGGCCACGTTCAGTTCGACCAGGCGGTTGGTGGCGGCGCGGCCGACCACGTTGCCCAGGTATTTGCCATGCTTGTCGCGCACGTCGCGCACGTGGCCGAGCCAGTTGTCGGCCAGGCCGACGCGGCCATCGGTGAGCGCCGCGTGCACGCCCGAGCAGCCATAGTGGCCGCAGATGATGATGTGCTTGACCTTGAGCACGTCGATCGCGAACTGCAGCACCGAGAGGCAGTTCAGGTCGGAGTGCACGACCACGTTGGCGATGTTCCGGTGCACGAACAGTTCGCCCGGCGCCATGCCCAGCAACTCGTTGGCCGGCACGCGGCTGTCCGAGCAGCCGATCCACAGGTATTCTGGCGCCTGCTGGTCCTGCAGCGCCTTGAAGAAGTTCGGGTCTTCGGCCACCATCGAGGCGGCCCAGGTACGGTTCCGTTCAAACAGCTCTGCCGCGGTCAGTCCCTTGGTCTTGTACTTGTCCATCGTGATTCCTTATATTGTCGTGTTGCCGTCGGCGGGAGATTTCCCGTATGACGTTGCCTGGCCCATCTCGTGCGGGCGTTTGGCGGTGCTCATCAAAATGATGTGAAGTGTACCAGCGTTGCATGGCGGCTGGCGACGTCCGGACCGGGCAAAAAAAACCGCCGAGGGCGTGGGCCGGTCGGCGGTCGGGCGCTTATTCGAAGAAGTCCTTGACCTTGTCCATCCAGCCCTTGCTCTGCGGGCTGTGCTTGGCGCCGCCTTCGACCGTCAGGCGGTCGAACTCGCGCAGCAGTTCCTTTTGCTTGTCGGTCAGCTTGACCGGGGTTTCGACCACCACATGGCAGAACAGGTCGCCGGTATAGCCCGAGCGCACGTTCTTGATGCCCTTGCCCTTCAGGCGGAAGGTCTTGCCGGTCTGGGTGCCTTCGGGCACCGTGAACGAGACCTTGCCGCTGAGCGTCGGCACCTCGATCTCGCCGCCCAGAGCTGCCTTACTGAACGAGATCGGCATCTCGCAGTGCAGGTCGTCGCCTTCGCGCTGGAACACCGCGTGCTGCTTGATGTGGATCTCCACATACAGGTCGCCCGGCGGCCCGCCGTTGGTGCCCGGCTCGCCGTTGCCCGACGAGCGGATGCGCATGCCGTTGTCGATGCCGGCCGGGATCTTCACTTCCAGCGTCTTGTTGCGCTTGATGCGTCCGGCGCCGCCGCAGGCCGCGCACGGCTCGGGGATGATCTTGCCGCTGCCATGGCATTTCGGGCAGGTCTGCTGGATGCTGAAGAAGCCCTGCTGCATGCGCACCTGGCCGTGGCCGGCGCAGGTGGTGCAGGTCACGGGCTGGGTGCCCGGCTTGGCGCCGCTGCCGTGGCAGGTGTCGCACTTGTCCCAGCTCGGCACGCGGATGGTGGTGTCGAAGCCGTGGGCCGCCTGTTCCAGCGTGATCTCGAGGTTGTAGCGCAGGTCGGCGCCGCGGTACACCTGCGGGCCGCCACCGCGGCCGCCACGGCCGCCGCCGCCGAAAATGTCCCCGAAGATGTCGCCGAAGGCGTCGCCGAAGCCGCCGCCCCCGCCAAAGCCGCCCCCGCCCATGCCGCTGTTCGGGTCGACGCCGGCGTGACCATAGCGGTCGTACGCTTCGCGCTTCTCCGGATTGGTCAGCATCTCGTAGGCCTCTTTGACCTCCTTGAACTTCTCTTCCGCTTCCTTGTTGTCCGGGTTGCGGTCGGGGTGGTACTTCATCGCAAGCTTGCGATACGACTTCTTGATCTCGTCTTCCGACGCACCCTTTGCGACCCCGAGGATCTCGTAAAAATCACGCTTCGCCATGCTCGGCACCTAAAGTTGTCTGCAAACTGATGGAATCGCGAATAAGCTGCCACGCGTTGCAGCGTCGGCCTGCGATGCGCGCCGTACTCAAGTACGGCTGCACTTCTCAAGCGGAAACTGCCGTCGCTTGCGACGGTTCTTCACTATCCCGGATTCTTGAAACCAAAAAAACCGAGCCGATGACCAGTGATGGTTTCGGCTCGGCCAGTGCGCGGGAAGCTGTTCGTCCCCGCGCCAAAGACGCTTACTTGGCGTCCTTCACTTCCTTGAAGTCGGCGTCGACCACGTCGTCGTCCTGCTTGGCCGACTGTTCGCCACCGGCCGCACCGCCGCCGGCCGCGCCTGCCGCACCCGCGCCGCCTGCCTGCTGCGCCTGCATGTCGGCGTACATCTTCTCGCCCAGCGATTGCGCTGCGCTCGACAGGGCCGCGGTCTTGGCATCGATGTCGGCCTTGTCGCCACTCTTGATCGCGGCTTCCAGCTCGGCGATCGCCGCTTCGATCTTCTCTTTCTCGGCCGCATCCAGCTTGTCGCCGTATTCGGTCAGCGACTTGCGGGTCGAGTGGACCAGCGCGTCACCCTGGTTGCGGGCTTCGGCCAGTTCCTTGACCTTCTTGTCTTCTTCCGCGTTCAGCTCGGCATCCTTCACCATCTTCTGGATTTCTTCTTCCGACAGGCCCGAGTTGGCCTTGATGGTGATCTTGTTTTCCTTGCCGGTGGCCTTGTCCTTCGCGCCGACGTGCAGGATGCCGTTGGCGTCGATGTCGAAGGTCACTTCGATCTGCGGGGTGCCGCGCGCTGCCGGCGGGATGCCTTCCAGGTTGAACTCGCCCAGGCTCTTGTTGCCGGCGGCGATCTCACGCTCGCCCTGGTACACCTTGATGGTCACGGCCGGCTGGTTGTCGTCGGCGGTCGAGAACACCTGCGAGAACTTGGTCGGAATCGTGGTGTTCTTGTGGATCATCTTGGTCATCACGCCGCCCAGGGTCTCGATGCCCAGCGACAGCGGGGTCACGTCCAGCAGCAGCAGGTCCTTGCGCTCGCCCGACAGGACCGAGCCCTGGATCGCGGCGCCGACGGCGACGGCTTCGTCCGGGTTCACGTCCTTGCGTGGATCCTTGCCGAAGAATTCCTTCACCTTCTCTTGCACCTTCGGCATGCGGGTCATGCCGCCGACCAGGATGATGTCGTCGATGTCCGACACCTTCACGCCCGCATCCTTGATGGCGACGCGGCATGGCTCCATGGTCTTGTTGATCAGTTCCTCGACCAGCGATTCCAGCTTGGCGCGGGTGATCTTCAGGTTCAGGTGGACCGGCGCGCCGTTGGCCATGGCGATGTACGGCTCGTTGATCTCGGTCTGCTGCGACGACGACAGTTCGATCTTGGCGCGCTCGGCCGAACCCTTGATGCGCTGCAGGGCGATCGGGTCCTTCGACAGGTCCAGGCCATTGATCTTCTTGAATTCGTCGATGATGTAGTCGATGATGCGCTGGTCGAAGTCTTCGCCGCCCAGGAAGGTGTCGCCGTTGGTCGACAGCACTTCGAACTGCTTCTCGCCGTCCACGTCCGCGATCTCGATGATCGAGACGTCGAAGGTGCCGCCGCCCAGGTCATACACGGCGATCTTGCGGTCGCCCTTGTCGGTCTTGTCCAGGCCGAATGCCAGCGCGGCCGCGGTCGGCTCGTTGATGATGCGCTTGACGTCCAGGCCCGCGATGCGGCCGGCGTCCTTGGTCGCCTGGCGCTGCGAGTCGTTGAAGTAGGCAGGAACGGTGATGACGGCTTCGGTGACTTCTTCGCCCAGGTAGTCCTCGGCGGTCTTCTTCATCTTGCGCAGGACTTCGGCCGAGATCTGCGGCGGCGCCAGCTTCTTGTCGCGCACGGCGACCCAGGCGTCGCCATTGTCGGCCTTGATGATCTGGTAAGGCATCAGCGCGATGTCCTTCTGCACTTCTTTTTCGTCGAATTTACGGCCGATCAGGCGCTTGACGGCGTACAGCGTGTTCTTCGGGTTGGTGACGGCCTGGCGCTTGGCCGGCGCGCCGACGAGGATCTCTCCATCCTCCTGGTAGGCGATGATCGACGGCGTGGTACGCGCGCCTTCGGCGTTCTCGATCACCTTCGGGGTACCGTTTTCCATGATGGCGACGCAGGAATTGGTGGTGCCCAGGTCGATACCGATGATTTTGCCCATGATGTGTTCCTTTGGTATTTGTGAATTTCTGATGGATTCAATATTGGGAAGGGGCAGCGTGCTTTCAAGTGGCTCTATTGACAGCTTCAGTTAGAACACACACAGATGCAGGCTGCGGCCGCTTATTTCGGCGCTGCGGCGGTCACGATGGCCGGACGCAACAGGCGGTCGGCAATCATGTAGCCCTTCTGGAGCACGGCAACCACGGTATTGGCTTCCTGTTCCGACGGCACGACGGCCACGGCCTGGTGCTTGTTCGGGTCCAGCTTGTCGCCCGGCTGCGGCATGACTTCGACCAGGCGGTTCTTCTCGAATGCGGAGGTCAGCTGCTTGAGGGTCATTTCGACGCCTTCCTTGATCGACTCGACCGTCGGGGCTTCGACCTTGATGGCCATTTCCAGGCTGTCGCGCACCGGCACCATGGCCTCGGCGAAGCTTTCGATGGCAAATTTGTGCGCCTTGCTCACGTCTTCCTGGGCGCGGCGGCGGATATTGTCGGCTTCGGCCTTGGCGCGCATGTAGGCGTCGTGCATGTCGGCCAGTTTTGCTTCGGTGGCGCTCAGTTGCTCTTCGAGGCCCGGTTCTGCGCCCGGCGCAGCCGGCGCTTGCGTGCTTGCACCTGCAGCGGCGTCAGCGGCTGGCGCCTCGCCACTCTGCTGGTCGAGCACCTCTTTGTTCTCTTGGTCTTGCATCGGAAAAACTCCTAGAATCAAGGACTTGGCTGATAAAAATCGTATCCTGATCGATACACAGCGCCTCAGATGGGGCGATCTCCTACAATTTCAAGGGGAATTGCAGAACTGCTAAGCGAAAAGCGGCAGATACCGCCCCCAGCGTCTATAACCCGCCATTTTAGCAGGTTGTCAACAAGCAAGGGCCGATCTTGAACAGGCGGGAATGCCGGCGCGGGGCCGGCGGGTTCAAGCGCCCAGGCGCGCCGCGTTGTGCGCGCCGCGCTCGGCGTCGAGGCGGCGCGCCTCGCGCTGGACCGGGGTCTGGATCGTGGGCCAGCCGATCAGGTGCTGCTCGGCGATCTCGGCCATGCCGCGGATCCAGGACGGCGAGGCGTTCAGGCAGGGGATGTAGTGGAATTCCTTGCCGCCATTGGCTTCGAAATCGTGGCGCACTTCCATCGAGATCTCTTCCAGCGTCTCGAGGCAGTCGCTGGTGAAGCCGGGGCAGATCACGTCGATACGCTCGACGCCGTCGCGCGCCAGCTGCTGCACGGTCGGCGCGGTATACGGCTGCAGCCACTCGGCCTTGCCGAAGCGCGACTGGAAGGTGACCAGGTAGTCGTCGGGCCCCAGGCCGAGGGCCTGCGCCAGCAGGCGCCCGGTTTTCTGGCACTCGCAGAAATACGGGTCGCCCAGCTCCAGGGTGCGCTTGGGCGTGCCATGGAAGCTCATCACCAGCTTCTGGCCGCGGCCATGGCTGTCCCAGTGGGCCTGCACGCTGTCGCGCAGCGCGTTGATATAGCCTTCGTGGTCGTGGTAGTGCTTCACCAGGCGCAGCTCGGGCACGTTGCGCACCTGGGCGTAATGCTTGAACACCGCATCCCAGATCGAGGCGGTGGTGGTGCCGGAATACTGCGGATAGGCGGGCAGCACGACGATGCGGTCGCAACCGTCGGCCTTCAACTGCTCGAGCACGTCGGGCAGGGACGGCGTGCCGTAGCGCATGGCCATCGCCACCTTGACGCCTTCGTGGCCGCGTTCGGCCAGCATGGCCTGCAGGTCTGCCGCCTGCTGGGCGGTATGGCTGCGCAAGGGCGAGCCTTCGCGGGTCCAGATGGTGCGGTACTTGGCGGCCGACTGGCCGGAGCGGAACGGCAGGATGAACAGGTTCAGGATGAACCACCAGATGCTGCTGGGGATCTCGACCACGCGCGGATCGGACAGGAACTGCTTCAGGTAGCGGCGCACGCTGGAGCGGGTGGGCTCGTCCGGCGTGCCGAGGTTGACCAGCACGATCGCGCTGTGCGACACGGCGCCGTGGATATGAGGCGGTTCTTTACGAAATGGCATAGATGAGGATGGATGACGGGAACTACTTATTATAGGTGCAGCCCGCCAGTCGGGCGGGTGGCCCCCTCTTTTTTGCCGGAGCGGCGCCACCGCCTTCCGTGGCGCACTGGCCACGGAGCGCTGCTTATCCTGCGGGGATCGCGTCTCTACGCCGCGGGGATCAGGTGTTCACGTGCAGGCGCACGTCGATGTTGCCGCGAGTGGCGTTCGAGTACGGGCACACGATATGGGCCTTGTCCACCAGCTCTTGCAGCTGGGCCTGGTCCATGCCCGGCGCCTTGATGGTGAGGTCGACTTCGATGCCGAAGCCGGTCGGGATCTGGCCGATGCCGACGTCACCGGTGACGGTCAGGTCTTGCGGCAGCGCGACCTTGGCCTGGCCGGCCACGAATTTGAGGGCGCCCAGGAAGCAGGCCGAGTAGCCGGCCGCGAACAGCTGCTCCGGATTCGTGCCCGAACCGCCACCGCCGCCGAGTTCCTTCGGCGTGCTGAGTTTCAGGTCGAGGACGCCATCGGAACTTTTCGAGGCGCCTTCACGGCCGCCTTGCGAGGTGGCTTGGGCGCGGTACAGGACTTTTTCGATGCTCATGCGGTTTCCTTCCATGGTTGAGGTTGGCGAACGATGCTGCGGCGTAAGACCGCAGGTCGACCGTCACTCTGCCACAGAATGAAGAAAGTGGCATCACATCGACATGAAGAGTTGCCCGGCGCAGTGGTTCATGCAGTGGTTCAGGAAGCGAGCAACTCCCGCGCATGCTTGCGCGTGGTCTCGGTGATCTCGATCCCGCCCAGCATGCGCGCCACCTCTTCCACCCGCGCGCGGCTGTCGAGCACGTCGATGCGCGACACGGTGCGGCCCTCGCCCGTGGTGCCCTTGGCCACCTGGAAATGCTGGTTGGCCTGGCTTGCCACCTGCGGCAAATGGGTCACGCACAGCACTTGCCGCTGCTGGCCCAGGCGCCGCAACAGGCGCCCCACCACCTCGGCCACGCCGCCGCCGATACCGGTGTCGACCTCGTCGAAGATCAGGGTCGGCACCGTGGTCGCGTTCGAGGTGATCACCGAGATCGCCAGCGAAATGCGCGCCAGTTCGCCGCCCGAGGCCACCTTGGCCAGCGGACGCGGCGCCACGCCGGCGTGGCCGGCGACCAGGAATTCCACCTGTTCGAGGCCATGCGCGCCCGGCTCGCCGCTGTTCAGGCCAATGGCGAAGCTGCCGCCGCTCATGCTGAGCTCCTGCATCGCGGCCGTCACCTGGGCGCCGAGTTCGGCCGCCGCTTTCACGCGGCGGCTCGACAAGCGGCCGGCCACGTCCATGTAGGCGTCGCGGGCCTTGTCTTCCTGCCGGCGCAGGCCCTCGATGTCGGTGGCGTCGGCCAGCTGGCGCAGCCTGGTGGCCAGCTGCACATGCTCCTCAGGCAATTCTTCGGGCGTCACCCGGTATTTGCGCGCGGCGCTGTGCAGGGCCTCCATGCGGGCATCGACGTCGCGCAGGCGGCCAGGGTCGAGTTCGACCTTGTCGATGTAGTTGTTCAGCTCGGACACGGCCTCCTGCAGCTGGATGCGGGCCGGCTCCATGCAGTCGAGCACCGCCTGCAGCTGGGCATCGACGTCGACCAGCTTGCCGAGCTTGGCATTGAGCGAGGACAGCTGCGACAGGATCGGATGCTCCGATTCCGAGATCGCGGCCAAGGCTTCCTGGGCGCCTTCGAGCAGGCTGGCGGCATGCGACAGGCGGCTGTGTTCGTTGCTGATCTCGCCCCATTCGCCGGCCTTCGGCGCCAGCTTGTCGAGCTCGCTGACCTGCCACTCGAGGCGCTCGCGTTCGATCAGCACGTTCCTGGCATCGGTCTCGTACTCCTCGCGCTGGCGCACCAGCGCGCGCCAGGCGCGCCAGGCTTGCGCCACGGCTTGCGCCTCGATGCGCGCCTGCGGATCGCGCACCGCGATCTGGTTGTCGAGCAGCGCGCGCTGGGCGTCCGGCTTGAGCAGCGACTGGTGGGCGTGCTGGCCGTGGATATCGACCAGCAGCTCGCCCAGTTCGCGCAACTGGGCTGCGGTGGCGGCCACGCCATTGATATAGCCCTTGGAGCGGCCGGCGTTGTCGATCACGCGGCGCAGTAGCGCCCCGCCCTCGTCGACGCTGAACTCATGCTGCGCCAGCCAGGCGCTGGCTGGCGCGGTCGGCGTGAAATCGGCCGTGATGTCGGCCCTGGCCGCGCCTTCGCGCACCATGCTGGCGTCGCCGCGGCCGCCCAGCGCCAGTTGCAGCGCATCGATCAGGATCGACTTGCCGGCGCCGGTCTCGCCGGTGAACACCGAAAAGCCGTTCGAGAACTCCAGTTCGATGGCGTCGACGATGACGAAGTCGCGGATGGTCAGTGTGCGCAGCATGAAAAATCGGGTCTCCGGTGATTGGCGATTCTGTGGCGAACAAGTCGGGCGGGCATACCGGCTTCTTACTTGAGCTTGCCGTCGTTGGTGGGGTATTCGTTCCAGTGCAGCTTCTGGCGCAGCGTGTGGTAATAGCTCCAGTCGAGCGGATGCAGGAAGGTGATCGTGTGCGGCGAGCGCGAAATGACGATGCGGTCGCCCAGTTGCAGGCTGGTGAAGGTCTGCATGTCGAAGTTCACGCTGATGTCGCGTCCGCTGACCAGCTCGACCACGATCTCGCTGTCGTCGGGCACCACGATCGGCCGGTTCGACAGCGCGTGCGGCGCGATCGGCACCAGCACCGTGCCTTTCATTCTCGGGTGCAGCAGCGGGCCGCCGGCCGACAGCGCGTAGGCCGTGGAGCCGGTGGGCGTGGAGACGATCAGGCCATCCGAACGCTGGTTGTACATGAATTGACCGTCGACGGTCAGTTTGAGTTCGACCATGCCGGCGCCGGTGCCGCGCGCCACGACCACGTCGTTGACGGCCACGCTGCAGAAGATCTGCTCGCCGCCGCGCATCACGCGCGCTTCGAGCAGGGTACGTTCTTCGGCGCGCGCGCGGCCCTGCAGGATCTCGCTGAGCGCCGGCAGCATGTCGTCGAGCGGGATGTCGGTGATGAAGCCGAGCCGGCCCAGGTTGATGCCGATCAGGGCGATGTCGTACGCGGCCAGCTGGCGCGCGATGCCCAGCATGGTGCCGTCGCCGCCGACCACGATGCCGATCTTGGCCTGCGCGCCGATCTCGGCCACGGTCATCGAATCGAGTTGATCGAGCTCCAGGTGCGCCGCGGTATCGGCCTCGAACACCACGCGGTAGCCGGCCTCTTGCAGGAAATCGCGAATGCGGCCGACCGGTTCCTCGACGCCTGCCGTGTTGTGCCTCACCACGAGCGCGATGATCTGTTGCGGTTGGGGCGAAGCGGACATGACGGTCTCTGCGGTATAGGGTTGAACGACACGGTGGAGATTAACCGATAATCCCTGCCGCTGCCATACGGCGCTCGGCGATTACTGTATGAATGAACAGTATAGCTGGCGCCGCCCCTGCCCTGCAAGTTCAGCCCATCAGTACCGCGCCCATCGCGCTCAGGACGGCCAAGGTCGGGATGCGATGCGCGCGGGGTCGGTCGGTGCGCAAGGCGCGCCGGCGGTCGATACGTTCACCTTCCCCCGCTGCACCGGGTCATTGCAAAGAAAAGCATCATTAAATTACAGGGTTCAATTGCGCGACTCATTCGCCAACGGGGCGTTAGGATGGCAATGATGACGAAAATGCAAAGGAGAGCACCATGGTGACCGAAGCCAAGGACCGGTTCGTCAATACCAGGGAACCGATGAGCAACGATGGCGTCAAACGCCAGCCGCATGAACGCGACGAGACGCCGGACGCGCAAGACCAGGCGCCGCGCGGCGTCATGAAGCAGGCGGCCAAGGACCTCGAACAGGGCCTGGTCGATACCGATGCGCGCAACACGCCCGGCATTTCGGAGGCGGTCGATCCCGCCCCCGGCGCCAGCGGCCAGGCGACACCGCAGCCCGACCGTCATCGCGACATGCGCGACCATGACGCCGAGCCCGCACCCGACACCAACGACAATGAAAGGAAATAACCCATGACGATCAAACGCGATGGCAGTGCAGTCTGGAGTGGCGGCATCAAGGATGGCAAGGGCCAGGTGTCGACCGGCAGCGGCGCGCTCAAGGACCAGCCCTACGGCTTCAACACCCGCTTCGAAGACGCGCCGGGCACCAATCCCGAAGAGCTGATCGGCGCGGCGCATGCTGGCTGCTTCACGATGGCGCTGTCGGGCCAGCTGGGCCAGGCCGGCCTGACCGCCGACGAGCTGCGCACCAAGGCGACGGTGTCGATGGAAAAGGTCGAGGGCGGCTTCTCGATCACGGCCGTGCACCTCGACCTGGTGGCGAAGATCCCGGGCGCGAGCCAGGAAGCCTTCGACAAGGCGGCCACCACCGCCAAGGAAAACTGCCCGGTCTCGAAGCTGCTCAACGCCAAGATCACGCTCGACGCCAAGCTCGAGAACTGATCCGGCGCGCCGCGGGCAGTCCTGCCTGCGGCGCCTCCGGCAAGGATGCCGTCGAACGCATAGAATAGCGGTTCTTCGAAACCCATAGGGCAATCCAAATGCGCATCCTGCATACCATGTTGAGGGTCGGCGACCTGCAACGCTCCATCGACTTCTACACCAAGGTGCTGGGCATGAAACTGCTGCGCACCAGCGATAATCCGGAATACAAGTACAGCCTGGCCTTCCTCGGCTACGGCAGCAATCCCGACCACGCCGAGCTCGAGCTGACCTATAACTGGGGCACCGACAGCTACGACATGGGCACGGGCTACGGTCACATCGCGATCTCGACCGAAGACATCTACGCCACCTGCGATCAGGTGCGCGCAGCCGGCGGCAACATCACCCGCGAACCGGGCCCGGTCAAGGGCGGCACCACCGTGATCGCCTTCATCGCCGACCCGGACGGCTACAAGGTCGAGCTGATCGAGCGCGCCGACAATGCCGGCGGCGGTGGGCTGAGCAACTAAGCTGACCGGATTTTCAGCAAGGATGGCGCGGCGCCTGCGGGTGTCGCGCCATTTTTTTGGCGCTGTCACCATGTCGTGTGTACTCGCGTGAACTGCTGAGCTGACCCGCGGTCGAGTCTGTCCACCGATCCCAAACCGGTACCTGCTGAGCAGGAATCCTCGCACGCTGCTACAATCCGCCTGCCTATCAAACAGGCAACCACAATGTAATAACGTCTTCGGGGCGGGGTGCGATTCCCCACCGGCGGTATGATCTTCACGGGTCGAGCCCGCGAGCGCCTGCTCAACTTTTCAGTGAGCAGGGTCAGCAGACCTGGTGAGAAGCCAGGGCCGACGGTATAGTCCGGATGAAAGAAGATGTGCGCTGTCATGCGCCTGCTCACCCGCGCCTTCGCGGTTGAACGGGTGCGCGGTTTCGCTTTGCCCTGATGCGTTTTTCGCCAACCACTGCGAGGAGCGTTTCACATGTTAGTCCCTGCCTACACCCTTCAAAGCAATGACCTCGAAGGTCGTATCGCCGCCGCCCTGGCCGCCATGCGCGCCGGCATTCCCGTCATCCTGCTCGACGACTTCGATCGCGAGAACGAAGCCGATCTGATCGTCGCCGCCGAAAAGCTGACCGTCGAATCCATGGCGCTGATGATCCGCGAATGCAGCGGCATCGTCTGCCTGTGCCTGTCCGATGAAAAAGTGCGCGCGCTCGAACTGCCGCCGATGGCGCCGGAGAACGGCAGCCGCTACGGCACCCCGTTCACGGTCTCGATCGAAGCCCGCCATGGCGTGACCACGGGCGTCTCGGCCGCGGACCGCGTCTCCACGATCCAGGCCGCGACTGCGCGCAACGCCCAGCCGGACGACCTCGTGCGCCCCGGCCATGTGTTCCCGCTGCGCGCCACCCCGGGCGGCGTGCTGGCGCGCGCCGGCCATACCGAAGGCTCGGTCGACCTGGCCAGGCTGGCCGGCCTGCAGCCGGCCGCCGTGCTGTGTGAGCTGATGAACCCGGACGGCACCATGATGCGTGGCGAGCAGATCGAGCAGTTCGCCGAAGAACGCGCCTTCCCGATCCTCACCATCGCCGAACTGATCCAGTGGCGCCGCGCGCGGGCACTGTAATATGAAAAATGAAAAAGCCCGGGTTGCCAGCATGCTGGCCCCGGGCTTTTTCAAACCTGCCTGCGCACCCACGGCGCAGGCTCGGAAGATCACTCTCCCAGCAAGCTGTTCACCGGCATCAGGTCGGCCTCGCGCAGCGAACCGGCCGCTGCCTTCAGGCGCAGGCCGTTGATGATCACGTCATAGCGCGCGCGCGACAGGTCGGTGCGGGTCTGGTACAGCTGGCGCTGGGCGTTCAGCACGTCGATATTGATGCGCACGCCGACCTGGTAACCCAGCTTGTTCGACTCCAGCGCCGACTGGCTCGACACTTCCGCCGCTTCCAGCGCCTTGACCTGGGCCAGGCCGCTGTTCACGCCCAGGAAGGATTGGCGCGCCTGCATCGCCGCGTTGCGGCGGGTCGCCTCGAGGTCGTTGCGTGCCCGGTCTTCCAGCGCGATCGATTCGCGCACGCGGCTGGTGACGGCGAAGCCGCTGAAGATCGGCACGCTCCACTGCACGCCGATCGCATTGTTCTTGGTGTCGCCCGAATTGCCGGTGCGGCCGTTGATGTCGCGGCGGGTCGAACTCGCCACCAGGTCGACGGTCGGCAGGTGGCCGGCGCGGTTGCGCGAGATGTCGCGCATGGCGATCTCGACCTGCAGCTGACCGACGGTCACGCCGTAGTTCTGGTTCTCGGCCGACGACACCCACGGATCGACCGAGGCCGGCTGCGGCACCGCCAGGGTCACGCCCGGCTTGAGCGGGGCCAGGTTGCCCGGCGCGGTGCCGATGATCGTCTGCAGCATGTTGCGCTTGTTGTCGAGGTCGTTGACGGCGGCGAATTCCTGCGCCAGCACCAGATCGTACGCGGCCTGCGCCTCGTGGGTGTCGGTGATGGTCTGGGTGCCGACCTCGAAGTTGCGCTTGGCCGACGCCAGCTGTTCGGTGGTCGCTTCCTTCTGGGCGCGCGTCGACTCCAGTTTGTCTTGCGCCGCCAGCACGTCGAAATACGCCGTGGCCACGCGCGTGATCAGGTCTTGCTGGGCCTGGGCAAACTGCGCCTCGGCGATCGCCTGCTGCAGCTTGCTCTGCTGGTAAGTCTGCCAGCGATCCCAGCGGTACAACGGCTGCTGCAGCGACAGCGTGTATTCGTTGGTGCGCAGGTTCGCACCGCTCGAATCGATGATGCCCGGCTGGCCGTTCGGCAAGGTGCCCACCTGGCCGATATTCCATGGATCGAACTCGTTGTCGTTCTTGCTGATCCCACCACTGAGACCCACGGTTGGCAGCAGGCCTGAACGCCCCTGTGTGATCCGCTCGCGGCCGGCGGCCAGCGAGGCGCGTGCACTCGCATATGTCGCGTCGTTGGCCAGCGCCTGCTGGTAGACCTGGATCAGGTCGGCAGCATGGGCGTTGAGCGAGAAGCACGCGCTGGCAAGCAGCACGGCAAGTAGGGGTTTCTGCATTGCTATCTCCACAGGAGTCATCTGGTTGAGGATCAGGTCAATACTTCGGCATTGACGGATCGACCTGTACGGCCCAGGCGTGTATCCCGCCCGTTAAATTCGTTACGTTACTGAACCCATTGCGCTCCAGGAAAGCGGCCACGTTCATGCTGCGCGCGCCGTGGTGGCAGATGCACACCACTTCCCGGTCGTCGTCGATCTCGCTCACGCGGACCGGAATCAGTTGCATCGGGATCTGGGTCGAGCCTGCGATCTTGCAGGTCTGGAATTCCCAATCCTCGCGCACGTCGAGCAGCAGCGGCTGCTCGCGCGCCGGGTCGGCCAGCCATGCGGCCAGCTCAGGGGCGGTAATCTGTCGCATCGATCGCCTTCAGAAGGTAAAGCGCGACGGCGCTTCGGCGCCGGTCAGCGGCTTGGCCACGGTTTCGAACAGCTTGACCGCATCGTGCGCCGTTTCCGAGGTGCGGGTGATCAGCTGGCAGCTCATCGCCGGCGCCTCGCCCAGGATGGCAATCATGCGACCACCCACCTTCAGCTGCGTGACCAGCGCTTCCGGCAGCACTGGCAGACCGCCCGAGACCACGATCACGTCGTAGGGGGCGTCCGTCGGCCAGCCCTGGGCGCCGTTGCCCTCTTCCACGCTGACGTTGATGACGCCGGCCCTGGCCAGGTTTTCCTTGGCCAGCGAGACGCTTTCCGGCTGGATCTCGACCGTGGTCACGTGGCGCGCCTTGTGCGCCAGCAGCGCGGCCATGTAACCGGACCCGGCGCCGATCTCCAGCACGTTCTCATGCTTCTTCACCGCGATCTCTTGCAGGATGCGCGCTTCGACCTTCGGATTGAACATCGTCTCGCCGCCCGGCAACGGGATCTCGACATCCGCGAACGCCAGGTTCTCGTAGGCCTTCGGCACGAATTGTTCGCGCTTGACCACGTGCAGCAGCGCCAGCACTTCTTCGTCCAGGACATTCCACGGACGGATTTGCTGTTCGACCATATTGAAGCGGGCTTGTTCGATATTCATTTCAATTCTCGGTGGAAAAATAAATAATCCGATATTCTAATCGCTCAATGGCCTCTGGACGCACATCTTAACGATGCACGGCCGAGCCAGCGAAAAATTGCGACAGTCTGCAGTTTGAGGGGGATGAACGCCAGAAATCGGTCCCTGGCGTGACAGGTAACTTACCTGGAGGCGGGAAGCAGGCCGTGCAGGGTGATATCGAGGAAGGCTTCCAGGAAAGCCTCGGGCTGCAGGTCGCAGCGCTCGCAGGGGGCGATCGTATGCTTCCAGGTCGAGAGCATCAGCAGCGGCGCGATCAGCACCTGGGCCGTCTGCGGCACGTCGATCCCGCGGAACTCGCCGCGGCGGATGCCGCGTTCGAGCATGCTCGAAATCATGCGCATGCCGCGTGTCATGACCTCTTCCTGGTAAAAGCGCGCCAGTTCGGGAAAATTGTCGGATTCGGCAAGGATCAGCTTGCTGATGCCGGACGCCTTGGTCGCGCCGATGCGCACCCACCAGGACAGGATCACGTGGCGCAGCAACTCGGCGCTGTGGCCATCGAACTCCGCCACCGATGTCTCGGCATCGTCGATCATCGGCAGGATGGCCTGGCGTACGACGGCCTTGAACAGGTCTTCCTTGTTGGCGTAATACAGGTAGAGCGTACCCTTCGACACCCCGGCGCGGCGGGCCACGTCCTCCAGGCGAGTCGAGGCGAAACCACGTTCCACGAACAGCTCGATGGCGGAAGCCAGAAGCTCTTTGGGACGCGCTTCCTTGCGACGTTCCCAGCGCGGCTTGCTGTCAAGTTGGCAGTCCATATTCCCGCCCAGAAAATTATCTAAGGAGCAATCAATATAGACCGCGGTCGTCGGAACAGTCAAGCAAACGTTGTATCGACAAACTATATTAGTTTAAATCAGGCGGAAACCGTAGATTAAGCCGTTTCACGAAGATGTCGTATTTCGCTTGGAAGCGGCTAAGGTATACTGGGGGGCTCAGTTTCTTCCAATGCCGATGTCCATGTCCGCCCCTTTTCAGTGCCGGCCGCAGTGCGGCGCCTGCTGCACCGCGCCCTCGATCACCAGCCCGATTCCAGGCATGCCGAACGGCAAGCCGGCCGGGGTGCGTTGCGTGCAATTGGGAGAGGATGAGCGCTGCCGCATCTTTGGCCAACCGGAACGGCCGGCCTTCTGCGGCGGCCTGCAGCCGTCGCATGAGATGTGCGGCGACGATCGCCCGCAGGCGATCCGCTGGCTGACCGAGCTGGAAGAAGCGACAGCGCCGCAGGGTCGGCGGCTTACGCCGCCGACGCGGTGATCGTTGGCAGCGAGATCGTCCGGCGCGAAATTCGGTACCGATAACAATCGCCGCGTCGGCGGCGAGCCGCCGACCCTACACCGCCGATTTGCCGCGTGCCTGTTGCACGCGCTGGAACAGCCCGCCAAGGGTCAAGCCGTCATGCCAGACCTCGTCCAGGCGCAGACCGTAGCGCTCGCGCAGGGCGCGCGCCAGCGGCTCGATGTCGGACGCGTCGGGCATCCAGCGGGTGGTCCTGGCGGCGCGCACCACGCCCAGCACCTGGTCGTCAGGACGCAGGTGCAGCTTCTCGCTGTCGCCGAACGAGAACGCGGCGCCGAACACCGACAGGAATTCGCGGATGTCTTTACGGGAAGCAGATGGGAAAGAACTGCGCCAGACCCGGCCCTGGAAGGGTCGGTAGCGTAATGCATTAGGCAACTGCCAGTCATGAAATGCCAGCCAGGACAGCGCGGCAAGAATGATGACCAATAATAGACTCATTGGGTGAGTGCAGGATTACTCATGGATTTAGTGTAGCACGCGATGTCACATTCGATGCAAGCGCTTCTTCATTCGCGCGCATGCCTGGCCACTGGCCGGCCGCACATTGCCGCTGCAAAATCGTCCGTACGGTTCAGTTAGCCCAACGGCGGGGGGCCGGCTCATGGTAAGCTTCGAGCCCAAGCCGGCGTGCCTGAACCGGCTCGTTCCCAGATCACTTCCACACCAACATAATTCATGGATATTGCGCTCGCCATCAAGGCGATCATCATGGGCCTGGTCGAGGGCTTCACCGAATTTCTTCCAATTTCTTCCACCGGTCACCTGATTCTTGCGGGCGAATTGCTCAATTTCACAGGCGTCAGAGAAACGGTATTCAAGATCGTGATCCAGCTGGGCGCCGTGCTGGCCGTCGTCTGGGAGTACCGTGAGCGCGTCATGCGCCTGTTTTCCGGGCTGGGGTCGGATCCGCTCCAGCAGCGCTTCGCGCGCAACGTCGCGATCGCCTTCCTGCCGGCCGCCGTTGCCGGTGTGCTGTTCAGCGCCACGATCACCGAACTCCTGTTCCACCCGGTGCCGGTGGCGATCGCCCTGGTCGTGGGCGGCGTCATCATCCTGTGGGTGGAACGGCGCCAGCGCCAGCGCGTCACGGCGCCGCGGGTCGATAGCGTCGACGACATGACCGCCCTCGATGCCCTGAAGGTCGGCTTCGCCCAGTCCTTTGCCCTGATTCCCGGCACCAGCCGTTCGGGCTCGACCATCATCGGCGGCATGCTGTTCGGCCTGTCACGCAAGGCGGCCACCGAGTTTTCGTTCTTCCTTGCCATGCCGACGATGCTTGGCGCGACGGTCTATTCTGTGGTCAAGGAACGCGAGGCACTGTCGATGGCCGACTTCCCGCTGTTCGGCCTCGGCTTCGTCTCGGCCTTCATCGCGGCCTTCCTGTGCGTGCGCTGGCTGCTGCGCTACATCAGCACGCACGACTTCACGATCTTCGCCTGGTACCGTATCGTATTCGGCATCCTGGTGCTGGTGACCGCTCACTTTGGCTTGGTCAACTGGTCGGAGTAAACTACCAGCCTCACCCTTGTCCAAAACACTGAAACAGACAGTATGAATCCCGATATCGGCGCCGACCTCGGCGCGCGCGCTCTCCACGTGCTGGAGACGGTCTTCGGCTATCCCGCCTTCCGCGGGCAGCAGGGAGAGATCGTCGAGCACGTGGCCAGCGGCGGCGACGCGCTGGTCCTGATGCCGACCGGCGGCGGCAAGTCGCTGTGCTACCAGATTCCCGCCCTGCTGCGCGACGGCGTCGGCGTCGTCGTCTCCCCGCTCATCGCGCTGATGCAAGACCAGGTCGACGCGCTGGAAGAAGTCGGCGTGCGCGCCGCCTTCCTCAACTCGACGCAAACGTTCGAAGAAGCCATGCGCATCGAGCGCCTGGTGCGTACTGGCGAGATCGACCTGGTCTACGTGGCGCCCGAGCGCCTGATGACGCCGCGCTGCCTCGAACTGTTCGAAAGCAGCCGCATCTCGCTGTTCGCCATCGACGAGGCGCACTGCGTGTCGCAATGGGGCCATGACTTCCGTCCCGAATACATCCGGCTGTCGATCCTGCACGAGCGCTTCCCCAACGTGCCGCGCATCGCGCTTACCGCGACCGCCGACCAGCAGACCCGGGCCGAGATCGCGCACCGCCTGCAACTGGAAGACGCGCGCCAGTTCGTCTCGTCGTTCGACCGTCCCAACATCCGCTACTCGATCGTCGAGAAGACCACCGGCCGCAAGCAGCTGATCGATTTCATCACGAGCGAGCACGCGCAGGATTCCGGCATCGTCTACTGCCTGTCGCGCAAGAAGGTCGAGGAGACGGCGGACTTCCTGAACGAGCACGGCATCCGCGCCATGGCTTACCACGCCGGCATGGAGCACACGGTGCGCGCCGCCAACCAGGCCCGCTTCCTGCGCGAAGAGAACATCGTCATGGTCGCCACCATCGCCTTCGGCATGGGCATCGACAAGCCCGACGTGCGTTTCGTCTGCCACCTCGACCTGCCCAAGAGCATCGAGGGCTATTACCAGGAGACGGGCCGCGCCGGCCGCGACGGCGCTCCCGCCAGCGCCTGGATGGCCTATGGCCTGCAAGACGTGGTCCTGCAGCGCCGCATGATCGACGAATCCGAGGCCGACGAAACCTTCAAGCGCGTGCTGTCGATGAAGCTCGACGCCATGCTCGGGCTGTGCGAAACGCTCAGCTGCCGGCGCATGCGCCTGCTCGACTACTTCGGCGAGCGCTCCGGCCCCTGCGGCAACTGCGACACCTGCCTGGTGCCGCCGGTCAGCTTCGACGGCACGGTGCCGGTGCAAAAGCTGCTGTCGACCATCTACCGGGTCGACCAGCGCTTCGCCGGCGGCCACGTGATCGACGTGCTGCGCGGCGCCCAGACGGAGCGCATCAGCCAGTGGCACCACGACAAGCTCACCGTGTACGGCGTCGGCGCCGACCGCTCCGAACAGGAATGGCGCGCCATATTGCGGCAAGCGATCGCCCTCGGCCTGGTGACGGTCGACCACGACGCCTTCAGTTCGCTCAAGCTCACCGACGCCGCGCGGCCCGTGCTCAAGGGCGAGCAGAAGGTGCAGCTGCGCCAGTACCAGAAGCCGGTCAAGGCCAAGCGCCCGTCCACCTCGCGCTCGAACTACGAAGAAACCGAATTGTCGCGCTCCGAACAGGCGATCTTCGACCGCCTGCGCTCGTGGCGCATGGGCACCGCGCGCGAGCACGGCGTGCCGGCCTATGTGGTGTTCCAGGATGCGACCCTGCGCGAGATCGCCAAGGTCAAGCCGGCCTCGATCGACCAGCTGCGCGGCGTGACGGGCGTCGGCGAGAAAAAGCTCGTGTCCTATGGCGACGAGATCGTCGCCATCATCAACGAGATGAGCTGACCGGATTACTCCCGGAACAGGTGAGTAAAACTGCGACTCACCGGGAGCACCTCGTTGCTCCCGCGCAGCAGCACCTGCATGCGTTCGGCGTCGACCCGCTCGGCCACCCGGATCGCATTCACGTTCACCAGCGTGCCGCGGTGGATCTGCCAGAACAGGCTTGGGTCGAGCCCACCCACCAGATCTTTCAAGGCAATGCGCACCAGCGCCTCGGAACCATTGAGCACGACGCGCGTGTACTTGCTGTCGGCCTGGAAGAACAGCACCTCCTCGACATCGATCAGGCGGATCTGCTTGCCGACGCTGGCCTTGAGCCATTTGAGCTTTTCGCGCTTCGGTTGTGGCGACGCCGCCTTGACCTGCTGCACCACTTGGCTGACATCGTCCGGTCGGGTGTCCAGCTTCTCGCGCAGGCGCGCCAATGCCTTGTCGAGCCGGCCCGGCTGGATCGGTTTCAGCAGGTAATCGACCGCACCGGCGTCGAAGGCATCGACCGCATACTGGTCGTAGGCGGTGACGAACACCACATGAGAGCGGCGGCCGATGCGTTCGGCCACTTCCAGGCCCGACATGCCGGGCATGCGGATATCCAGGAAGACCACCTGCGGCTCGTGCGCGAGCCAGGCGTCCCAGGCATCGATGCCGTTTTCGGGCGCCGCCACCACGCTGGCTTCGGGCCAGGCCGTGGCCAGCATGCCGAGCAGGCGCTCGCGCATCAATGGTTCGTCTTCGGCGACCAGCACGTTGACACTCATTTTTGCTCCTTGCAGGGGATGACGATTTCGGCCAGCAGGCCAGGTTCGGCTTCACTCAGCAACAGGCAGGCGCCCTCGCCGTACGTCAGGCGCAGGCGGTGGCGCACGTTTTCCAGGCCGGTGCCGGCGCCCGGCGTGTCGCTCATGCCGACGCCGCTGTCGCGTACCCGGATACGGATCGTCCCGTGGTCGTCATGGGCCGTGACCGCGATCTCGCCGCCGTGCACGGACGGCTCGATGCCATGCTTGATCGCGTTCTCGGCCAGGGTCAGCACGAGCATGCTGGGCACCTGGGTGCTCGCCAGCGCATCGGGCAGGTCGACCGTGTAGCGCAAGCGCTCGCCCATACGGATCTGCATCACCCGCAGGTAGGAGTCGACCAGGCGGAACTCGGTCTCCAGGTCGACCTGTTCGCACCGCATATCGCTCATGCTGGCGCGCAGGAAGTCGATCAGGTGGGAGGTCAGTTCGGCGGCCCTTGCCGCACCTTGCGCGCCCTGCTCGGCCAGCTGCTGCACCGCGCCGAGGGTATTGAACAGGAAGTGCGGCTCGATCTGGGCATGCAGCAGCCGCAGCCGGGTCTCGCTCAGTTCGCGGGCCAGGCGCTCCTGCTCGGCTTCCTGCTTCAGCTTCACGGCAAGCAGGGCATAGTGCCGACTGCGCACCAGCGCCAGCACGAAGCCTGGCAGCGCGACCAGGAGCAGAACGCCAAACCCGGTCACCATCAGGACCTTCGGCATGATCTCGAGCAGGCGTCCCCAGGAATCTCCCTTGAACATCACCACCAGAACCGCGCCGTACAGGCCTCCCAGCATGCCCAGGCCGATGGCCTTCGTCACGAGCCGGCGGCCGCGCTGCACATATTTCTCGTGATTGAACCAGACCGCGGCCAGCGCCAGCACGACACCCAAGCCGACCGCATTCGCGGCCAGCACCGCTGCCATCAGGGACAGCCCGGGCAGGAAGGCCAGCTTGACCAGTGCACCGAACACCGAGAATACCAGGCACAGCTTGGCAAGCAGGCGTATGAAGGCCTTGCCGCTATACGCCGTCGCGATGTGATACAGCTCCTCGCGCTCGACCGGCGACATGTCGGCAATCTTGCACGCCATCCTGCGCCGCCAGCCCGCCGGCGCCTGGACAGCCAGGCCAGGCTGTCGCAGCACGCCGAGCAGCTCCTGGTCCCACTCCTTCCACCACCGCGCGATTCGTCCCCACATGGTTTCCTCCGTACTCGTTAATGTATAGCAACGAGTCCAGTGTAGGAACTTTGCCGTTCATCGCCCAGCGGGAGGTGACGAACGACGACATGGCGTGCGTGAACGACGATGGCCGAATGGCTTATTTGCGCGTGAAGACCAGGTCCCACACCCCGTGGCCCAGCTTGATGCCACGGTTCTCGAACTTGGTCAGCGGACGGTATGCAGGCTGCGGCGCATAGCCCTCGGCGGTGTTGACCAGCTCCGGCTCGGCGCTCAAGACGTCGAGCATCTGCACCGCATAGTCTTCCCAGTCGGTCGCCAGGTGCAGGTAGCCGCCCGGCGCGATCTTCCGGCACAGCAGCTTGACGAAGGACGGCTGGATCAGGCGGCGCTTGTTGTGGCGCGCCTTGTGCCATGGATCGGGGAAGAACACGTGCACGCCGTGCAGCGCGCCATCCGGAATCATGTGGTTCAGCACCTCGAACACGTCATGCTGGACCAGGCGCAGGTTGGCGATGTCCTGCTCGCCGATCTGCTTGAGCAGGCTGCCCACGCCCGGCGTGTGCACTTCGACGCCCAGGAAGTCCGTTTCGGGCATCAGTTTCGCGATATGGGCCGTGGTGTCGCCCATGCCGAAGCCGATTTCGAGGACGACCGGCGCATGACGACCGAAAGCGCCTGCGAGATCGAGCGGCTCTTTCTTGTACTCGATCAGGAACTTGGGGCCATGCTCCTCGAAAGCCCGCGCCTGCGCGGTCGACAACCGCCCTGCGCGCGTGACGAAACTGCGGATGCGGTGTTCGGTGGGATCGTACAGCATGGACCGTGCCGGACCACTGGTGGGCTTTTCAGAAGACATGGGGAGTGTGGAATATGCGGAAAAAACGGCTGTCATTATAGCGCAGCCGTCTCCACCATCGACCGTGCGTGGCGGCAAGGCGGAATCGCGCATAATCGGTGTCTTCCCCCAGCAACGCCGGAGCCTCTTGCCATGCACTCGACGAAACACCCGATCGCCATCGAAGACAGTGTCGCCACCATGACCCTGACGTCGCTCCACTACGGCACGCCCGGCAGCGGCAAGAAGGTGTACATCCAGGCCGCGATCCACGCCGACGAAGTGCCGGCGATGCTGGTGGCGCACCTGCTGCGCGAGCGACTCGACCAGCTCGACGCCGAGGGACGCATCAAGGGCGAGATCGTCCTGGTTCCGGCAGCCAATCCGCTCGGCCTGTCCCAGGTGCTGCATGGCGCGCCGTTCGGCCGCTACGACCTGTCCACCGGCCTGAATTTCAACCGCTCCTACCGCCACGTCGCGGCCGCCCTCAAGAACGCGCTCGCGGGGCGGCTGGGCCCGGACGCCGCGGCCAACGTCGCACTGATCCGTGAGCTGGCCCGTGCCGAGGTGGCGGCCTGGGAACCGGCGGACAATGCCGCCACGCTCAAGAAAATCCTGCTGACGATGGCGATCGACGCCGACATCGTGCTCGACCTGCACTGCGATAACGAGGCGGTGCTGCACATGTACACCGGCACGCCGCTGATCGACGTAGTGCAGCCATTGGCCGACCTGATGGGCGCGCGCGTGCTATTGGTGGCGAAGGAATCGGGCGGCGAAGCCTTCGACGAAGCCTGCAGCCGCGTGTGGTGGGACCTGGCCGACCACTTTCCGCAAGCCGCGATCCCGCCTGCCTGCGCCGCCGTCACCGTCGAACTGCGCGGCGAGAACGACGTGAACTACGACTACGCGCAGCAGGATGCCGACGCCATCGTGCACTACCTGGCGCACCAGGGCGTGCTCGACATCCCAGTGGGCGCCCTGCCAGCGGCGCAATGCGGCCCGACGCCGCTGGACGCGGTCGAGCCCCTGTCGGCGCCGCATGCGGGCGTGCTGGTGTTTCGCAAGCAGCTGGGAGACCAGGTGGCGGCGGGCGAGCCGATCGCGGACATCGTCAATCCGGTAAGCGGCCAGGTCACGCCG
The DNA here is from genome assembly GCF_050434805.1 of Massilia sp. UYP11. NCBI lineage: Bacteria > Pseudomonadati > Pseudomonadota > Betaproteobacteria > Burkholderiales > Oxalobacteraceae > Massilia > Massilia sp. UYP11. Next base: position 365,940 of record NZ_JBNDJE010000004.1, read on the forward strand.
GTGGCGGCCAGCCGTTCGGGGCTGCTGTTCGCCAGCACGGCGCACCGGCACCTGCTGCGCGGGATGCACGTGTGCAAGGTGGCGGGGGTGGATTCGTTCAGGTTGGGCAATCTGTTGTCGAGCTGAGCGCCGGCCGGTCGGCCTCTACTTGTCCTGCCCCTGCCACCGCGCCTGGGGCATACGCCTGAAAAGCAATCCGGCCGCGACCGCAAGGAGGGCGAACGTCGGCAGCAGCCAGGCGTAACCGACGCGCAGTTCCATCAGGGTCGCGCCGCTCACCGCGCACCACGCCAACGGGATCAGCCAGGCAATCGGGTGCGCACGGCTGGCCAGCAGCACGCCCAGCGTCGCGATCGCGGTAGGATCGGGCGCGATGCCGAACACTTCGGCCTGGCTCCAGCCACGGCCGCTACCCGGCGCCAGCAGCGGATACGCGACCACCGCCAGGCCGGCCAGCCCCAACGCCACCTGTTTCTGCACGCCGGCCGGCGTCGCCGCGCGCGGCCGCAGCGCCATGAAACACAGCATCACTGCCTGCACCCCGAACGCGAGCGCGAACCAGGGGCCGGCGGTGTTGATGTCCGCATAGCGCGCCAGGTGATAGGCCCAGCCCACCCAGCCCCAGGCCACGGCCAGTACCAGCAGTGCGATGCGGCGGGTGTGGACGCCAGGGCGCGCGATGCAGCCGATCACGGCCAGGCCGGCCGCCAGCGCCGGCAGGTGCGCGGGCCAGACCGCCTCGTTGTACAGGGCCATGAGCCGGTAGTAGCTGCGCTGCGAGAACATCAGCAAGTCCGACAGCCTGTAGGTCGCCCACTCGGTCCACCACTCGCTCATGCCAGCCTTTCGGCATCCTGGGCGATGCGCCTTCGCAGGGCTTCGTCGGGCATCCGGCCGCTTCCCGCCAGCAGGTTCTCGCGCACGTGGGCCACGCTCGAGGTGGCGGGGATCGCGCAGGTGACGGCGGGATGGGACACGATGAACTTCAGCAGCGCCTGGGCCCAGGTGGTGCAGCCGATCTCCGCGGCCCAGCCGGGCAGCGGCTTGCCGGCCAGCGCCTGCGTCAAGTCTCCCTGGCGGAACGGCCGGTTGACGATCACGCCGATGCGGCGCTCGCGCGCCAGCGGCAGGATGCGCTGCTCTACCTCGCGATCGAGGGCGTTGTACGAGATTTGCACGAAGTCGATCGGATGCGAGGCCATGATCTTTTCGATCTCGCCAAGACGCCGGCCTTCGGAGGTCGTGATGCCGACGTAGCGCAAGCGCCCTTCTCTCTTCATCGCCTGCAGGGTCGTGAGGTGCTCTTCCCACGACAGCAGGTTATGCACCTGCAGCAGGTCGAAGCGCGGCACGCGCCACAGCTTGCGCGAAGTCTCGATCTGCTGCACGCCCCGGGCGCCACCGCTGATCCACACCTTGTCGGCGGAGAAGAGGCGCGGCGGCTTGATGGCCTGCACGGCTTCGCCGATCACGTCCTGGGCCGAGCCGTACATCGGGGACGAGTCGATCATCCGGCCGCCGCCAGCGAAGAACTGGCGCATCACCTCCTGGCATTCCTTGCGGGCCTGCGGATCGCGGCCGACGTTGAAGGTGATCCAGCTGCCCAGGCCAATGACCGGGATCTGTTCGCCGGACGAGGGAATCGGGCGGGTGAGCAGCGGCGCGGGACCTGGTGCGGCGTGCAGCGACGGCAGGGCCAGGCCGCCGGATGCGGCGAGCATCGTTTGCAGCAGGCGGCGACGTGACAGGGAATCGGGACTCATGCGAAGCGCTCCTTGCTCGGCGAGACGAGGGAACGCAAAGGATATCGCGATTGGAAACGGGATGGCGCTGCTCAGCTACAGGAAGGGCGATTGGAGCGGGTGAAGGGAATCGAACCCTCGTATGAAGCTTGGGAAGCTTCTGCTCTACCATTGAGCTACACCCGCGTTGCCCGCATTCTACGCGTGTTTCAACGCTGTTGACAACTTCCTACGATGGCAGGTGTGATGGGGAATGTGATGGCCGCCTCGTCCGAAGTGTGATGTTCTCAGTCGAACCGTGGCCAGTCTATGGCAGCGAAATTCTTCATCAACACACTTTGGCCTTCCCCCACCAGCTCGGACACTTTCGATAGGTATGATGTCCCTATCGGAGGAATTACATGGCACGTGAAAGACGGTTGTTTTCAGAAGAGTTCAAGCGCGAGGCAGTCAAGCTGGTAGGCCAGCCTGGTGCGAGTAAGGCGGCGA